>DAOLPD010000016.1:0-29020 GCA_035417425.1 Bacillota bacterium
AAAATGCAGACGATAAAAAACTTAATAAGTATGGCAAAGGTCCATTTTGTAAATTTCAGATCCCCAATGGCATAAATAAAGCAGGAGTCTATATTCTTAAAATCGATGATGAAGTCAAGTATGTTGGCGAGTGCGAAAACTTAAGCAGCAGATATAACATTGGGTATGGTCAAATTTCTCCCAGAAACTGCTATGTGGGAGGGCAGTCTACTAACTGCAAGATAAACTCATACATATTACAGGAAGTTAAAAATGGTTCTAAAGTCTATCTCTTGTTCTATGAAACTGAGAATAGGTTTGAAGTTGAGAGGAGCTTAATAAAAAAGTATGAGCCTGAGTGGAATGCCACTTCAGGAAAATATATCTATGCTGTTGAAAAGAAGCCTGTAAATAATGGCTATAAGGAAGTGAAGAATGTGAGTAATGCAGGTAAATATTATCTACTTGAAAAATACTTAGACAGACAATCTGCTTCTCAAATTACATTAACATTCTCGGAGGTAGAAAGAATTATAGGGGAGCCGCTGCCTGCTTCAGCATATAAATATCCTGCTTGGTGGGCAAACGGCGGTCATTCTCAGGCAGATGCTTGGCTGAATGCCGGTTGGAAAGTTGGAGAGTTGAACCTTGGGCAGTCAGTAGTTTTTGTAAAGGATAAGCAGGCAACTATACGCACTATAAAAGTAGGCAAGAAATATAGGCATTTTAAAGGGAATGAGTATCTTGTTCTGCACTTGGCAAAGCATTCTGAAACACTTGAGGATCTCGTAGTTTATCAGGCTCTGTATGGAGAACAAGGAATATGGGTTAGACCCCTTGCGATGTTTCTAGAGCAGGTAAAGGTAGAGGGGAAATTAGTTAATAGGTTTGAAGAGTGTGATTAATAAGGAGGAGGGATTGGATTGGCCTCTGTAAAAAAGCCTGACACTATTGATGATATTACTTTACACGAAGCGATAAAGAGAGTTATAAATGAATGTGGTCCTGCTAAAGTTTCAGAAATAACTGCGAAAGTAAATGAAAAAGGATTATATAGGAGATTGGATGGAAACCCTGTGCCGGCTAATCAGGTTAGTGCCCGAATACGCAAATATCCCCATATGTTTATTAGAGAGAGCGGAAAAGTGTATTTAAATGAGAAGAATAGGATTCTTACTGTAGAGGCATCTGTGGGCGGTTATTTTGGCAGTTCATATCAGGTATATATTGATTTGGAAAATAAAACAGCATCCTATAAAAACCTTGAAGGCGGATATGAGATTATAAGTGACAGGGAACTAATAATAGAAGATACAGCAATTGAAAAATTTCGCTTTGAAATGGAAAGTATTCGGATTTTAGAATGGGAAAAGGAATACTTTGTGCCAATCCTTGATGGGACAAGTTGGTCAGTGACTATCAAAACCGAAGGAGGGTTATTTGAAAGTAACGGAGCAAATGCTTTTCCGAGAAATTGGAGCAATTTCTGTAATAGCATTGAAAAGATTGTTATGGGTGAATTCAGGTGATTGGCTGTATTTTGAGGTGTGGATTAAAGAGGAAGTTGAATATGTTGCTGATATATTGGCTGAAATATGAAGGCAAACCGGAATCAATGAGAAAGTAAAGCACAGCTAGGTATTTGCCAATGCCAGAGGAGGGCCTGACTATGTCAAACATAGTACTTGACGGAATAATGGGCTTGTGTGTTGCAGACGCCTTGGGGGTGCCGGTTGAATTCACGGGCAGGGAAATGTTGAGAAAAAATCCCGTGACAGGTATGCGTTCTTATGGTACATACAATCAACCGGCAGGTACATGGTCGGATGATACCAGCATGACTCTCTGCCTGGCAGACAGCCTTTCCAAAGGACTTGACTATAACGACATTATGAAAAGGTTTATACTGTGGTTTGAGGAAGGGAAATATGCACCCCATGGAGAAGTGTTTGATGTAGGAAATGCAACACGTAAAGCACTCATGAGGTTTCTATCGGGATCAGCACCCTTGGAATGCGGAGGGCTTAGCGACCATGACAACGGAAATGGGTCACTTATGAGAATACTGCCCATAGTGTATTACCTTAAAGACAATTACGGTGCTAAAATAACTGAAAATGATGAGGCAATGGCGATAATCCATAATGTATCTTCTCTCACGCATGCACATAAGCGCAGCCTTATTGCCTGCGGAATCTACTGTTCCATTGCAGCTATGTTAATGGGAAGCACAGAACTTTCAACGGCAGTAAGCTTCGGAATCAGTAAAGCGGTTGAATTTTACAGAAGGCATGAAGAGTATAGTGATGAACTGAGTCATTATGAAAGGCTTAATAATAAGTCTTTCGCCTCAGTTCCCATGGAGGATATAAAAAGCAGCGGCTATGTGGTGGATACCCTCGAAGCTGCGGCCTGGTGCCTGTTGAACACAAATGACTACAAGGAATGTGTCCTGACGGCAGTCAACCTTGGTGAAGATACGGATACTGTGGCAGCAGCTGCCGGAGGGCTTGCAGGGCTGTACTATGGCTATGGGAGCATTCCGCAGGAATGGCTGTCTGTAATAGTTAGGCGCGGTTATATTGAAGGTATCTGCAGTAAGCTGTATGAGGCTATAAGCCAAAGGAATTTTTAATATATAACGAGCATTCCTGTAATGAATAAAAATGGGCTTTGAAAAAAGAGGTGCCAGTCTGCCAACTTGTTAGCTTGTATGAGGAGAAGTTATAAACTGGCAGACTGGCACCAAGGAACGTATACTAAATAAATTGAGTACGATACTGAACTTCGGATATTGACTATAACAAAAAAGCAATACATTAAAAACCAAATTATAAGGAGTATATCTATGAATGAGAATGTATTGGAAAGATATAAACACATAAAATCCCTTGTTGTAGATCGAAAAGAGCAATTCGACAGGCTGATAAATTTTATGGAAAAAGAGACTACCTGGCTATCCGCACCAGCAAGTACAAAGTTTCATCTTTGCAAGGAAGGTGGCCTATTAGAGCACTCAATAAATGTCGCAGAAACTATTCTTAAGATTAAGACTGCTATTGCACCGGAAATAACTGATGAAAGCTGTGTGATAGTTGCATTGCTGCATGACTTAGGGAAAGTGGGTATGCCGGGGAACCCCCAGTATCTTATAAATGAACCAACAGCAAAGCAAAAGCAATACGGATATCCTGTCAGCATTCCATATAGATTTAATTATAATCTGACCTATATGAGCGTCCCGGTCCGCAGTATATATTTGGCACTGCAGTATATCAGCTTAACAGAGGAAGAAGTACAGGCGATTGTATATCATGATGGGCAGTATGTAGAGGATAATCGTTCTTGTGCTACACATGAAGAACCACTGACCCTTTTGTTACAATATTCTGATAGCTGGAGCGGGTTTGTAATTGAGGAGAACAAGCTATGAAAGAGTACAATGGAATTGGATTGACACCAATATTTCATTCGGAAATATCTTCAAGCTATATGATTTATGATATATTTGATAATCATAAAGAAATTGTTGCACAACTTATAAAGTATCAATTTAATATACTAGCGGAAAATATTTACGTTAGCAGAGAATGCTCATATAACGATAAAGGTTCTATAGACATATTTATAGAGTTTACGGATTCAGGGGAAAAATGTGCTTTGATGATAGAAGTGAAAGTACATGATTACTTTAGTGCAACAGATGGACAAATCAGCACATACTATAATGCTGTCGTAGAAGATGGTAGCTATAGAAAGGTATATTTTATATATCTTACACAGTTTACAGAGGAAAATGATTTCACTGAAATTACAGAACCGAAAACTATTATTGAAGCTAAAAAAGGTAAAGAACTCATAAAAAATGAGTTTATACATATTTCTTGGGAACAGATGCATTCATTTTTGGCTCAATATTATGATATTCTTACTGAAGAACAAAAACTAATTGTATCATTAAACAGACAATGGATTTTATATCAATGCAGAGTCGACTTGGAGGCTAATAAAATAGATGTTGGAGAAAGAGGACTTGAGGACTGTTAATGCTACTCTAAAATTGTACCACATACCGGTTGAAAAATAGGCCACCCTAATCAAATTTCCTGTATGATTATGTTATCTACACATTTTCATATGGGAGGAAAGGTATGATTAAGATGGCTCAATTAGAGGATATCAGAAAAATGTATTTCATGGAAGGGTTAAGTATCAGAGAAATAAGCCGTAGATCCGGAGTCCACAGGGACACAATATCAAAATATATTTCCTTAGAAGAACCAAAGCCCCCCAAATATAAGTTAATAGAGGATCGTAAGCATCCGGTGTTAGGTCCATACATACCTATGATAAAGCAGATTTTAGAGGATGATAAGAGTAGGCACAGAAAGCAACGGCATACAGGAACTAAGATATTTGAAATATTAAAGAAGGAAGGTTTCCCAGGCGGATATAATACCCTGTCTGATTACCTTAGAAAAGAGTATAGGAAGCAAAGAGAGGCATTCCTGCCATTAGAATTCGAGTTGGGTGCCTATGCCGAAGTCGATTGGACAGAAGGATATTTTTTTCTCAGAGGGAAGGAAACCAGAGCACATATATTCGTTATGAAACTAAGAGGGTCAGGCGGTTTTTATGTTAGGGCATACCCATTTGAAAAACAGGAAGCTTTTTTTGATGGTCATATCAGATGCTTTGAATTTATGAATGGAACGCCATACAAAATAGCATACGATAATCTTAAAACCGCAGTTAAAAAGGTACTCCAAGGCAGTGACAGGGAAGAACAAGAGCAGTTCATATCCCTACGGACACATTACCTTTATGAGTCCACATTCTGCAGACCTGCCCGTGGTAATGAGAAGGGTGGGGTTGAAAATGCAGGCAAGGAGGCCGTCAGGAAGTTTTTCGTACCTTATCCGGATGTTGATTCATTTGATGAGTTAAACCAATATTTACATAACGAATGCCTCAAATTGTTAGAGGCTAATCCAAAATGGGAGGACGAAAAAGCAGCCTTAAGGCCATTGCCGGCAATAAGATTTGATGGAGCAAGGTACAAGGAGGCTAAAGTAAACCGATACTCTATGGTTCAATTTGAAACGAATCGATATTCGGTTCCTACTTCATATGTCGGGGAAAGGGTTACAATAAAAGCTTCAGCTGAAGAGGTTGATATTATTACAAAAGGGATGGTTATTGCAGAACATCCAAGGATATATGGGCGTAACCAAGAGAGCATTAAATTGGATCACTATCTTGATCTGCTGCTGCAAAAGTCGCGGGCATTAGGGAACACAAAAGTATACAAACCCCAAACTCTTCCGCCCATTTACGAAGAATATCGTCGGCATTTATTAGCAAGGAATCATAATGGCAATCGGGAATTCGTGAAAATACTGATGCTGCACAGAGATTATCCTCCAGATCAGGTGTCTGATGCTATTGAAATTGCTATGGCATACAATGTCTACGGATATGATGGAGTCTTAAATATATTGGGGCAAACTCTTGTTTTAAGTCATAATATTGTGCCTATTAGCAAGGACAGGCTTCAGAGCATACCGGAAGTTATTGTAACGCCGCCAAACCTTGATAAGTATAAAGTCCTTATGCAAGGGGGTGACCATCAATGGCAGTAAATAAAATGCTTCTGGAAGCATACCTGAAAAAGCTTAAAATGCCTCAGGCTGCTAAGACATATGAGTCTCTTGCCAGGGAAGCATCTGATAACAACCTCGACTATGAAGGATATCTATTAGGCGTATTAGAGCAAGAGGTCCATCAGAGAGAAAACAACCGAATCCAAAGGGGAATACGTCAGGCTAACTTCCCGGTTATTAAAACGCTGGAAAGTTTTGATTTTAAAGCGATCCCCTGCATAAGCAAACCAAAGCTCCTAAAGCTTATGCAGGGAGAATATATCAAAAAACGAGAGAACATTATACTTGTCGGTAATTCCGGAGTCGGTAAGACACATATTGCATTATCGTTGGGATATGAAGCTTGCCGCCAGGGAATGAGAGTAAAATTTTATACTGCTGCAGGTTTGATAAACGAACTGCTTGCCGCCCAACAGGAATATAGGTTAAACCGGCTTGAGAAGCAATTACTGGCGCCTCATCTGGTTATACTCGACGAATTGGGATATGTACCATTCAGCAAGATAGGTTCGGAGTTGTTATTTCAGTTCTGTTCCTCAAGATACGAAAGGGGCAGCTTGATAATTACTACAAATTTGGAATTTCCAAAATGGACGGAGGTGTTGGGGGAAGAGCAAATGACAGCAGCCTTATTGGACCGTCTTACCCATAATGCCCATATATTGAATATTAACGGGGATAGCTATCGGTTCAAACAGGCTCTCGCTAAACAGGCGGAAATCGGTTAATTTTTTATTCATGGGTGGCCTAATTTTACTCCGGTAAGTGGCCTAAATTTAAATTGACATTAACAAGGACTACTTTTTTGACATCAAATTTGATATTAGGAATGTGTTATCCTTTGGAAAAGAGGTTTATGAAAATAACAGACAAATCTTAAGAATAGATTTATCGGTATTAGATGAAAAACAACTTGATATTGTTTTAGATGCAATTAAAGCATACACAAGTTCGAATGCCGTAAATAAGAGTAAGCAGTATAAGACTGAAGATTTAACCTTACATGGGGCGAAGGAATTCTTTGTGAATATGATACAGCGCATTGAGGAGTGGAAGCTATTATCCTTTTATTCAAGGTTATTTCATTTTGCAGTAAATGAAAGCTATCTAAAGTTCAATGGAACAGGTTCAAGGGGATTTTCAATTAAGCTTGAAATAAAGGGAAAAGGCGAAATAAGCTTATGTACCATTTATAGGAATAGAATCATAGATTTTTCGCTTACAAGATAGGGGGAATCCGGATGAAGGATCAACTTAATATTTATATAAATAGTGTTTTAGAATTTTATAATTCACTTGGAACAGATAGAATACTAAATGACCATTTTCAATCTCAAGGTGGATGTAATGAATGGGTATTTGCAAGATTGCATAGGGCGGCTATAGACCAGGCAAATAGTGACTGTAAGGCAACTGATTCACGTTATGCAATATGGGCTGCAGATATAAAAGAAATATTACTGGATGCAGAATCTAAGCTTAAAGAAAATAATGTAGAAGAAGCAATAAGGAATGTTAATTTAGCTATAAATGCATTGAGTGCATATATAGATATAAAGGCTCTTTTTGATTCGGATTGTGGTATGCAATTTAATACTCTTGATGAAATAATAGGTAGGTATGAAGAAGTTGATAAGTTGACAGACTGGCACCAAGGAACGGAGGAAACAAAATGAGATATACAGTGGATGAAGCAGTATTTGAGATTAATCCGGAAATAAAGTTCGGAATTCTTGTTGGAAGCAATATAAAAAATTCGGAGACTTCCGCAGAAGATGAAAAAAGATTAAGAGAAGCAGAAGAGAATATGAGAAAAACCGTTAAGGCGGAAGAGATCAGGGCATTGCTCAATGTTGCCCTGTACAGGGAGGTTATGACCAAAGCTGGAATAAACCCCAATAAATTTCTGCCTTCTGTTGAGGCTATGTTCAAGAGAATACTTAAAGGGGGGGAGCTTCCCAAAATTAATGCCCTGGTTGACTTGTGCAATGCTGTGTCTATCGAGCAGATAATTTCATTGGGTGCTCATGACCTGTCAGATATCCATGAGGATCTTGAAGTCAGCTTCAGCAGGGGAGGGGATAAATTTATCCCCTTCGGATCTGAAGAGCCTGAGATGGTAGAAGAAGGAGAACTGGTCTTTAAAAGCGGAAACTATGTTCAGACAAGAAAATGGATCTGGAGGCAAAGCGAGCTTGGGAAAACCACTCTTGACAGTAAGGATATCTTTTTCCAGCTGGTTGGCTTTGGGGATGATCCGTCTTTGAGCAATGCAATGAGCGAGATAGAAGATTTGATAATTAATCGGTTTGGCGGAAACTCCCAAAAATATTTGGTAGACATAAATAATCGATATATTGATTTTTAGAAGCACTAATGCTTTTACCTGTATACGATCTTCTTGTATTTAATAATTTCCTTGATGAGGTCGAAAAATGAAAAAAAATAAACTTTTTCTGGCTAATATTCTTGTTATTATTATATTGCTTTCAGGATGTTCGGCTGATATAAGCTCCGGTGATTCAGGCATTGATAGCGGCATTTTGGATCTGACAGCCTGGGATTTCGATTCCGGCAATAATATTAAGCTTGATGGTGAATGGGAATTTTACTGGAGTAAATTGCTGACCTATGAAGAAATAAAAAATGAAAAGCCCGACCTGTATGCAGAAGTTCCGAATGCATGGAATACATACACCCTGAATGGGGCTGCACTGCCCGGGGCAGGCTATGCTACTTACAGGCTGCATGTCAGGACAAGCCTTCCAAAAGGAACCCTTATGGGACTCAGGTCTTATGCATTCTCCAGCGCATATAAGCTGTTCATCAACGATAAGCTGATCGCTTCCAATGGCAGGGTGGCAGTGACAGCTGAGGAGGAATCCGGAGAATACAGGCCCCAGGCCGTAATATTTGAGATACCTGCCGAAGAGTTTGACATTATCATTCAAGTGTCAAATTTTCATTACGCCAGGGGTGGTTTCTGGTATAGCATGTATCTGGGTTCCGACAGGAATATTCTGAACCTCAATGATATAATCATGGGGAAGGAGATCTTTCTCATTGGTGCATTGCTGATTATCGCCTTATTCTATTTTGCGGTTTTCATACTGAGAAAAGAATTGCGTTATACCTTATATTTTTCATTGTTTTGCTTTACTGCGGCAATTGCAATAGACATGGTAGGGCAATATCTGATACCGAGAGCTATTCCGGGTATGGATTTAAGCACTGTAATACTTATCTGGTATTCTTCCGGTGTATGGATTATGTTTTTATTAATACTATATGTACATGAGCTTTTTACATCCAGGATTTCTACTATAATTAAGAATATATTTCTGGGCTATGCAGTTATTTTTCAGGTTCTCTATATTCTTACCAACCCTGTCTTTTATTCAAGAACCGGCTATGTCTGCAATATGATAGAGATTGTAGGGTATTTGTGCACTGTTGTAATTACGGCAATCGGCATGAGAAATGGAAACAAAAGCGGCTGGATGAACGTCATCAGCATGGTTATTGCATTTGCAGCATATACCCATGATATACTGTACTGGACAAATCTAATCAGAAACGATTTTGGTGAAGTGTTCTATTTGGGTTTGTTTTTATTTATTTTTATCCAGATGGTAATACAGGCGCAGAGGATCAAGCTGTTCCATGACAATGAAATTGCAGCTGAACTGTCATTCCTTCAGGCTCAAATCAAACCCCATTTCCTGTATAATACCTTGAACACCTTTGTATCTATGTCGTATTTCGACATGGACAAGGCCAGAAGCCTGCTTACGGATTTAAGCCACTACCTTAGAAGAAGCTTTGATTTTAAAGACCTAAGCCAGTTTGTACCCTTAAAGAATGAAATAGAATTGGCAAAAGCTTATGTTGAGATAGAAAAAGCCCGTTTTGAAGAGCGGCTTGAGGTAGTCTTTGATGTGCCGGAGGACTTGGAGGTAAACGTTCCAAGGCTTATGCTGCAGCCGCTGATAGAAAATGCGATAATACACGGAATACTGCCTAAGCCGGAGGGAGGGAAAATTGATATTCTGGTAAAGCAGGAAGCCAAGCAGCTTGTTTTTCAGGTAAAGGACAATGGGATAGGGATGGATACAAAAAAGCTGCTTAATACTCTACGGCAGGAAAAGAGAAATAGTGTAGGAATTGCCAATATCGACAGCAGGCTTAAAAAGCTTTACGGGAAGGGGCTAGAATTTAAGAGCAGTCTTGGGGCGGGTACTGAGGTGGCCTGGAATATTCCGCTTAATGGCAGGAGGAATTGATATATGATTAAAGCAGTTTTGATTGATGATGAAAGGCCGGCGCTGAGGGGGCTTGAGCATTTATTAAGAAATTACCCGATGATAGAGATAGCGGGTATGTTTACAAATCCTCTCGAAGCAATGGAAAAGATAGATAAAATAGAACCCCGTGCGGTATTCCTTGATATCAACATGCCGCAGCTGAAGGGGATTGATGCGGCATCGGAAATACTGGACCGGTGCCCTGACTGTGATATTATTTTTATTACGGCTTATGACCAGTATGCAGTTGAAGCTTTTGAACTGCATGCCCTGGATTATGTTTTGAAGCCGGTTTCCGCAGAACGGTTTGACAAGACGGTGCAAAGGATTATAGAAAGGCAGAAGTATACTATACCTAAAAAGGGTGAAGAAAAGCTCACTATAAAGGCCTTCGGAAGGTTCAGGATTGGTTGGGAAGAGCAGGATCCGATCAAGTGGAGAACAGAAAAAACAAAGGAGCTGTTTGCTTTTTTACTGCATAATTCGGGCAGGGTTATCACCAAGGATGAAATACTTGAAGCTGTTTATTCTGATGCAGATCCGGAAAAGTCGGTGCATCAGCTTCATAACGGAATCTATTATATAAAGAAAACCCTTCAGGAATACGGTATAGATAAAAAGCATATCGCTATAGAAGGCAACTACATAATGCGGCTGGGTGATGCGGAAACGGATTCTCTGCTGTTTGAAGAGCGTTTTAAGGAAATCAAAACAGCTGAAGAGAGCCGCACAATACTGGAGAAGCTGGAAGGCCTATATACAGGTGACTATTTTGAAGACGGGGATTGGATATGGGCTGAAGCAAAACGTGAACAGCTGAGAATGAAGTATTCGAACGCCATGCTGCTGCTGTCCGATGGATACTTGAAAGAAGGAAGCTTCAGCAAAGCCGAAGTGCTGCTGCGAAAAATATATGTGAAGGACCCATATTTTGAAGATGCGACATCACTTCTGCTCAGACTGTATTTGAATATGAACAGAAGGAATGATGCCGTCAAGCATTACCGCGAGTATGAAAAGATATTATCAGGGGAGCTTGGAATATCGCCGTCGCCGGAAATCCGGAAAATTATGAAGGAATTATAATTAAGAAAAAAAGATGCAGAAACTGCACACTCTTAACAAATACAGAGTGTGTATTTTTTTGTCGCTTTTTAAAGGTTATGGGAGAATTTTGGGAGAACTTCCTGATAATATTTCATTATATTGAATCCTTCAGGATGGGGGTGCACTTTATGAATGTGTATGTGCTGGACAATAAAAGCGAAAGCCTTAAGCGTATGCTTGAATGCCTGTCCGATAACAAGAGGATCTCAGAGGTTGAAGTATTCGAAGATTATGACCTGTTTATCGTAAAGGTTATCAAGTCTAATCCGGCTTTATGCATAATCCGGTTGGGATGTGAAGAAATACCCGGTTTAAAAGCGGCAAGAATGGTTAAGATGGTCAATAGTAATATACGGGTGGTTTTTATCTCAGAGAGCCGGGATTATGCTCTTGATGCATTTGAAATCGGAGCAAACGGATACCTGCTGGGCGCTGCTGATAAAAAGACCCTCGATAAGTGCCTGGAATAAGGAGCCTTCACCCTGGTCCATGATATACAAACTCTATGGCATAAATCTGTGGAATTGCATATGATATAGTAATTTGATTTTTCTTATGGAGGTATAAGCATGGCACAAAAGGGCAGGGCAAAGAAGGTTTTTCCGGGAGGAAACACAAGCAGGGGATTCTACTCATTCTATGACTATATCATACCCGAAGACGCAGAAAGGATATTTGTAATCAAAGGAGGCCCCGGGACAGGAAAGTCAAGCTTCATGAGGACTATAGGAGAGGATTTTCTGAAACTGGGATATGATGTAGAGCTTCATTATTGCTCTTCAGATAACAAATCTCTGGATGGAGTGGTGATAAAAAAGGCAAATGTCGCACTGCTGGATGGAACCGCTCCCCATGTAGTAGATCCCAAACACCCGGGTGCGGTTGGTGAAATACTGAATCTTGGAGGGTATTGGGACGAGTCGCGGCTTGTGAAGGATAAATACTATATCATAAACTGCAATAAGCAGATAAAAAAGCGGTTTGAGAGCGCATACAGGTACTTGGGGGCAGCAAAGGAAATGCAGGACGATATGGAGGAGATTATCGGAGAAGGAGTAGACAGGGAGAAGCTGAATAAGCTTAAAACGGAACTGAGATACGAGCTGGTGGATGGCGTCAGCACTATTAATAAAAGTGCAGCCGTCAGGCATCTTTTTGACAGTTCAATAACTCCGGAAGGCTTGGTGGATTATGTTGAAAGCATAATACAGAGCAACTATATCTGCTATTACCTGAAAGGGGGGGTAGGCACAGTCTCTACTGAGATACTCTCTTTTCTTGCTGATGAATATACCATGAAGGGCTATGGGGTTGAATTATACCATCAGCCTTTAAACCCTGACAGACTGCAGACCTTGGTTGTTGAGGGTCTGAAAGTGGGAATAACCATAAATCCCAAAACAGAGATGAAGGCGTATAAAATAATAGATCTGGACGCTGTTATTGATGAAGACAAATTCAAGGATAAGGCAGAGCTTCTCCAAAAGGATGCGGAAACATACCTCCGGATGCTGGAGGAAGGTGTCAGGAGAATAAAAATGGCAAAGCTTATCCATGATGACCTGGAGAAAAAATATGTGACATGCATGAATTTCGAATCAGTTACAGAATTGAGGAACAGAACGGTTGAGAGGATAAAAGGGATATTGAGAAATAAATAGGGTAAACAAATCAGAACCTCCGGAGTTGATATACCCGGAGGTTCTGGTTTGCTCCAAGAGGAGGATGGCAAAGTAGTTATTGGAAATACATTGGTACTATAAATAATATGGATGTAAATAGTTGCTAAAGTATGTCAAGTTTTGTATTATTAAGATAAATGTCTGGAACAGTATAACACTTATGTAAACTATTGTTTAGAATGATATCAAGGAGGAAAACACATGATGAAAAATGTAAAAATCTTGGCAATAATATTAGCTGCTGTAATGCTGTTTACAATTACCGGATGCTCTAAGGATGTGAATAATTCTGATGAGGAGGAAGCAGCTGAGGCTGCTGTAATAGATGAAGATATCGATATTCCAAAAGACCCTGATCATGCTCCTGTCTCAAGGCTTGAAGAAGAGGGAGGAAGTATCGGTCTTACAGCTACAAATTACAATATCACGAATTGGGTAAAAGATGATAAGAAAGTTAAAATGCTGAAAAAACTCAATAAACAAAAGAAATATGTCACTTCAGAGCATAATTTCATTTATAAAAACTATTTATATGATATGTATGATTTTGTAGCGGCAGTTCCCGAAGTAATAAAAAGAATAAATTTGGATAATCCACAAGAGGCAGAAACAATAAATATTACAGGGTTAATGCAAGCCGATGGGAGGCATGGCAGTGTATATGACTGGATATTTCATGATGGATATGTCTATCTCACAAATCTGGGATATGAAAAGCCGGAAGATCAGCATGAAGATAAGTATTGTGTATTTGTTCACAGGTTAAATCCGGAAAATGGAAAAGTAGATATGGATTATTATAAGGTTGAAGTGAGGTATGTGGTAAAGAATTATATTCCAGATATTATTAATGACAAATTAAATATAACAGGTCTCTGCCAGGATATCCGGGATGGTTTATTGACATGAAGACAAAGGAATCAGGAACATATGAATCAAAAGATGGAGTTCAATTCATTACAAAGGATTTTATAATAGAACATAAGATGTCACAGTACATTAAATTTGAAGGATTACTGAAGAAAATAGGAGAAGACAAAGAATTTTTTGATGGAAAAGCGAAAGAAAATAAAGATAAAATATTCGAGTGGAATCCAGAATATATAGAAGTATACGAAAATACTGTTTATACAATAATAAGAGAGTCGACATTAGAATCTCGTTTTCCATATCTTTATGTTGCAAAATTGGATTTAGAGAAACTTTATAACGGTAATTCCCCGACATTTGAAATAAACGGAAAAACATATTACGGAGAACTTGTAAAGAGAATAAGCACAAAAGAAGAGAGTGTGGTTATGTGGCATGGTCAAAAACTAAGACCAGACATAGGTTCTTACAAAAGAGACGGAGTTATACAATTCACCGTACCAATAAAATTGACGGACAAAACAATTACAAGATACGTAATGGTTAATCCAGAAAATGATGAAGTGAAAATATATGACTCCCTGCGGTCTGGTGCAGAAGTGATATATGAGAACGGAGCTTTTATAAAGGGCTTATTATGATAAAGTGAGAGCACTTCATTGATTTAGAGAAGCAAGAATTAAGATTGTGGATTCAATGACCTAATGAAAGTCTGTGGGTGAATGGAAAGTAAACTCCTTTCTGCAATAATCAAATTTAAACCGGAAAGGAGTTAACTTTTTCATTCACCCACAGAATTATTTACATTACCTTTTGTTTAGTTACAGAGTACATTCGATGTCATAGATACTTTATGGCTTTTGAATCTTACTTTCTATAAAATTCTTAATCTGTTCTGCATTCTCGATATGGTATATATTTGTGTAACCGACTGTTAATTAATTTCATGCAAGCACCTCCTGGCTTTGTTGATTTTGAATTCGATATCAATAAAAACATTCCTTTTAAAAATTCTCATTTTTATTCGACAAAATTCTTCGAAAATGACTTTTGGTGTTGTTATACAAAAAATCCAATATTTATGGGAATAAAGCATCCTCAGTTCTGTAAAATACCTTCACCCCCGTAAGTATTGGACATGAAGCAAAAAATTTGGTAGGATTTTATTGGATTTCTTATTTGGTGCTTTACTTGGAAAATTATATTCTGCAACAGTAACTGACAAAAAGTATGATTTTAGGAGCATGATTACTATGAACCACATCAAAACTCAATGCACAGCCAAGGGCTGCAAAACCTGTTCATCGAATCTTTATCTGCTTGCACAACACATCTATGATTCACATATGGGAGATATCATTGATATTTTAAACAGCTTCAGCTATCCTGAAAGATCACAGCTTCTCATGTATATTACCGGAATGATGAAGAGGAGTATTGGTGAAGAATCTGATGAAGTATTCCTGACGGATAATAGCATGTCCGGCGATAGTTCAGTTTTTCTGCTAAATGATTACATAAATCCTTATTACCCTATCTCCAGGGAGAAAAGGCAGTATTCGCTATATCTGCACAATAAGATAAAGGAAATGGACAAGGATGTACTTAAGGCTATAGGCCTCACCGATTGCTCCATTGAGGGAGTATTCCTTGAAGCCGCCTTTATGAGAGACTATTGGTACACTGATAAGGAGGAATTTAACAGAACCCTGAAAGAGTATATTGAGAAAAAGTTTGATGCCTGTATTGACGGAGGAAGTATAGGTTCAGCCCACCCGAAAAATTGGCAGGTTGATGTACCCTATCCGCGGTGGATGATGAATGCCAAACCGGATATTGCCGTGGTTGTGAAGAAGGATAATGAGTATAGGCTGCATTTTATTGAATGCAAGTACTTTCACGGGGAAGGGAAGTACAGCGGTATGGAAGCTGACAGTAATGAAATTGCGGGATATAAGACTGAAAATCAGGAGAATATCATAGAATTTCTTTGTGACCATTTATGCCTAAAGTATAGGGACAGTTCGGGGATGGAGAATCCCATTCAAAGAGGAAAGGTTATAAAGGTTCAGTTTGTTTCCGAGCAATATAATAAGAAATATGAAAACTATGCAGTTGTTGAGATCAAATTTCTGCTTAAGTAAATCAGGTATCGGCCTGTCAGCTTGTTAGCTTGTATTAATACCATATATAATATATGTAATTCTTGGCGGAAGTTAATCATTGGGGGGTATTGTATGGGACCAAATCTAATGTTACCTTTGTATATTCTTGAGTTTATGACAGAGCATACAGACGAAACAAACGCATTATTACCCACTGAAATAGTGAAAGGAATGAAGAAAAGGTACGGAAATGAGATAGTCAGCAAAACTGAAACAGTGGTTGAAAACATTGAGAAATTGAATCTTTTTTTCAAAAGCCGTTATGACGGCGTCAAGATTATTGAAGCTGTAAACGGTATAGGGAATGGACGATACAAACGTAATTTACGGTATTTCCTTTCCGCAAGAAAGTTTGATTTTAGTGAAATATTGTTTTTGCATAAACTATTATTAAATTCTAACGCAATCAGTCAGGATGCAATACAAGACATGTGTTCAAAATTATCTGATTTTCTAAGTTATGAGCAGAGAAAACTGCTGAAGCAGAATATAGTTACTGATGGCAGTATGAAAACACGTAATAAAGCTGTATTTATTAACCTTGAGAATATCCTGAAATCCATTGAGTTAAAAGAAAACATTGAATTTACATATAACGAATATAATCTGGAGAAAAAGCTTGTCCCAAGGGTAAGAAAGTATCCTTATATCGTAAGCCCATATGATATCACATGCTCATACGGAAGCTACTTTTTGACGGGATATCATATACCAACTAAAGAAGTACGTACCTATAGGCTGGATAAGATAACACAGTTGAGAAGCAATCTTGAATTTGATTATTACATGGAAAAAGGTTTTGATATTAAAAAGCACCTCGAAAACGCTGTATTTATGCATGCTGACAGCCATAAGATACATGTCAGGCTTCGATGCGAGATGAGAATTTTAGATGATGTGATTGAACGTTTTGATAACTGCCGGCTCGATAAGGATCTTACCAGTGAAAACCACTTTTTCGCAACCATACCGGACACAACAATGCTGGGTATGAAATACTGGGCCCTTGAGTTCAGCTCGGCCTGTGAGGTTCTGGAGCCGGAAGAACTTCGTTTGGAGGTCAGGAATACGCTGGCAAGAGCCTTAGCTTGGTATGATGAGAAGTAAAATATAATATATAATGATGAATTCAAGCTCCCGAAAAAGCGGGAGCTTGTTTTGTTATTATTACAGCACAGATTAAATTCCTTAACAAGATAAAGGGGTGAAATATGATGAAGAACAGAAGAAAAAGAACCTGCGGTTATGCAGCAAATGCAGCTGCTGCAAGGGCGCTGATGTCTTCGGAAGTAAACAGCAAAAGATATAGAGAATATGTCGAGTTCATTTTCAACACCTTAAAAATCAGCGGTCCGGACAGCTACGAAAAACTGTTGGATTTGATGCATAAGAATGAAGTGTACGTAGAATATTTAGCTGAGAAAATTGCTGACAGGGAGGATAGTGAGGAGCTGTTCCGTTTTGTAAATGCATTCATAAATACCAAAACCGCGAGAAAGAGTGATGAACAGGATATGGAAGCACTTGTGGAGGATTTCGTTGAACTCTTTGGGCCGGCTCAGTTACACCTCATTGATTGTGAGGTTAAGACGCAGTTTCTGGAGGACAACCAGCAGATCCGGTATATAGAGGTTCCTGAAAAAACCTTTGATGTGCTGAAGGAGGACTTTAAAATTGCAGAGCACTTGAGGGTGCTGTCTGATATAGTTGAAAGTGAGGATTATGCTTCTAAGCTGATGATTGTATGTGAGAGTAAGGAGACCGGGAAATTAGCCTGTAAATACATATCAGGGCTTACAGGATGCGGAGGAGCATATGAAGAAGATGAAATCAGCTTTGAGGATAAGCTTCCAATTATTCAGGCAGCAGAGATAGATAGGTATTTTATGAATAACGGATCCAATAATACTCCAATTTTCAGGGGGCCAATCGGATTTCAAACTGTACAAGATACAACTCCTCCTGAACCTTGGTGGAAAAAATATGATGACATACCCATTATAGTAATAATAGAGAAAAATCATTTTCTATCGGCACAGTTTACTGAAAAGTTAAAGTTGCTTGGAGAAACTCACTCTAATATTTATATAATATATGAAAAGAGTAATGATCATCAGTCTGGAGTTCCGCAGAACGCAATGGGATTCGGTTTTGGCGAAAACTTGGACAGGTTAGCTGATGATATAAGCTTCAAACTTGAATATCAGACATATATGCTGAAAGATCCTGCTCAGGATTCACCATACTGCAAAAGTGTGCTTAAGGTTTCTGCAGCGAGACTCGGATATACAATAGATGAAGCGGTAGACTTGGGGGATGTGCTCAACAGGCTGAAAAAATACAGAGCTGATTGCTGGGAAGGAAATTCGACAATTATACAAATGGTAAAAAAGGCTATATCACTAAAAAAGAGAGATTTTGGAGCACTTAAACAAGAGGACTTTACATTTCTGGGGAAAACTCAGATTGCTATGAAAAATGTACAGGAAGAAAAACAGCGAGAGGTAAATGAGAGTGCCGTGGATAAAATGAACAGGTGTATTTACGGCTTGGATGAAGTAAAGAAAACAATTTCAGAAGCGGTTGCCGTAATAAAGCTCAGTGCTGCAAGGGAAAAGGCAGGTTTGAAAGCTTCTGGGGTTAATAAGGTATTTGCGTTCTCAGGCCCTCCTGGTGTTGGTAAAACAGAGATGGCTCAACATTTTACGGACATCATGTTTGAGAACAACTTACTTCCGGGTAAAAATTTCATAAGCATCAATGCAGCCCAGCTGAAGGCAAAATACATTGGACACACTGCCCATCTGATTTCTTCGATTTTTTGTGCCAATGATGCCATTTTCCTTGATGAAATATATAGTCTGACTGCAGAAAATCATGGGGAGATGGACACCTTCTCCCAGGAGGCTATGGCTCAGCTTTGTGTTGAACTTGAAAAGCACGGGAAGGAAAAGCTCATAATACTGGCTGGATATGGAGGAGATGTCAGTGAGAAGAACAATAAAATGAAGCAGTTTCTTAATGCTAACCCAGGCATCGCATCAAGAGTGACTTTTAGCATAGACTTTCCAACTTATACTGATCTTGAGATGTTGGAAATACTGCTGAAAATGGCTGACAATGCAGACCATGAACTGGAGTCAGGCTGGAGACCAGTGGCACTGGAGTTTTTTAAAGAAAGAAGCAAGGCTGAGTCATACGGAAATGCCCGGGAAGCTCGCAGATTGATGCAGCATGCTATAGCAGCCCAGGCGTTAAGGCTTTCAAATGTTGAACCTGATATAAATGCACTCAAACTTATCACCTGTGACGATCTAAGAAGTGCAGCAACAAGGATACTGAATGCCGAGAAGAAGCTTGAAGGCACACAAAAGGCCAAAATAGGATTTTAGGAGGGAGCACTGATGATTAACATACCATATGCACGGGAATGGCAGCTTCGATGGAGGCCTTTCTTCTTGCTGCAGGAGCTAAGGGGAAGAGGTACATACTGCCCAATGCAGAAATTATGATACACAAGCCTTTAGGGGGCACCGGCGGCCAAGCAACTGACATCAAAATCCATACAGAACAGCTTATTAAAATTAAGTCCAAGTTGAATAGGATATTAGTGCAGAATACTGGAAAACCCCATGAGGTGATTGAACGGGATACGGATAGGGACTGCTTTATGTCTTCGGAAGAAGCAATGGAATATGGGATAGTGGATAAAGTGACAGAACATAGGTAGATTGAGATGCCTCCTTTTGTAGGAGGCTTTTCCATATTATATTCTGTAATTGGTAAACATGATTATATAGACTGTAAAATGCAAGCATTTGTATGAAAATTGTATGTGGGAGGTTTGTTTTTTGTATAGATAATAATGGCGGTGATAAAATATTTTTGGATAACATGATAAAAATATTGACAAGATAGTCAATATATAATATAATCAAACTAAGAAACTTACTAAGGAGGTTTTGTAAAATGCGTAATGCAATAATCATTGGAAACTTAAATTTGAATATTGAGCTTGAATTTGATACCGAAACAAAAAATATTATTATAAAAGATATCAAACAATCTTTCAACGCTATAAACGTAGAACAAAAAAAAGAGACTAGGAAAATCAATGAAAGTGAAGCACGCTACTTTATTATCACCTTTGGTAGCAGAGCAGCATTTACAAGCAGTTTGCCGCAAGGGCAGAATATAATAGTAAGGTTTGAAGGCAATGATTATCCTGCAAAGGTACATAGTAACGTAAAAGGCAGACTTGACGGATTGGGAGCTTTTTATAGGAATTCCAAATTAAAAGCCGGTGACACTATTGAAGCGAACTACATTGCAAATGAGCGGGTATTGGAAATAAAATTAATAGGATAATGTAACATATCTTATTAAGGAGGGTATGATATGAAAACGTTTATCATCTATGTGAATCGAACGCTGATAAAGCATAAAGCTTTTACATTACCCAAAGAAATCACAAAGAAATGGACAGGCAGTAAGAAGGGTATCTTTGAGATTAATGAAAAAGTATACTATATCTCAGTATCAGGAAAACATGCTGACAATATATTAGACCTAAACACCACATATCAAGCATTTCAAGGAAGTATAAATGAAGAACTACTGTATGAGCTAAAAAAAATATTTTGTCACACTGTGATGACATTGGAAGACCCATCAATAGAAGCAGAACCGGAGTATTTAGAAGTCGAGTTTAGCTATATTAGTAGTGAAGTGGTTCGATTTAGGGTTATTAGGCAAAAGACAGTAATGAATGCTTATACCAGATATTTCAATAAACTTGCTGAAAGGAATGAGATAGCCCTCTCAACAAAACATGATAGAGATTTGAAACATCTTGTCAATTACTCATCCCCTTGGATACATATAAGCGAATTGAGTAATCACACAGGAGTCAAAAAGTGCATTTATATGTGGGTGGATATGGACAAAAAGTATATTTATGTTGGTAAAGCAGATGACTTGGTAAAAAGAATTATGCAACATCAAGACAGTTGTATGGAATATGACAAATGTATAGCAAAATATGGAGATACATTTAATATAACCCATTTCCGTTATGATATAGTTGCACCAATTATTGCAAATGATATGTTAGAAGCATTAGAAATGCATTCTATCCGAACAATTGCACAATTACTTCCGAATAGGAGCACTGGTAAAAACGAACTAAATGGAATAATTAATCACTCGGGTTGGATGCAAATAAATAATAAATATTCATATCATTAAACTATGAATTTTATTAGTTACTCAAAATTATACATAAAAAATTAGATATTGAAAGGTGGAATAAATATGTCAATAACAACAGAAACACGGTTCGAGGTAATTGAAAAGGCGAAGGAATTAATAATGCAAAAAATCGATTCAGGTTATGAAGTATCCTTTGAACATGCAGAGAAGCTGGTTGACGAGGCAGCAAAAATCGTAGCGGCGCGCCAGGGAAAGACAGTAAGTACTGTTAATAATCAATGCAGCAGAGAATTGGAAGTTTCAATAGGGGAGTTTAGAAAGTTGGTTGTGTCTGCCATTTTGGGCGATAGTGATGCGTTGCTCGAAAAGATGGTAACAACCTGCAAATCTGAAATGGGTGACGATAATATTCCGAATATCAAGAGCAGAATGAAGCAGATTTGTGGCTGATAAATATGGTTCTAAATTAGCTTGAGTAGAATTATAGTGAGGTAACTATTGACCTAACAGTAAATGCAATTAAAAAACCCTCTTTCATGAGATATCAAGAAAGAGGGTTTCATAATTAGAAGAACTACGTGGACTGGATGGACTTCAGGGCAGTTACGTAATTGAGGAACAGAACGGTTGAGAGGATAAAAGGGATATTGAGAAATAAATAAGATGTTTTAGGTAGACATTAGAACCTCCGGAGTTGATATACCCGGAGGTTCTGATTTGTTGTATAATATAGTGAGTGATGTAATCATACAGAAAGTTAAGGTGTTATTATGGATTTTATTCTTGGAATTGTTCCTCCCGAAGAGGAAGACAAAACATCATTTTTATTTCTGTTCCTGCAGAGAAACCTGTTGGTGAAAAAACTGGAGAAGGGATATACGGTGCCTGAATCTGACGGCCCGGCACTTCCGGGGTTTGATACGGACAAGCTGTATATCGGCAGTATGGACGGGCATTCCTGTTATACTGCAAGGTATCCGGAAGCAGTCCCGGTGCCTGGGGGAATGGAGTTTGTGGGACTGAGAGAGCTTTATGGGCAGATTGATGAATGTATGCTGAAGGCGGCATTCAGGGCAGTTCAAATATTGGAGTGGAATGAGAACCACAGATTCTGCGGCGCCTGCGGAGAAGCCACAGTGAGAAAAACCGAAGAACATGCAAGGGTATGCCGCAAATGCGGACAGGTCTTCTATCCGCGTATGTCTCCCGCAGTTATTGTTGCTATTACAAAGGGGAACAAGTTGCTTCTGGCCAGGAATAAGAACTTCCCTCCGGGGCGTTACAGTGTGCTGGCAGGCTTTGTTGAAGCAGGGGAGACTCTTGAAGAGTGTATAAAGCGCGAAATAAAAGAAGAGGCGGGCATAGAGGTTAAAAACATAAGGTATTTCGGCAGCCAGTCCTGGCCTTTTCCCAATTCATATATGCTTGCATTTACGGCAGAGTATGATAAAGGCGAGATACGATTAGACGACAGTGAGCTTGCAGACGCCGGATGGTTCGGCGCGGATGAAATGCCGCAGATTCCGGGGTCAATAAGCATATCGAGGAGACTGATAGATTGGTTCGTGGAAAACCATCCCTGATGAAAATTCATCAGGGTTTTTATTTTTTATATTACAAAACAAAAACATTGGCATTTTTAAAGGATTTTTCAATATTATTGTAGAAGTATAAGTTGTTTGAGTCGAATCTGCACTATATTTGTATTGGCGGTTTTGATAAGGAGCGTGATAGGTTGATACAGTTTAAGAATGTCAGCAAGGAATTTGCAGATGGCAATAAGGTGCTGAAGAACATAAATCTGACTATTAACAACGGAGAATTCGTTTTTCTTGTAGGTTCCAGCGGAGCCGGCAAGTCAACTATTATAAAACTGCTGCTCAAGGAGATGGAGCCGACTGCAGGCACTATCATCGTTGGAGATAAGGATATTACAAAATACAAAAGAAGGGAGATCCCCTATCACAGGAGGAATATAGGCGTAGTATTCCAGGATTTCAGATTGCTGCAGGAGAAGACGGTATATGAAAATGTTGCTTTTGCCATGGAAGTTATTGAAGCTCCACCAAAGGAAATAAGGCGCCAGGTTCCGATCATACTGAGCATGGTCGGACTGAGCAAGAAGGCAGGCCTTTATCCTCAGCAGCTTTCAGGGGGGGAGCAGCAGAGAGTATCCTTAGCCAGGGCAATGGTCAACAGTCCTTCGATACTTATTGCCGATGAGCCTACGGGGAACTTGGACCCTGATATGTCATGGGACATTATGAAGACATTGAGTGAAATAAATCAAAGAGGTACGACTATATTAATGGCCACCCACGCCAGTGATATAGTGGATAAAATGAAGAAGCGGGTTGTTGAAATAGAGAATGGGATTATTACCAGGGATGAAATGAGAGGTGGGTACAGCAGTGAAGCTTAGGACAGGTAAGTTTTTCATCAGAGAAGGCTTCAGAAGCCTTAAAAGAAACAGTACCATGAGTGCTGCGGCGATAACCTCAGTAATTGCGGCGCTATTGGTTATAGGGATATTCTTCATTATAGTGATAAATATAGATTATGCTGCAACCAAGCTGGAATCACAAATAGAGATGATGGTATACCTGGAAGACGGTTTGAGCGAAAATATCATCGATACAATGAAAACCGAGATCAGATCAATTAATGGTGTTAAATCTGTGGAGTTCATATCCAAGGCCACAGCCCTCAGCAATCTGGAGAAGAACTGGGGCGAAAACTCCTATCTTTTAGAGGGGCTTGAAGGAGATAATCCGCTTCCGGATGCTTTTTTAATCACCCTTTCAGATCCTTCCGATGCATCCGGTGTGGCGTTGTCGGTATCATCAATATCAAATATTGAAAAGGTGGTATACGGCAAAGAGGAGCTTGCAAATCTCCTGAATGCGACTTATGTGATGAGGATGAGCAGCGTTGTTATTATTCTGATACTGCTGTTCATATCAGTATTTATTATTGCAAATACCATTAAGCTTACCCTGTATGCAAGAAGGCGTGAAATTGGGATTATGAAATTCGTAGGGGCTACGGACTGGTTTGTCAGGATGCCCTTTATAATAGAAGGTATAGTAGTAGGGATGATTGGAGCGGTGGTGTCTACCGCAATATTGGGCGCAGGTTACTATTATTGCTCCGATCTTGTGAAAAACCAGATGATAGGCTTTATGTCCATATCACTCATGCCCTTTAATCAGATAATAATAAGCATGGTAATGCTATTGCTTATTGTGGGGGTTGTAATCGGAGCAGTGGGGAGCCTTATTTCAGTAAGAAAGTTCATTAAGGTTTAGGAGGGGTGAAGTTGAATAAAAGGATAGCAGCAGCTCTGATAGCACTTATGCTTTCAATACCCTGTGCTAATGTATATGCAAAAAATCCGACTGAAATAGATGAGCTTCAGAGGAATCAGGATAAGCTTAATCAGCAGATAAAGCAGATGCAGAGCAGCATTAGCAAGATTAAGACTGAGAAAGTAAGTGTGGCAAAAGCTATAGAAGATCTGGACAGCAAGCTTAATCAGGCTGAGGATGAGCTTACCAGTGTTGAAAACCAGCTTTCCCAGCTGGAGAACCAGATAGCAGTGACCACTAGGGAGCTTGAAAGGGCTTCAAGTGAAGCTTCAAACCAAAAAGAGCTGCTGAAAAAGAGAGTCAGGGTTATGTATGAAAACGGGAATGTCGGATATATGTCTGTAATACTGAATTCTGTAAGCTTCTCCGATTTCATATCCAGAGTGGATTATTTGAAAAAAATCATCAGCTTCGACATGGAACTGCTGAGCAAAATGAAAAGCTACCGGGATTCGGTTGCAGATAAAAGGAACCAGCTGGCATCAGAGCTGGAAGAGAAAGAAAGGCTTAAGAATGAGATAGGTAAGAAAAAGGAAGAGGTTGAGTCAGCCAAGCAGGTCAAAGAGATGACCCTGAAAGAGATACTCAGTGACCTCAAGGAACTGGAGCGCCAGGAGGACAAGCTTCTGGAGCAGTCTAAAGAGATTGCAAAAAAGATAGTTGAACTGCAGTCAAAGGAAAAGTACATAGGAGGAGAACTGGGATGGCCGGCACCGGGTTTTTACAAGATTACATCACAATATGGCAACAGGAACCATCCCATACTTAAGAAGAAAAAAATGCATACGGGAATAGATATCGCAGTTCCCAGCGGCACCGATGTAATTGCCGCTAATACAGGGAAGGTCATATATTCCGGGTACAACGGAGGATATGGGAATACCGTAATAATAGACCATGGGGGAAAAATATCCACCCTTTATGCCCATAACAGCAAGCTCCTTGTAAAAGTAGGAGACAAGGTTGAAAAGGGCAAGGTGATATCAAAGTCAGGCAGTACCGGACTGTCCACAGGGCCGCACCTGCACTTTGAAGTAAGGGAAAACGGCCAGCATGTAGATCCCATGAAATACCTGACAGGCAAAAAGTAGAGAAGAAGCCGCAGATTTGCGGCTTCTTTTTATATACATAATAGGAGTTTAATACTCCACATGGGATGTGGCACTGATATGTCTGCTATCTCCCATCCATCCATGACACCACTGATAATGTTGAAATTTCCGTCACTCTGCCTGCCTTGGTGCTGCCTTCATCAATGGGGCCCACATCCACATCATCAGAAAACATATCGCCTGCTTTTTCAAAAGGCTCCGCTCCCAATTCCGTTGCCCACTTGCTGCCGCAGGATAATGAATTTCTTTAACACAATATTTCACTCCTTTAAACTTTTTTACGGCATAAACACTATCACGCCGTAGGTGATTCCGGCATTATCATCTGTAATAGGGAAAATAACAGCCTTATTGAAATTGTCAGGATGCGGTGCGCTTTTCCGTGTAATTCCTGAAAACATGGAAAATGGGTTCTTTAAATCCTCTAAGAAGAAGGTATCTCCTGCGAAGACGTGTTTGACGGCTTCAGCCAGCCGCGTATCATCAATCTTGTACTGAAGGATGCGTACGGTTCCTTTTTCCGGATTAATAAGCCGCATTTTTGCTGCCGCCTTAAATGACTTGTTTACCATGGCTAATGTATACTGCGGCGTAAATATGGCAATGGGATAAGGGAAAAAATCGATGATTAGAGGGAACAGTTCCTCAGGCAGCGGTTCATTCGTTTCATTACCCATAAGAATGCTCCTTTCCATACAGGATGCTGGCGTTTTTAAGGCTGCTATCAATATTTTATTAATCTGTCAGCTGCGAATATAGGTAAAATATGCTTATAATCAGTACGAAAAATGCTATTTTAAGAAAAAAAGAAGCCGGGCTTTTATAATGTGCAGGTGCAATATGTAAAAAAAGTGCGGCAGATTAATGGTATGCATTGACAAATTAAACGCCGGAGCTTATTATGCTATATGATGGGTATTTTACATAGCGTGCAATGTAATTTAAGGTGGTGACAAATATGGAAGGGAAAATGAGTATAGTCATACTGCTTAAAATGTTGTATAACAGTCTTGCCGCACAGCGCAATAAAGATATGGAGGAGATTGAACTGACAGCTTCCCAGAGCGATATAATGATCTATCTTATACATAATAATGACAGGGAAGTGAACCAAAGAGATATTGAGCTGGAACTCAAGCTTATGAATCCTACGGTAACAGGCATACTGAAGCGTCTTGAAAAAAAGGGTTTTATCGCCAGGGTAAAAAGCGAGGTTGATAGGCGGTATAAAATAGTAAAGCTTACGGAAAGGGGCAGAGAAATTCTTTGGGAAATGGTGGATAAGGCCGTGGAAATTGACAAGCGTCTGCTTAATGGGTTCTCAGAGTCTGAAATTGACTCTTTGAGGGATACTCTTAAAAGGCTGATTGAAAACATATCAAAAAAAGATGCTGCAATCTAATTAATTTTTACCCATATGCAGTATGATGTATAATTTATAATTCGAATAATCTTAGGGGGATCAATATGAAAGGAATTAAAAGCAAAAAGTCAATTTATCTGATTATTGCAGCTGTTGTAGTTGTGATACTTGTATTAGGTTTTGTCAACAATAAAAAAGCAGGTCCCGGCAAAGGCCCCGGTAATACGAAAGAAGCAGCAAATATGCAAGGTGCGGCTGTTTCAATCAGTGTTGAAACCCAGGAAATACGCCCTGCAGTTATTGAACAATATGTAAATGTGTCTTCAAGGGTAAAGGCGAACAATGAAGTATCCGTCATGCCCAAGGTGGGAGGAACTGTAAAAAAAGTATATGTGAATCTAGGTGATACGGTAAAGGCAGGCGACATCCTGTTTGAAATAGATGATACCAGCCTGCGCCTTGCAGCGGAGCAGGCAGCGGCATCACTCTCCGCAGCACAGGCCAGCTACGACATGAATATAGGCGCGAACCTTGAAAATCAGGTGAACCAGCTGCAGTCTGCAGTGGATTCATATGAAATTCAATACAAAGACTTGTACAGAGATCTTGAAAATGCGAAGGTTTTATATGAGAATGGCGCAAAATCAAAGCGGGAGCTTGATACACTGCAGTCAAGCGTAGATAAGCTGAAGCTGCAGCTTGATACTGCAAAAGAGAATCTGAGGCTGACCAAAGAAAGCACTGTAGAAGGAACAAAAAAATCAGCGCAGGCGGCTCTGCAGCAGGCACAGCTGGCATTGAAAAATGCACAGACCCAATTGGGGTACACCAAGGTAAAAGCAGAGATTGACGGGGTGATAAGCTCCTGCAATGTAACGGTTGGTTCAACAGCTTCGGTTCAAAGCCCGGCAATGAAGATTGTAAATACCGATAAGCTGAAGTTTTCCTTTAATATATCAGATGATTATATAAACAAGGTTTCAGCAGGCACCAAGGCATATATCACAGTATCGGCTGCTTCCGATACACCATATGAAGGGACTGTCACTTATATTTCTCCGGCAGCAGACAGTACGACAATGCTGTATCCTGTGGAAATATATATTGATAATACTGACAACAGCATAAAACCGGGTATGTTTGCATCCCTGAAGCTCATTACGGATAAAAAGGAGAACACCGTTTCGGTTCCGCTGAACGCAGTACTTGAAAAGGGCGGCGATAAATTCGTTTATATCGTTGATGAAAATAATATTGCACATAAAAAGATAGTTGAAACAGGGATAAAAAATGATGAGAAGATAGAAATAACAAGCGGAGTAAAGAATGGGGAAAAGGTAGTCGTTAAAGGACAGAGCTTCCTCACTGACGGAAGCGTGGTAAATGTTACGGCTGAGAATTGAGATTTTTAAGGAAAGAAAGGACGGGTGAAAGATGGATATTACAAAAATTTCAATTAAAAAGCCTGTAACAGTATTTGTGGCAATGGCGGTCATATTGATCCTGGGCATTGTTTCCTTAACCCAAATGGAGATGGCTCTGACTCCGAAAATTGATGTACCTGTTGTACTTGTCATGTCACAATATTCGGGTGCGGGTCCCGAAGAGGTTGAAAGCCTTGTTACCGAGATAATCGAAGGTGCGGTAGCAAATGTTGAGAATATCGATACGATTTCTTCAACCTCTACAGATGGCATGTCCGTTGTAGTGGCTCAGTTCAAATACGGCATAGACCTGAATAAGGCTGTAAGCTCAATGCGAGACAAGATAAGCATGGTTGAGGGAATGCTTCCGGATAATGTAGATACTCCTACCATAATGAAAATGGACATGAATTCCATGCCTATAGCAAATATAGTGATTGCGTCCGACAGTATGGATAATGATGAACTTAAGGATTTTGCAGAGGATACGATACAGCCTCGTATTGAAAGGCAGAAAGGAGTTTCCTCTGTTGAAGTCATCGGCGGCTATGAAAAGGAAATAAGGATTGAAATTGATCCGGAAAGATTGGAGGGCCTTGGGCTTGATATGTCAAGCATCGGTGCGGTGCTTGCCTCAGAGAATACCAATCAGCCTGCCGGAACTATAGAATATGGAGAAAGTTCCCTTACCATAAGCAGCAAGCTGAAAATGGAAAGCATTGAGGATGTTAAAGCGACACCAATAAAGCTTTCAACAGGTGCCATCGTTCAG
>DAOLPD010000017.1:0-28189 GCA_035417425.1 Bacillota bacterium
GGCGACTTCATCAGATGCTGCTAGAAAATACGCACTAATGTGCGCAATCTTCAAAGGAAGTGGCAGGATGAGCAGAAAAATTGCCTTTACAGGCATATTTACAGGAATAGCAGTGATTTTCTTATATATAAGCACAATAATGCCTGCAGGTAAACTGACGTTATATTTTCTGGCGTCATTGCCTGTAGCAATTACTATTGTAGAGTTGGGAGCGGGAGCAGGGATTGCTGTTTATTTCGCTGTTTCCTTATTAAATATACTGATCACAGGCAATATTATGGGTGTAGCACCTTTTATATTTTTTTTCGGCCATTATCCTGTTTTCAAGTACTTTATAGAAAAGAGAAGGAAAGCGGCAGTTGAATTGCTGTTCAAGCTTACTGTTTTTAACATATCAATCTTCCTATGGTATTTACTTTTCAAGAGCCTAATCATAACGGTGCTTCCGGTGCCTCTTACGGATAACGGCATTTTGCCGGGAGTTGCTTTCGCAGTGATTCAAGTAGTATTCCTAATATATGATTATGTGTTTTCCAGGCTTCTCTTTTATTATGAATCAAAGTTGAGTATATTCAGGAGATAGCAGATGGATACGGATGTGAGATACATGATTGCCACAGGCTGGTTTTTGAAAGGATAGAAATGGTGGGATATGAACAACAGCATAAGAATAATAAGAAAAAGCGAGGGTAAAGTCAGTACATGGTCAGGAGGCACAACGGCACAACTGTATATATATCCTGAGAATGCAGTATATGCCGATCGTAATTTTAGGTGGAGATTGAGTTCTGCAAAAGTTGCGGCTGATGAATCAACCTTTACTCCCTTGCCTGGAATTTCAAGGATATTGATGATCATTGAAGGAGAAGTTTCAATTGAACACCAAGGGCATCACAGTGCTGTTTTAAAAGCCTTTGAAAAGGACAGCTTCAGTGGGGATTGGACAACCAGATGCATAGGAAAAGCTACGGATTACAACCTTATGACAGATAAGAGCTGCAGCGGCATTATGGATGCTTTCTCAATAGAGACCGGTGAAATAAAAGAAATTTTGCTTGATAATACAAAGAGTCCTTCGGACCGCTTCTCATTAGTAACTGATGCTTTTTACATTATAGGAGGCGATGTGGGGGCCTTTATTGCTGATAGTGAAAGACAGTATGCCCATGATGGTGATCTAGTAATGGTTACAAGACAGGAAGAAGAATATGAAAGGCAAATAGGATTTGAAAACTACGGTGATAAGAAAATCAATATAATCAGAACAACTATATATTATTAAGAGCTTGTTTGCTGCAACTATTATATAATACCGGAGAACCTATTATGCCATAGTTTTTTATTGTGCAAGGGAGAGAAGTGATATAATGAAGAGCATTGCAGAGAAAGCAGCGATTGCATTTATTGTTATATTGATTCTGGTTTTGAGCATTTTGCCGTCAGAAAAGCAGGTTGAAAAGGAGATTGCCCATTCTAATGAGCCTGCTGGTCCTTTTGAAGTAGAGGAAGTACTTGAAATTGAAAGGCTTTTCTCAGGTAATGACGAGGATGCCGACGGTATTGATGATCTGGAGGATATTATTCAGGGGGCAAGAGCCGATGTGGAGAACAAATCCAGATATAAGGATGCGTATTACCGGGGAGGATACCCCCCTGAGGATGAGGGAGTATGCACTGATTTGATATGGAGGGCTTTTAGGAATTCCGGTTATGAGCTAAAGGAATTGATTGACGAGGATATTAAAAAGAACACTAAGGAGTATAGGAGAGTAACCGAATCAGGAGGGCCTGATCCTAATATTGACTTCAGAAGGATACCTAATCTTGTAGTATTCTTTGACAAGTATGCAGTCAAGCTTACTAATGAAATACTGTCCGGCAATAAAGAAAACCTGTACCAGTGGCAGGGTGGGGATATAGTTGTCTTCGGAGGCAGAATAAAGCATATCGGCATTATATCGGACAAAAGGAATAAGGATGGAGTGCCGTATTTAATACATAATTCAGGACCCTATCCTGATGAAGAGGATTCGCTGTTATACTGGAACGGTATATCTGAAATAACAAGGCATTATAGATGGATAGCTGAGTGATTTATGATATAATCAGATTAGAAATTAAACATACTGCATTTGACATATCCGAGGGATGAATCGATATTAAAGAATGCAGCAATTAGAATAGGAGGGGTACAATGGATAAACGTGAAGAGGCTCTGGGAAAGGTAATGGTGCATTTCAACGGCGGCTATAACTGCTGCGAATCGGTTGTAATGGCTGTATGTGATTATTTGGGTGCGGACAAAGAAATACCCCAAAAAATCGCAACTCCTTTCGGGGCTGGAATGAGCAAGAACGGAAGCAACTGCGGAGCATTGAATGCTGCCTTTATCTGCATGGGACTGGTCGGAGGCAGAAGGTCCAGTGAAGACAGCAAGGATACATCATTTTTACCGGCAGACAGGATATTTGGAAAATTCAAGGAGAAGTATGGATCATCCTTCTGTTATGACATTACAGGCTTGGATATGAAAAAAACTGTAGAAACAGAAGAGGAAAAGCTGAAAAGGCATAATGAGCTTTGCGGCCCCCTGGTAGTGCAGGTAACGCAGTGGGTGCTGGATGAGTTGGATCTTTAAGAGAAGCTGAAAGTAATATAAAGAAGGGGGTATTGCTAAACTACCTGATAAGTAGTTGGCTATACCCCTTTTCATCAATATCCATATTTCTTGAAAGATGTAAAAAAATGCTGTATACTGACGACAAAAGAACTTCCCCAGAAAGGAGTGAAGCCCGGTGAAAAAGCTCAAAGCTCTGAAAAGAGAGCGCGTCAACCGTGCGCTGGAGAGCATGTTCGACTATCCGCTGACCGTCGTGGAAGCGCCTATCGGCTACGGAAAGACAACGGCGGTACGGGAATTTCTCGCAGCAAAGGGCTGTCCCGTTTTATGGCTGACCTTCCTGACATCTGAGGATACGGCGGTATATTTCTGGGACAGGTTCTCAATCGAGATCGGCAAGGTGGACAAAAAAACGGGGGAGAGCCTCAAGAGTCTCGGTTTTCCCACAGATGCGCCGCAGACTGCAAATATCCTGTCAATTTTAAACGGGTTGGACTTTGAGCCGGATACCATACTTGTAATCGACGATTATCACTTTGTAAGGGATTTAAGAATTGGAAGACTGCTTTCCCACATTGCTGCGGAACAGCCGGAAAACCTGCATATCACGGTTATAACAAGGGACACCTCCAACCTTGAGTTGGACGAACTTTTGGCCAAGAGGCAGTGCACTATCCTGCCGCAGCAAACTCTAAAATTCACCGACGAAGAAGTACGCAGCTATTACGCTTTAATGGGTTTTTCGCTCCCTGAGAGTGAGTTTCAAAAAATATGCGAATACGCTGATGGCTGGATATCGCTTATTTATCTCATTATGCTCGGCGCGGAAAGGGGTATTCCCATAGGCTTGAGCCCCGCCCTTGATTCTTTGGTTGAAAAGGTCCTGTACAATGCCTACGACGGGCAAATCCGGCAGTTTTTACTTAAGCTTTCGGTTGTGGACAGCTTTACAGCGGAGCAGGCTCTGTTTGTGACCAGGGAAGAGGAAGCGGAAGAATTCCTGAAAAAGCTGCGCCGTGAAAATGCCTTTATTGCCTTTGAGGAGACGTCAGGAACATACAAGATTCATAACGTGCTGCTTGATTTTTTAAGGTCCAGGTCCACAGACACGGAGGAATGCACAGAATGCTGCCGCCGTATGGGCGAATGGCATCTTGCAAAAAAGGAATACCCCAAAGCTTACGGATATTTTTACCGGGCGGGGGATACAGAGCGCATCCTGGCCCTCCTCGATAACGAGGATACACTCAGCTTTAACATCAACGACTTCGGAAGGATTCTGGAGTTATTTACGGAGCAGCCCAGAGAATTGCTCTTTAAATACCCCATTGCCTATACACAGTACATATGCCTTGCTGTGCTCAGCGGAGACCGGTCCCTTATACGGGTCGGAGTGGAATGCTTAAACCAGCTTCAGGAGATTTACGGGAAGGCTGAGGGCATAACTGCTGCACGGAAAAATCTCATTCTCGGAAGAATCAGCATCATACGTGTCTTTACCGTGTGGAATGACTCATATCGTATGATGGCGCATGTGAAGGAGGCTGTACGTTTGCTGGAGGGGCACGGCAGATGTGTCATAAGGGAGAATGCGGAGTTTACCTTCGGAAGCCCCCATCTGCTGTATTCCTATTATACACGACCGGATAAGCTTAAAGAAATGGCGGACCATATGGTGGCTGTTTTTCCTGACCTTCAACTTCTTACGGGCGGATGCGGGGAAGGCAGCGATCATCTGATTCCCGCGGAATATGCGCTGGAGACAGGGGATTGGAAGACAGCGGAATTAAATGCTTTAAAGGCTGTCTATAAGGCAAATGCAAGGAAACAGACCTGTATCGTGCTCTGTGCAGATTTTGCGCTAATGAGGCTGTACATATATCAGGGGAGGATAAGCGAGGCATTGGAGCTTCTGAGCCGGCTCCGCAATGAAGTGACAAAGGAAAACCACGCTGTCAACAATACCACTCTGGAAATAATCGAGGGATACATAAACGCCTGTCTTGGCAGGGCGGAGTATATACCGGCGTGGCTGCGTAACGGAGATATGTCTCCGGCTCGTTTCATTTATCAGGGCCACGCCTTCAACTATATCGTATACTGCAAGGCGGTCCTCCTGTCGAAGAATTATATAAAGCTTGAAATACTGACAGAGGAGTTTAAGCAATATTTTTCCACCTTCCACTACCAACTGGGCTTTCTCCACAAGCAAATCCTCGAAGCTGTGACAAAATATAGGCTTTACGGCTTGGACGCAGGCTGCAGCCTATTACGGAGAGCCTTCGACGAAGCAAGGGAGGATCATATCATACTGCCCTTTGCCGAATACGCTCCTGACATTATCGACCTGGTACGGCAGCTCGTGGCTTCCTCCCCAGGAGATGAATACATAAAGAAAGTACTCCTCTCCTGTGAAAAGTACATGGACAGCCTGAAAAACATACCGGAAAACTCAGCATCCTTGTCGGCAAGGGAGCTTCAGGTCCTCGCCCTGGCTGCAGAGGGCCTCAAACGGGGCGAAATAGCGCAGAGGCTTCACATAATGCCGGGGACAGTCAAGGTTCATATGGAGCACGTCTACCGAAAGCTGGAGGCGGGAGGAAAGCTGGATGCTGTCAATAAAGCGCGAAAGTTGAAATTAATTTGAGAATAGCCTCATAAATATGCCCTTTGGCATATTTATGAAAAAACAGGAATTCTCTATACTTTTAATTAGTATAGAGAATTTTTTATTTGCTTGAAATACGACATCTTTGAAATAGTATGTAAAAAATATACTTGTATTAAGGAGGAATATATAATGAAACGTATTTGTGCATTCATTATCGCGCTTATACTTTTTCTTTCCCTTTTGCCGTACGGAGCGGCGGCCTCAGCCTCCGAAGCCAGTGATTTTGTAGCCGGCGAATACAGCAAGCTCAGCATGGAAGCGAATGAAGTGGTCGAGGGAGAGTGGTCTCTGGTCGGAAGGTATCAGGGAGAAAAAGAAAATAACTCGATTCTGTTTACCAATCCCGCTACGCTTCCCCTTGTACCCAATAAGACGTATACCTTAACTTTTAAGTACAAAATACTCGAAGCACCCGACAAGGGCTTTGCGGTAGTCTTCTATTCGACGAAGGGCGGAGACGCAGGCGAATGGATCACGGAGGGTGCTTATACGGGGAAGGCCGGAGACCAGGGAGAAATCACCATGACCCGGACTCTCAAGGCCTATGATGATTATCAGATCTTCTGGAGCATCTGTGGAAAAGGCGCAGTCGCTATCGATTCGATCAAGCTGACTGAGGAGGGTGTCGAAGCTCCCATTGCCATGACAGGCTTTGAGCTCGATTCGAAATACAACTTCCCCAGGAAGCGTACCGACTACCGGCTTGACTTGGAGTCAAACGGTATCGCTGTAGTCGACCGCGAAAGCGGTAAAACAATCATCGTCCCCTTCGGAGAGAAGATGACCTTCGACGGCGAAATCAAATACAGCAAGAACACGAGCTATATCATCCATAATGTCAGGTCACATGCGGAAACCTTCATCTCCATGGAGGAAAGCGCCGCATTGCCGGTGGATTACTTGCGGACGACCGCTTACTGGATTTGGGATGGCAAGACAGCCCGGGAATGTATGGAAGAACGCTTCGATTCTCCCTGGCGTTTTCCCGACCGTCCGGATAAAGTGATTGCGGGTTATATCAACATGACCGAAACCGGCTCCCTGGGTGGAGGGGACGCCTCCTTCGATCCGTCCTGGGATCTGGATGGTGATTCTCTAATCGACAAGGACTCCGGACCACTGCCCGATTACATAGATCCGAAGGTCTACAATGCAGCTTGGAAGAACTATGTGGCGAAGTTCTGGACGGATTCCTGGATAGAGGAGATAAAGAAAAAGATCGACATGACAGCTGCGCAGCATTTTGACGGTATCTATCTGGATGTGATGTCCAGTTATTGGGCATGGCGCGATATATATCCTTCAATGGAACAAGAGATTGTAAAAGGCAACCAGCGTCTTCTGGAAGCGATCTCCAGTTATGCACATGAACAATACGGCTCGGCATTTATGGTCACCGGAAATCATGGAGGAGTCAATTACTTCTCGAATTTCGGTTCCCTTGTGGACGGGGCGCTGATGGAAAACGGCTTCTTCAGATGGGACGGATCAGGCGTCGTCGACGGTCATGCCCGTTCGATATCTGAGAAAAGCTTTAAAAATCCAGTGATAGATTATTACCGCTCCGAGGGTCTGTGTCTACTCAGCATGGAGCATCTCGGGACCGGCCCGCATGATGAAGATCTGGACTTTAAGGATTATAACAGCCAAATGAGCGGAGCCAACTATCTTCTTGTCTTTCGCTGGGCAATCGATTCCGGGACTATACCATATGTCGTGCCAACGCTTGTAGGTACGCCTTATGCCAAAATCAGGGGCTACGAATCCTTACCTGCACCGGAATTCATGGAAAAGCCCGATTCCATACCGCGTTTTACACGCATATACGCTGGCATGCCTCCTTCAACCGATACCCAATATGGAGATTGGGTGATCGGGAGTGAGGCAGATGATGTGATACCCACTGGCAGCGGCAAGGACATGATCTACGGCGGTCCCGGCGATGATAAGATCTACGGCGGCCCGGACGGGGACGGGGCGTATTACACTGGGAAGCGTGCATATTATGATGTCGTAACGAAAAATGGAGTTACCACCGTCACTGGCAAGAAGGGGAACGAGGGAAGCGACTTACTCATTGGGGTGGAATACCTCATCTTCGCTGACGCGACGGAGAAGCTTCCCGCGTATGATGCGAGCTTCAGCGATATCCCGGCGAAGGGCATCTCGGCCGAGCCGGGAAGCACTATGACAAGGACGGAGATGGCGCAGATACTATATAACCTGCTGAGCAGGTGATATACTTGAACGATAAAGGAGTCACAAGCCTGGGACTTCTCTATTGAGGTGAATGGGATGGAGAAAATACGGAAAACCCTTTCAGGATTTATGTGTCTGGCGCTGATCCTATTGTTGATACAAATACCCGTAGGCTCAGCGGCCCCGATTACCATTACTGTGAATGGCATCGTTCTTGAGTGCGATACACCGCCTTTCATAGAGAATGGCACTGTCATGGTTCCGCTCAAAAGCATTTTTGAGGCTCTGGGAGCGGTGATAAAATGGGACGGAGCTGCAAACGCTGTAATAATCAAAAGCAAGGGGTTGGAATTGATATTGGAGCCTTTGAATATAAACCATGAATAGTACAGCCAATAGCATAGGGGTATTCAAGTTTAAGCCCTGATATTAATAGAGGGTAAGAGAGGAGGTCATTAAAATGAAAAAGATACTTTCATTATCGATAGTACTTATTTTTCTGTTAAACATTTTTCCTCCGGTTTATTCTGCAGACGCAGGATTAAATAACATAGACAATGACGCTTCTTTAGCTTTCGTACTTGGAACTGTAGGCAGCTACAGCACCGACCCGGGCGAAATCGTTGACGGAAAACGGTCTGTAGTGGGAAGTTATCAAGGTACAGAAACCCACACCAGTGTTTTATACTCCAACCCTGATATTATGCCGCTTCAACCAAATAAGACATATACTCTAAGTTTTAGGTACAAGGTACTTGAGACTCTCAGCGATGGTTTTGAAGCGCTGTTTTTTTCTCCTGCCGGTGCAGATGCTCCTTCCAAATATTTAGATGGGGAAAAGGGTGACTATGGTGACGTCTCACTGACAGTCACGCTTAAAAATTTTGACGATTACCGGCTTCTATGGACAATCAGCGGAAAGGGCGCATTAGCCATAGATTCTGTAAAGCTGACTATGGAAGGAACGGATGTCCCTGTCGCAGTTGCTGATTTTGAAGAACATGATGTCGTATCCTTCGGAGGTATCAAATACAATTTTTCTCACAAGCGTACTGACTACCGTCTTGATCTGACACCGTCGGGTACTGCAGTTGTGCATAAAACAAGCGGCAGAATCATTGCCGTAGTTCCATTCGGTGAAAAGATGGCTTTTAAAGGCAATGTAATAAAATACAGTAAAGATACAGATTTTATCATTCATCACGTAAGGTCCCACGCTGCTCATTTTGGTGATTGGAATGAGGTAGCCGGCCTGCCGGTGGATTTTGTCAGAACAGGCCCAATGTATACCTTGGACGATAAACCCCCCCATGAAGCCATTAACGACCGCTTCAATACCATACATTTTTTCCCTGACAGGACGGATAAGGTAGTAACATGCTATGTCAACATGACAGAGTTTGGCGGAGTTAATGACTGGGATCCCTCCTTCGATCCGGCATGGGATAAAAACGGAGACGATCTTATTGATGAAGACGCCGGTCCCCTGCCCGATTATGTGGATAAGAAAGTCTTCAACGCAAGCTGGAAAAATTACGTGGCGAAATTCTGGACGGATTCATGGAAGGAAGAGCTTAAAAAGAAGATCGATCTTGCAGCGGCTCAGCATTTTGACGGTATTGACCTGGATGTTATGGAGGCTTTTTATCCTTGGCATAATGCTTACCCCAATATGGATGCTGAAGAAATCGTTCGGAATAATGCGGAGCTGCTTGCCTTTATTTCAGATTACGCCAAAAAACAGTATGGTACTGCTTTTACGATTACAGGCAATTGCGGCGGTGCTCAATATTACTTTCCGGATTTCGGTTCCCATATGGATGGAAATACTTTTGAAAACGGCTTCTTCAGGTGGGACGGTTCGGGAATAATAGACGGTTATGTCCGATCAGCTTCCAAAGATAAATTTGAAAGCAAAACAATTGATTTTCTTCGTTCCCAGGGACTCCAAATACTCAATGTGGAGCATCTCGGCACAGGCACTAACTCCGGCATTGAGTTTACAAATTACGATGATAAGCTGACAGCGAAGAACATGCTCCTTCTTTTCGGTTGGGCAATTGAATCCGGGAGTACTCCTTTCCTTACGACTCTCAATATGGATGTTTATTACAAAATTCCGAATTACACATCCTTGCCGGCTCCGAAATACATGGCCAAGCCTGATTCCATTCCGCGCTTTACGCGTATTCTTGACGGTGTGGCACCCTTTACCGATACCAGATACAATGATTGGGTCCTTGGCAGTGAGGAAAATGATGTAATAAACACCGGATTAGGCAAAGACCTGATCTACGGAGGTCCGGGGGATGACCAGATTAACGGCGGCTTGGGCGGGGACGGAGCCTATTACATTGGAAAGATCTCGGATTATGATATCATCACGGACAAAGGGATTACCACAGTCACTGCTAAAAAGAGCGGTGAGGGCACCGACTTACTCATTGGGGTGGAATATCTCATCTTTTCCGATACAACGGAAAAAATACCGGATATTAAGTGAGACGATTACCAGATTAACTGAAATATCAAATGAAAGATTCTATTTGTAAAAAGGAGATGAACAGCTTGAAGAGACGAGCCTTTGTATTGGTACTGATCGCTGTGATGTGCATCACAGCCGCTCCGGTGAGAGCGGATACAGCGGCTATTCCGGTTTCAATAGGTACTGATTATAGTTTCCTCGTTGCAAGCCTGGGGGCTGTTGCGCCAGGAAGCCCATACCAATGGACGGTGGACGGTGTGCTTGCCAGGGAGGGAGCAGCGGAGGAAACCTTCTTCCTGGCAGGCGATGGAAATATGCAGCCGGCCCGTGGGAAGGGACCGTCCTCCCAAAAGGGTGTTTCATACGTTGAAGGACGCTTCGGCAAGGCCTTCCTTGCACCTTCCTCCGGTATATCCTTCCCGGCGGCGGATGCCGTCGACCTGCGGCAAGGGACCATTGAGTTCTGGGTCTCGCCGCGGCTGGACGGCAGTTCCCCTGAATACACAAAGGATCAGGCCATGTTTTCCTACAAAGCCTCCAACGGCGATGAATTATTAGTGCGTCAGGCCCACACCGGTATCATCTGCGCACAGGTCTGGGTCGGAGGCGAGTATATGAGTGCATATAGTGACATAGGTGACATGCGCGGCTGGAAAGCGGGCTCCTGGCACCACGTCGCTTTTGCCTTTTCCGAAGAGAAAAACTATATGCGCATGTATGTGGACGGAAGGCTTGCGGGAGACACAAACGAAGGCAGCTACCGTCCGCCCAAAGCGGCAGCCGCTTCCTTTCAGCTTGGGAATCCGCATTATGCCATGGACTCAGTCCGTATCACCCGGGAGGTTTATGACCTGGAACGAGCGATCGTAGAGGTTTCCCGGCGTTCCGCCCCGTTACCCGGCGAAATTCTCTTCCCCCTGACCGGTATACGGGACGGTGCCGATATTGTAGTGCAGTTGGGAGAAGCCCGGGGCGTATTCCGCTATCCGGGACTTCCCCTGGCACAGCCGCAGCCGGGCTCCGCTTTGCTTCCGGCAGGCACAACCAAGCTGGATTTGCAGGTGAAAACACCGGAGCCGGCGGAGGTTCGCTGGTCGGTCAACAGGGAACTGCCTTTTGAACAGATGACACCTTTTATTGAAGGTTCGGGGGGGACAATACACAGGACGATAATAAACGGCCTCTCGGCGGATCCCGCGACTGTAAACCGGGTCTATATCCGCTCCTCGAAGGCCGTGGACTATCAATTGGAACTCAAATACCGGAGCGTGCCCGCCCTCAAGGCGGATTACCCCCGTATATCGAACCTCTGGAGCTGGCGGCTGACAGAGGATGAATATAAGGATTATACTTCCAAGCTGCAGCTGGCTGTACCCGCCTATAACGATCCGGATACTCTCCGGCGCATCAGGGCTGTCAATCCAGATATCGTGCTTTTGGCCACACTGCAGCCTTTGGAATATTTCTTTGACGAACCTCCCATCCCCGACGACTATTACCTCAAGGATGTCTCGGGACAACGCATCGTGTATTGGCCGGGAGCGTACCACCTTAATATGACTAAACCGGAAGTTGTGGCTTTTAATGCCAATCGGCTGCGGGAGACGATGCTCAATGCCGATCTGCTATTTGACGGGGCTTTCATTGACAGCTTCATACTGGAACCCTCATTATTCACAAAAGATGCCTACGGTAAGCCGGTCCGGATCGACGCGGACAATAACGGTGTTCCCGACGACCCGGAAACTCTGGATACAGCATGGCGGGCAGGCATGCTGGAGATGGTACGTCTTTGGCGGGAATCCATGCCCGGTGTATACGCCACGGGGCACCTCTCAGCTGAAGCCGACGAACTGGGGCACCTCTTTGAGGGGGATAATCTGGCCTTTATCTGTGTGGAAGCAATTGAAGGGCGGACATCCTTTGACTATGCCTGGAGCCGTTACCATGGCTGGGAGGCCGGCAGGTCAGGCCCGAATATCACCGTGATCGATACGGGAGCACCCAGTGAACTGGGCTACGGTTACGGAGTCTATTCATCCTTTGATACAGCCGAAAACCGTATCCCTGCTGATGTGATTGAATTTGCACGCACCTGGTACCCGACCGTGCGCTTCGGCCTGGCCTTTGCTCTTATGGGCAACGGCTTGTACGAGCACCATTTCAGCGATGTGCTCTATTGTGAAGAGTGGTGGTATGACGAGTTCGACTTCCGTCTGGGCAAGCCCCTTGGCCCGGCTTACTATGTACCTGCGGCCGGTTCGGATGTGTCTTCCCCGAAGCTGGTTTTCTCCGAAGATTTTGAAAGTGCATCGACCGGGTGGAAGATTGGAACCGGAGAGGGTGCAAGAGCTGAAGTTTCCTATGTAAATGACGCTGCGGCAGGCCGGCGTGCTGCCGGCGTGGATGTGAGAGTTTTGCCGAAGAAAGGCCCTGAAGCGTTTTACAATGTGTGTTTTTATCACTCCGGCTTAAAAGTGAAGAAAGGCCACAACTACAGAATCAGTTTCTCGGCTAAGGCCAGCTCTCCGCGAATGATGGTGGCCAGCCTTCAGAAGCGATCAGGCAATTGGGAGGGCGCAGGCTTCTGGGATAGAGTATTCCTGGAAGAGGAGTGGCGTGATTTTGAAATGAGATTTACAGCAACGATAGACAGTACCGACACGGGACTCCAATTTTTCCTGGGCAATGCTTTAGGAACCGTGCTCATAGATAATGTACGGTTGGAAGAACTGCCTCCCGATGTATACCGACGGGATTTTGAACAGGGGACCGTACTTCTCAACGGAACCGCTGAACGGCAGAAGGTGTCTCTCGGCAAGGGATACTCTCGTATCGTCGGGAGTCAGGCACCCCGGTGGCAGTATATCTTAGATGATGATGGAGAGGTCTTGTATAAGGGACAGTGGAAATCTGCCCACTATGACACTCCGGAGTGGAAGGTCAATCCGCCCTTTTACCATGATTGGGGATCCTCATGCCGCGAGTCGGCTGATGCAGGCGCTTATGCCGATTACGACCTTGCCGTCCCCGAGGATGGGACCTACACTGTCAAGGTCTGGCTCCCCGAAGCACCTAACCGGGCAAAACGGACTGCGGCAGCCTTATACGAGATTGTCTCCCAGGGGAAAGTCATCGCCCGCGCGAAGCTGGATCAGACCAAGTCGCCTGACTCCTGGCAGACTATAGCGACAGTGACACTCCGAGCCGGGGACAAACCGCAGTTGCGGCTGCGTAATGAAGGCAGCGGCATACTTTACGCCGATGCGGTATATGTCGAGTCCGAAGCACGCTATAACGACGGTTCGGAGGCCAAAGAGGTGACCCTTGAGCCTTTTGACGGCATCCTGCTTAAGAGAAGTAAATAAATTTAAAGCAAAATAAGGCGACCAGCCATATAATCCTGGCTGGCCGCATTTTTTTTGCTACATCCTGCCGCTGCAGTTCAATACATTCCTCATCTTGTGCTTAACCATGTTCTTTATGGCTTCCCTTGCCGGCTTCAGATACTGTCTCGGGTCAAAGTCTCCCGGGTTCTCGGCAAAGTGCTTTCTAATAGAAGCAGTCATCGCAAGCCTCAGGTCGGTATCTATGTTTATCTTGCATACGCCGAGTTTTCCTGCCCTCAGAAGCATATCCTCCGGTACACCCTGTGCTCCTGCTACGTTGCCGCCATATTTGTTGCAAAGATCGACGAACTCGGGAAGAACTGTGGAAGCCCCGTGAAGAACCAAGGGAAAGCCAGGCAGAAGCCTGGTTATTTTCTCAAGCCTTTCAAAGTCCAGCTTAGGTTCTCCTTTGAACTTATATGCCCCGTGGCTGGTGCCTATTGCTATTGCAAGAGAGTCAACTCCTGTTCTCTCAACAAATTCAACGGCCTGGTCGGGATCGGTATATGTAGCATCCTTGGCGCTTACATTGACAGCATCCTCAACCCCTGCCAGTTTGCCCAGCTCTGCCTCTACCACTATACCTCTCTCATGGGCATATTCAACAACTCGTTTTGTGACTGCAATATTCTCTTCAAAGGGATGCTTGGAGCCGTCAATCATAACGGATGTGAAGCCTCCATCAATACAAGACTTGCATATTTCAAAGTCTTCACCATGATCCAGGTGCAGGCAGATTGGGAGGCCGGTATCTTCTACCGCTGCTTCAACCAGCTTCATAAGATAAACATGTTTTGCATACTTTCTTGCACCTGCAGAAACCTGCAGTATCAGTGGTGCGTTTTCTTCCTTGGCGGCATCAACAATCCCTTGGATTATTTCCATATTGTTCACATTGAACGCCCCTACGGCATACTGGCCCTCATATGCTTTCCTGAACATTTCTTTTGATGTTACCAATGACATGATAATTCCTCCTTTTGCTAATTGTATTTTGCATAAATATAGTATACCACAAAATTTGCTGCTTTTATGGCATCAGCTTGAGAAAAACTTAGAGCATTTCTATTATTTTCAGTTCCGGAATCATGCTGAGATCAGTTATTGTATCCTTTGATTTTATGAGAGGCCTGGAAATCCTGTTGGTGTTAATATATACTATCTCGCCGATGGAGCCGTCGCTCAGCCTGACTTTTGTACCGATATAATAGCTTGATATATGTTTCAGGAAAGTAAGCATAATACCGGCATCACACTTTGTAAGATATTCACTTTCATACATTTCCAGCACGTCAAAAGGTGTCTGGCGTTTTTTGTAAATACGGTTTGAGGTCATAGCGTCAAATGTATCAACAACAGCCAATATCTTTGCATAGTAATGAATCCTTTCCGATTTGCATCCAAAGGGATAACCGGAGCCATCCTCCCTTTCATGATGCATCAATACCCCCAAAGCAACATCCTTACTGATTTCTTTATTGCCCTCCAGCATCTTATAGCCAATAAGAGGGTGCTGCTTTATTTTATCAAATTCTTCTTCTGTAAGTGTATCAGGCTTATTGAGTATTTCAGGAGATATTTTTGATTTTCCGATGTCATGTAATATCCCGCAATAGGAGAGCTGCTCAATGTGTTTATGTCCCAGGTTCAGCCAAGAGCCCAACAGGGAGCATAAAAGTGATACATTCAAGCTGTGTGTGTAGGTATATTCACTAATTGATCTGACCTTGCTGAGGCATGAGATAAGATCGTTTATTGAGTCAAAATTGCTGATGAGGCTTCTTGATACTTCGCTTATACGTTCCATTTCCAATGTTTTTCCGCAGCTTATATCCCAAATTATCTCTTTAAATTCCTCAAGATTGTTATTGTATTGGGCCTCGATGACAGCGTGCTTCTTTTCTTTGAACTCATAATCCTTGTAAATTTTAACAAAATTCAAACCCAGCTTCATCAATTTGCTGATGGAGTATTCGTCCAATATTGAGTTCTGATAAAGTATCACTGCGCCATAGTCGTTTATGATGTCAGAAGCCAATACCATCCCCGGTTTACAATCGGAAGTCCTCATTATTCTTATTTCCGCCATTATATCACCTGCCTCATTTAAAATAATTTGTAGAATATTCCCACTAATTAGATTATATATTAAATCACGATAATGTAAAGGTAATAAGTTAAAATCATATGGAAACGTCTGGAATTAGCTTGTTACAATGTTGTAGTAATGATTAAAAGAGGAATTTATTATGTTTTGTAGAATATATTTCAGTAATCAAAAAGATGTATAGGCAAAAGAAAACGTTTTGCACTATCTGGATTTGATAGAAGAGGTTTCTGCGAAACATATGATATGCGGGTGAGAAAATGCTTACGCTTAATAATAAATTGGATAATCTTATATTCAGGGACATTACCAAGGAGGATTTGAAGGATGTCCTGAATCTGTATAACCAGAATGATGAGAACATATATGCAACAGGCATAGACAGAAGAATGTCCCTGAGGGATATAAATGAAAAGTATCTGGAAGTGCTTGTCAACAGCCATGAATTCTTTACCGGTATTTTTCTGGAAGAAGAAGATGCCTTGCAGCTGGTCGGTGTAATAAAAGGAAGGATCGATTATGAGAACAGCGAAGAAGCATGGATATCTTCAATTCTTGTGGATAACAGGTATCAGAGGCTGGGAATCGGGACCAAGGCTGCTGAAGCATTGATAAACATGCTGAACAAGAGCTATGATGTAAAGAGATTCTATATAGGAATAATCGCCGGAAACAGTGTTGGGAGGTGCTTTTGGCAGAAGCTTGATTTCAGCTACTTCAGGACTATCGAACAGTATATTAAGCTAAATGCCCTTGCAGAGGATTTTATAATAATGAAAAGGGAAATGCTGTAAACATCCGCACTTCCCTTTATGTTTTGTTTTTAAGGCTTGACATTACTTTTCTCACATAGTTCTGAGTCTCTTCATAAGGTGGTATCCCGCCGTACTTCTTAACAGCATTGGGGCCTGCATTGTATGCTGCAAGAGCAAGCTCCAGATTACCGCCAAACTCTGTCAGCATTTCCCTAAGGTATCTGACGCCTCCTTCTATATTTTCCCGCGGGTCAAAAGCGTTATGTACTCCCAAAATTTTTGCGGTTTCAGGCATAAGCTGCATCAGGCCCATTGCCCCTGTCCTTGATACTGCAGTCGGGTCAAAGCCGGATTCCGCTTTCATAACGGCAGTTATTATATTTTCGCTGATATTATATTTTTTTGCGGCAGCTTTAATTAACGGACTATAATCTCCGCTATAATTATTCTGAACATCGGATTGCTCATTGATCTCATTTTCAAGTATGTTCTCAAAGCTTGGAGGATTGTCCTTTAATATCTTGACATAGGTTGGAAGCTGATTTTGTATTTCCAAAAGCTTTTGCCGAAGAATGCCGGATAAGATGGAAGACAATTTAACCACCTCCTGATGATTATATTTTAGTATAAATTAAAGGGCATATCAATAAAAAGAAACAACAGAAAGACTTTGTTAATATATTATCGATTTTATGCTTTTAATATTGTATAATTAAATATAGTTGTGAGTATACCACCAAACATGGTACTTTTAAGGAGGTTTATATATGAAAATATGTGAGGTTAAAGAAGTATTGAACGCAGAAGTGCTATGCGGGGATGATCTGTTGGAAAACGAGGTTTCATTTGCTTTCGGATCTGATCTGATGAGCGACGTATTAGCTTTTGTAAAGGGCAAGACCCTGCTCCTCACCGGATTAACCAACCAGCAGGTGGTAAGGACTGCGGAAATGGCAGATTTGAGCGCAATAGTTTTTGTCAGGGGGAAAAAACCCGGCGAGGATATTGTTGACTTGGCTATTGAGAAGGGCATTGCGCTGCTTTTGACCAGGGATACTATGTATACTGCCTCGGGCAAGCTTTACAGCAATGGGCTGGAAGGTGTAAGTATCGATTGATAGGTCGGATTTCGGCTGCCTATTTGGAGGAATTATTTAATGGAAGATATAAAATATATATTTAATGTAGAAAAAGATGATTTTGTCAGAGCAGGAGAAACATCAAGCAAAATAAAGAAAATCTTGAGGGAATTAGGTATCGACTCAAGTATTATAAGAAAGATTTCCATTGCTGCTTACGAAGCGGAAATGAATATTGTCATTCATTCTAACGGGGGACAGATCGTGTTAGAGATTACCCCGGGGATTATCAGGATAACAGCAAATGACAGGGGGCCAGGCATAGCCGACGTAGAACTGGCAATGAAGGAAGGTTATTCAACGGCTACCGACAGAGTAAGGGAAATGGGCTTTGGAGCCGGTATGGGTTTGCCTAATATGAAAAAATGCTCAGACAGGTTTTATGTAACTTCTTCGGAAGGAACAGGTACTCTTATTGTTATTGAAGTAGATTTGAAAGTAGGTGAGCAATGTGAATAAAATGGAAGAGAAGCACTTTCATTCAGTTGTGCTTGATGCGGATAGATGCGTCGGATGTACAAGCTGTTTGAAGGTATGTCCGACAGAGGCTATAAGGCTGAAAGAAGGGAAAGCCTGTATAATAGGTGAAAAATGCATTGACTGCGGTGAATGCATTAGAATATGTCCAAATCATGCAAAGAATGCTGTCACAGACAGAAAAGATATATTAAAGAACTACAAATATACTATTGCTATACCGTCCCTGGTGCTGTACGGGCAATTCCGAGGCAATGTCGGAATCAATGAAATGCTCACGGCTGTAAAGAAGATAGGCTTTGATGAAATCTTCGAGGCATCTGTAGGGACAGAGATAATAACCAATGTAATAAAAAACCACATTCTCAAGAATCCTGATAAAAAACGCCCCATAATAAATTCTACCTGCCCTGCTACCCTCAGGCTTATACAGATTAGATTCCCTGAGCTGCTGCCTAATATCGCGGATATAGAAACACCGATAGAGATAGCGGCACGCATTGCCAAGACTGAGGCTGCCAGAAAGACAGGTTTCCCTATGGAGGAGATAGGAGTAATCTATATTTCTCCCTGCACAGCCAGAGTGACAAGCGCAAAAAACCCCATAGGCATAAAAAAGTCCTACATTGATGGTGTGCTGTCAATGAAGGATGTTTATGGCATGATGCTGAGGAATTTAGGCAGTAAAACGGAAGATTTGACCAGGAGTACAAAGGAATCTTTGTTATGGCCGATAACCGGGGGACAGGGAGAGCCTTTGGGTATAAAAAACTATCTTGCTGTAGATGGAATACATGAGGTTATTAAGATTCTGGAAGAAATTGAAATGGACAAACTTGAGGGATTGGAGTTCTTTGAGGGAATGGCCTGTGTCGGAGGTTGTGTAGGAGGGCCTCTTACAATAGAGAATCCTTTTATAGCCAGGAGACGCATGAAAACCCTTGCAAAAGGGCTTCCCAATTCAAATCCCAGTGAGGAAGAGATAAAGGAACAAATAGAAATGTATAAGAGCGGATTTATCCGATTGACTGAAGAAATTGAGCCCAGAGCCGTAATGCGTCTTGATGATGATATTTATAAATCCATCAAGAAAATGGAAAAGATAAAGGAAATGCTGAAGGAATTGCCCGGAATAGACTGCGGTGTCTGCGGTGCTCCAACCTGCAAGGCATTTGCAGAGGACATAGTGAAGGGTGAAAGCCAGAATGCAGTTTGTATAGTCAAAACCATGAAAAGTTTTAATAAAGAAAAACCGCAATTATAGGGAGGGTTAACATGTTAGTAAGAGATGCCGGAGAAAAAGCAGGATTGAAGCTGTTGGCAGGAGAGGCAGGAACCAGCAGGGAGCTTAAGGGAGTATATATATGTGATCTTTTAAGCTGGGTTATGGCCCATGCCAGTAAAGGAGACGCATGGATAACTGTGCAGACTCATGCAAATATAGTTGCTGTGGCAGCTTTGCTTGAATTAGGCTGTATCATTGTACCTGAAGGAGTGGAGGTTGAGGAAGATACCCTCAAAAAAGCAGAGGATGAGGGAGTAGCTGTGTATCAGTCAGACTTAAGCGCATATGGAATTGCAAAAGAACTATACAGGATGGGAATTGAGTAATATGGAATTTGCGGTGGATTTTCACATACACTCTGCATTATCACCATGCGGTGATGAGGATATGACACCATGCAATATAGTGAATATGGCCCTATTGAAAGGGCTCGATATCATAGCGGTTACAGATCACAATTCCTGCAGCAACCTTCCAGCAGTTATGGAAGCAGCAAAGGAGAACGGATTGATGGTTATTCCGGGAATGGAGGTTCAGACAAAAGAGGAAGTTCATTTATTGTGCCTTTTTAAGAGAATGGAAGGAGCAATGAAATTAGCGGAGATTGTTTATAATTCCTTACCGGATATTGAGAATAACGAAGAAATTTTTGGACGCCAGCTGATTTTTAACAGTTCAGATGAAATAATAGGGAAAGAACATAAGCTGCTTCTGTCTTCCACAATACTCTCAGTCAATGATGTGTTCATACTGACCAGAGGGCTTGGAGGGGTATGCATACCTGCTCATGTAGACAGACAGGGCTTCAGCATCATAACCAACCTTGGCTTTATTCCTCCGGAGCTTAAGGTCAAAACAGTGGAAATATCAAAAAGATGCACTCCGGATGCAGCTTTTAAAAAGTATCCTTTTCTTAGCAGATTCAATCACATAATATCCTCTGACGCTCATTATCTTGAAGATATAAGCGAAAGGGATTTTTTTATTGAGCTGGATTATCTAAGCGTCAGTGAGCTTTTTAACAAGCTGGATCCCAAATAATAAAAAAACCTTAAATAAAAAGAATACTCCAAATTAATTATTATATACGGTTTTGGAAAAAACAAACGGGAAAAAGAAAAAATATTAAAATATTTGTTAAAAAAATATCTAATATGTGATACAATATTGTAGGACGTAATTGACAAAATTATGTCAATAAATTCTTTCGTGAAAAACAGATAAAAGAGTACAAAAGTTCACGAAACAACAACCTAAATTTTATTGAATCAGCACTATATCCTAATGTAATAATTTAAGTGCATTCAATATTAGTTATAACTATTTCCAATTATAAATATTTGAAGGAGGGAACTCTTTAATGTCTGACGCAGCAATGAAGGAAAACATGGAGAAATTGGAGGACGTTATCCTGGAGCATAAGGATCAGAAGGGCGCTTTAATACCAATTCTTCATGAAGCACAGGAATTATTCGGATATATTCCTGAGGAAGCAATGAAGAGGATATCAGAATTACTAAACATTCCGGTAGCTGAAATATTCGGCGTAGCTACTTTTTATTCAAGGTTCACCTTGACTCCGAGAGGCAAGCACACAATAAGCGTATGTCTCGGAACAGCCTGCTATGTTAAGAACTCCAAAGGAGTACTTGAAAGGCTTGAAAAAGAGCTGAATGTAAAAACCGGAGGTACGACAGCGGATGGGAAGTTTACTCTTGAGGCAACCAGGTGCCTGGGCTGCTGTGGCCTTGCTCCGGTAATGACAATTGGTGAGGATGTATATGGCAAATTGGTTCCGGATGATATCCCGGATATTGTGAAGAAGTATTAATATCAGGATGAAGGATTTATCACTGCATATTCTTGATTTGTCCCAGAATTCGATTTCAGCAGGAGCCAGCCTTGTGGAGATTTCAATAGAAGAAGATACAAAAGCGGATCGATTGACTATCTGTATAAATGACAACGGTAAGGGAATGGATAAGGAATTTCTTGATAAGGTAATGGATCCCTTTGTGACTACAAGGACAAGCAGAAAGGTCGGATTGGGTATACCTCTTATGCTGGCAGCATGCAGGAGATGCGAAGGGGATCTTGTCATAGAATCGGAAAAAAATGTGGGAACGCGGCTTACAGCTGTATTCAAGCATAGCCATATAGACAGGGCTCCTATGGGAAATATGGCTGAAACCATGTTGAGTCTAATTCTTGCAGGATCTGATGTTAATAGGGTTATTGATTTTGTATACAGGCACATTATTGACGGAAGGGATTTCTGCCTGGATACAAGGGAGATCAGGACTGCTTTGGGTAATGATGTTAACTTGGGGGAGCCCGAGGTTATGATGTGGATTAAGGATTATATAAATGAAGGTTTAAAGAATATACGCGGAGGTGTGTAAGATGAAAACAATTCAGGAATTGGAAGAAATCAGAAAGAAAACCCTGGATACGATCAATGTCAGAAAAGATAGATCCGGCACCAGAATAGTTGTCGGTATGGCAACCTGTGGTATAGCTGCAGGAGCAAGGCCGGTACTTCTAGCAATAATGGACGAAATAAAAAAACACGATCTGTCAGATGTGGTAGTTGCCCAGACAGGCTGTATTGGTATGTGCAGGCTTGAGCCTATAGTAGAAGTATATAGACCAGGTGAAGAGAAGGTTACTTATGTTAAGGTAAATCCATCCAAGGCCATTAGAATAGTCAATGAACATATTATGAAGGGCAAGGTTGTTGAGGGATATACAATCGGTGCTGAAAGTAAATAAAGGAAGGCTTGAGGGACAGAAAGGAATATAGTAATCTGTAGGAGGTAATATTAATGGAGATGTATCGTTCTCATGTCATGATTTGCAGAGGTACTGGCTGTACTTCCTCAAATTCTGAACAGATAGCAAAGAACTTTGAAGAAGAAATAAAGAAGCACGGACTTGAAAAAGAAGTTGTTGTGGAAAGAACAGGCTGCTTTGGGCTTTGTGCACTGGGCCCGGTAGTTATTGTTTATCCGGAAGCTTCTTTCTACAGTTTGGTTAAGCCTGAAGATGTGGAGGAAATTGTAAAGGAACATCTGGTAAAGGGCAGAGTTGTGAAGAGGCTGCTTTATGCAGAGTCAGTTGAAGAAAACAAACTAAAAGCCCTTGAAGAAGTTGATTTCTTCAAGAAGCAGGTCAGGGTTGCATTAAGGAACTGCGGTGTAATTAATCCTGAGAACATAGATGAATATATAGCTTTTGACGGTTATAAGGCTCTTGAAAAGGTACTTACCGAAATGACACCGGCGGAAGTAATAGATACAGTTAAGAAATCCGGGCTCAGAGGAAGAGGCGGTGCCGGTTTCCCTACCGGAATGAAATGGGATTTTGCATCAAGATCAGTGAATGACCAGAAATATGTTCTCTGTAATGCCGACGAAGGAGATCCGGGTGCATTCATGGACAGAAGCGTTCTGGAAGGGGATCCTCACTCAATACTTGAAGCTATGACTATTGCCGGTTATGCTATTGGTGCCGGCCAAGGTTATATATATTGCAGAGCAGAATACCCGATAGCTGTTAAACGTCTTGGAATAGCAATAGGCCAGGCAAGACAGTACGGCCTGCTTGGAGATAATATAATGGGAACAGGCTTTAAATTTGATATTGAATTGAGGCTAGGAGCAGGAGCCTTTGTATGCGGCGAAGAAACAGCTCTTATGGCTTCCATTGAAGGACAGAGAGGTATGCCAAGGCCAAGGCCTCCGTTCCCTGCAAATAAAGGATTGTTTGCAAAGCCTACAATACTGAATAACGTTGAAACCTATGCAAACATACCTGTAATATTCAATAAAGGTCCCGAATGGTTTGCCAGCATGGGGACGGAAAAGTCCAAGGGCACAAAGGTATTCGCCCTTGGCGGCAAGATAAACAATACAGGTCTTGTTGAGATACCTATGGGAACAACATTGAGAGAGGTAATTTATGAAATAGGCGGAGGATGCCCCAACGGAAAGAAATTCAAAGCCGTTCAGACAGGGGGCCCCTCAGGCGGATGCATTCCTGAAGAACACCTTGATACACCTATTGATTATGAAAGTCTTGCTTCATTAGGTTCTATTATAGGTTCCGGCGGTATGATTGTTATGGATGAAGATAATTGTATGGTTGATATAGCAAGGTTCTTCATGGATTTCATAGTCGATGAATCCTGCGGAAAGTGCACGCCATGCCGTGAAGGTACAAAGAGAATGCTGGAAATCCTGGAAAGGATAACCGAAGGCAAAGGTGAGGAAGAAGATATAGAAAAGCTTGAAAATCTTGCAATGAACATAAAGAATTCGGCTCTCTGCGGATTGGGACAGACAGCTCCGAACCCTGTACTTTCAACAATAAAGTATTTCAGGAACGAGTATGAAGCCCATATTAAGGAAAAAAGATGTCCGGCAGGAGTATGTAACGAGCTGTTGAATTACATGATAATGGCCGACAAGTGCAAGGGCTGCGGAATATGTGCCAAGAATTGTCCGCAGCAGTGTATCTCAGGCCAGCCAAAGACTCCTTACACTATTGATTCCAGCAAGTGCATAAAATGCGGAGTTTGTATGTCGAAGTGCCCATTCAAGGCAATAACAAGGAAATAGAGAAAAGTCAATAAAAAAATAAAAAGCTTCAAAAAGGCTGTCTTAGTTGAAAACACTGAGGCAGCCTTTTTAATCAATACCAATAATCATATATTCCTTGGAATTCTCACGACAAATTTCCTTTGACTTTTCAGTCAGCTTTGCTATATTATAATATGTCTGATGTAAACCAGTCATTCTTCACCTCAGAAATAGTATTGTCAGATTGGTGAATAATATTAGCAGAAGAAAATATTCAGAAAATGTTAAAAGATTATCGAGCAAAAAAAAATGTAACTAAAGGATTTTGTATACACGCGTCGAATAGATACTAATTGTGAGTTTGTTAGGTCTCAATGCAGAGATTTACTTATTTATATATATTAAGGGGTGAGCAAATTGAATATAAGAACATTGACATTTAAGGGCGGAACCCATCCACCACACAGTAAGAAGGCGACTGAAAGCCTGCCAATAGAGAGAGCCAATGAACCTAAGGTTGTTGTAATCCCCATGCAGCAGCATATAGGTGCTCCTTGTGAGCCTATTGTACAGGCCGGTGATGAGGTTAAGGTAGGACAGAAAATAGGGGAGGCTAAAGGATTTGTATCAGTACCGGTGCATTCCAGTGTATCGGGAAAGGTTATAGCAGTAGAGCCAAGGCTGTATTCGGGAGGAATGGCTGTAACCTGTATAGTGATTGAGAATGACATGCAGAATACCATTTCGGATCAGGTGGTTCCCAAGGGAGATATTTCAATCCTTTCAGCTGAGGATATAAAGAACATAATAAAAGATGCAGGTATAGTCGGTATGGGAGGAGCTACTTTTCCAACCCATGTCAAGCTTGCACCGCCGCCGGACAAAAATGTGGATACAGTAATATTAAACGGCGCTGAATGTGAGCCTTATCTGACTTCAGACCACAGGCTGATGCTTGAACATCCTGAGAATGTGGTGTTTGGGCTGCAGGCACTGATGAAGGCCCTGGGAGTTAAAAAAGGATATATTGGTATCGAGACTAACAAGCCCGATGCAATAGAGAAGGTTTATGAAGCAGCCAGGGGGATTGAGGATATTGAAGTAGTGGCACTTAAGACCAAATATCCCCAAGGGGCAGAAAAGCAGCTTATTTATGCATGTACCGGACGAGAGGTTCCCTCCGGGGGGCTGCCGGCTGATGCCGGAGTTGTAGTCAACAACGTAGGTACTGCGGCGGCAGTTGCGACAGCTGTAAAGACAGGTATGCCTTTGATAGAAAGGATAGTTACTGTCACAGGGGCTGGGGTAAATGATCCCAAGAATCTATTAGTCAAGATAGGAACATCTTTCAGGGATATAATAGAACAATGCGGAGGGCTTAAAGGTAAGGTCGGGAAGGTTATTGCAGGAGGGCCGATGATGGGTATAACCCAGTTTTCATTGGACATACCGGCAATAAAGGGCACATCCGGTATACTGGTGCTTTCCGAAGAGGAAGCAAGGCTGCCTGAACCTTCTAATTGCATAAAGTGCGGCAAATGTGTTGAAACATGTCCTATAAACCTTATGCCTGTGAATATAAGCATGTACTCCCTTGCCAACAGGTATGACGAGGCTGAAGCTTTAAATGCGATGGACTGCATTGAATGCGGATCCTGTTCTTTTGTATGTCCCGCTAAGAGGCCTCTTGTTGATTCGATCAGGGTGTCAAAACGAAAAATACTGGCTAGGCGTAAAAAAGCCCAGTCTAAATGATGGGAGGGGAAGAAATGGAAAATAGCAGATTTATAGTATCATCATCACCGCATATAAGATCCGGGGAGACAACCCAAAGGATAATGCTGGATGTGATAATTGCACTTATGCCTGCGCTTTTGGCCGGTGTATTTTACTTTGGATTAAATGCATTGACTCTTACGGCTGTCGCTGTTGTATTTGCGGTAGCAACTGAAGTTGTCATGCAGAAGATATTGGGAAAGCCTGTTACCGTTAATGATTTGAGTGCCGTTGTTACCGGTATACTAATTGCCTTCAACGTACCTGTAACACTTCCTCTTTGGATGGTTGCCGTGGGTTCAATATTTGCAATAGCAATTGCCAAACAGTGCTTCGGTGGATTAGGCTTTAATTTTATAAATCCCGCTTTGGCAGCGAGAGCGATGCTTCTTGCTTCATGGCCCGTAAGAATGACGGGCTGGGTTAAACCGGGAGCAGATGCTGTTTCAACAGCAACACCCCTGGCAATTTTAAAGGGCGGTGAAGCAGCAGGACAAGCACTTCCCGGATTGTGGGACATGTTTATAGGCAATATAGGCGGGTGCATAGGTGAGACATCTGCACTGGCGCTGATTATTGGCGGAGCTTATTTATTGTACAGAGGCGTTATTAATATCAGAATACCTGCTTCTTATATAGGTACAGTAGCAGTACTAACATTCCTTTTCGGAGGTTTTGACTCTTCAGCTATGATTTATCATGTACTCGCAGGAGGACTTTTCCTGGGAGCAATATTCATGGCTACAGATTACTCAACATCTCCAATGACTCCGAAAGGGCAGATAATTTTCGGTATAGGATGCGGCTTCCTGACTTCTGTAATCAGATTTTTCGGAGGTTATCCGGAGGGTGTTTCATATTCAATACTTCTGATGAACCTGGCAACACCCCTTATCGATAAGTATACAATGCCCAGGAAATTCGGGGAGGTGAAGAAAAATGCGTGATTATATCAAATTAGCCGGGATTTTGCTTCTCGTATGTGCTGTAATGGCTGCATCTCTGGGCTATACAAATGCCATAACCTACGACAGGATACAGGAGCAGATTATAAAAGCTAACGATGAAGCAAGAAAAGAAGTACTTCCTGAAGCTGACGCATTTGAAATTTTGGATGACAGTGTATTTTCTGAAATTAAATCCAATGGAAAATATAACTACGTAACAGAAATTTATATAGCAAAGGCCGGAGGAAATGTTGTCGGCTATGCTGTAAAGGCAGTTCCGAAAGGCTTTGGAGGAACTATAGATGTAGTTGTCGGTATTGGTACGGATGGAATCATTCAGGGAATAAAAGTGGGAAACAATACTGAGACTCCGGGACTTGGGAAAAATTCAGCAACTCCTAAATTCCAGAATCAGTATAAAGGTAAGGCCTGGGATAATACAATAAATGTTATTAAGAGCGGTACTCCAAAGGATAATGAAATTGCCGCAGTATCAGGTGCGACAATTACATCAAGGGCAGTAACGGACGGGGTGAACCAGGCCCTTGAGGCGGCAAAAGAATTATCAAGCAAATAAAAAAATTTGGAGGTGAACAAAATGAATCTTTGGAAGGATTTCAGCAACGGCCTTATAAAAGAGAATCCGACATTCAGGTTGGTACTCGGAACATGCCCTACTCTTGCCGTTACAACTGCTGTATTTAACGGCATAGGTATGGGTATTGCGGCCGCTGCAGTTCTTATAGGCTCAAACCTTATCATTTCGCTGATTAAGAAAATAGTACCAAATGAAGTTAGAATTCCGATATATATCGTGGTAATTGCTACATTTACTACAATAGTTCAGATGCTTATACAGGCATTTTCGCCTGCACTGGACAAATCCCTTGGGATATATATCCCTCTTATAGTTGTTAACTGTATAATAATTGCAAGAGCTGAAGCATTTGCAGCAAAAAACCCTGTTATTAATTCCATTATGGACGGTATTGGAATGGGCATTGGATTTACAGTTGCTCTTACAATAATAAGCTCGGTAAGAGAAATTCTTGGTGCAGGCACATTCCTCGGAATGCCATTATTTGGTGAGGCTTTTGAGCCGTTTCTGATAATGATACTGCCTCCCGGGGGCTTCCTGGTATTTGGGCTTTCCATTGCAGCATTCAATAAAATTACCAGCCTGAGAAAAAGTTAAGGAGGAGGATATAGATGAAATTAGGATTAATAATCATCAGTGCAATATTCATAAATAACTTTGTCCTCTCTCAGTTCTTGGGTATATGCCCGTTCCTGGGAGTGTCAAAGAAGATAGACACAGCTGTGGGAATGAGTGTAGCAGTTACTTTTGTAATGGGTCTGGCATCTGTAATATGCTGGGCGGTGCAAATTTTTATACTTAACCCCATGGGCATAGGATATATGCAGACTATAGCCTTCATACTTGTTATAGCAGGTCTTGTGCAGTTTGTTGAAATGGTTATTAAAAAGACAAGCCCTACACTGTATCAGGCTCTTGGTATATATCTGCCGCTTATTACTACCAACTGCGCAGTTTTGGGTGTTGCAATACTGAATATTGATAAAAGCTATAATCTGATCGAATCATTGATTAACGGCGTAGGCGGAGGTTTGGGTTTTTCACTTGCAATAATACTTTTTGCAGGCGTCAGGGAAAGACTTGAATTGGCTCCTACACCAAAAGCCCTGGAAGGCTTTCCGATAGCAATGATAGCAGCCAGCCTGTTTTCAATAGCTTTCC
>DAOLPD010000018.1:0-26330 GCA_035417425.1 Bacillota bacterium
ATATTTTTTGTGGAATTTAATCCTTCAAACTAGAACTTACTTTTTCATTTAAGCCCCTCCTATTTCAACTATTCCCTCCTTGGAGTCATAATTGAAGATAAACTCATAATGGGACCTGCCCACTGGCTCGTCCTCATATTTCAAGCTGAAGGGAGATCCTTTATAAATCGTCTCAAATATATCATAGTACATGATTGTATTCCCCATAACCTTATATTTTCCCCTCTGTTTGATTATGGTGTCGTTGATACCTGCTGCACTGACCTTTATCAGTTCATAGGTACCGTCACTGTTGAACCTGTATGCTGTCGCATATGACGGCAGGTTCCCTGATCCGCTTTCTATATCCTTTATTGCTGCAAACAGGTCAGTGCCTGTATCTGACCAGGTGCCTGCAAGAATTTCTGCAGGAAAGTTATCCTTGTATTGTATGAATAATGTATCATCATTGCTGCTGGTTTCCACATCCATTTCCATGGCAGATATGAAGAGATTAATTGGAATATACATCTTTCCGGCGATTATGTACGGAGCCATACCGGCATCGACTTTTTTACCGCCGACTATTGCTTCAGTGCTGCCTTCCCGCATTTCCACCTTCAGTACGACATCCTCTCCGCTGTTCCATTGGGCAGTTATGCTGCCTCCGATAATTTCAACCTCAGGATAGGTATGGCTTCCGGCATAAGGCAGCTTAAAGGCATATTTGAACCTTTCAGCCCCTATAAAAATATAATAGAACCCATCCTTGCTCCTGATATGATAATTATCCCTGAATATTACCGTATCGTTTATGACTATCTGATCCCAGGCATAGGATCCTGTGCCGGATCCGCTGCCTGCCGTGCCCTCATCTTCAGCAGGCTCATTATCAGCAGACAGGTATGCTTCGTATATCCTTGCCGCAATTAGTACAGCCATTTCCCTCGTACAGGTACCTTTGGGATTTATCCTTCCGCCGGCGCCCCTCAAAAAACCATTCTCAGTCATGAATTTAACAGATTCTATAGCCCAATCGGATACTTCATTTTCATCGGCAAATATCCCGCCTTTTCCTGCAGGGAATTGAAAATTCAGGGGAATTGCCTGTATTGTCCTGTACATCATTGCAGCCATCTGTTCACGGTTAATGAACAGCTCAGGTGAAAAAAGCCTCTTTTGCAGGTCTGTGTCGTTAACTATTTTCAAGCTGTAAGCCTTTAATACCTCCGGATTGTCAGTATCGGAAAAAACATTCATATCAGAATATACTGCTGCTTTTCCGGTTTTTATTTCATACAGTCTTACGGCAATTTCTGCAAATTCCTCCCTTGTAATCGGTACATTCATATTATCCCTGATCCTGTCTGTAATCAGTCCGTATCCGGCTGCCTTATCAAGCTCCGGTACAGCCCAGGGGCTGGCACCCTTGTACGGAGCTTCTTCTGCAAACCCGCAAAGTGCCAGTACGGCTGTAAATATAAAAACCATTATAATTATTCTAAGTACCCTTTTCATGTTAACCCCCTCTAAAACCATACAGTCCGGCAGTCTTACGCTATCCGTACATTAAGCATAGTATATATCAATATTCTATCACTAAATTTTAATATTTGATATAATATTTATTGCAAGGAGTTGGGTATCTTGAGTAATAGGAGAAAGGGACCGATAAAAAAGGATTTTGATTACGAAGAGGATTATTATGACCGCCTGAAGCATGGAAGCAGAAGCAATAACCCATACAGAGGCTTTACCAATAAGGCAACCAGGAAAAAAACAGAATTTGATTATGAAGAGGACGCCTACGAACCGGAGAAAAATAAGTGAATATAAATCAAGTGTGTTTATCTTAAGCCTTTAGCAGTTATCATATCAATAAAAAGAGGAACTAAAGCGGGATCAAACTGGGCTCCGGCATTCACGGAAAGTTCATGCAGGGCTTCGTCTACAGTCCCGGCAGGTTTATAAGGCTGCTGATGTGTCATGACATCAAAAGCATGCAGAATGGATATAATTCGCGACATAAGGGGAATATCTTCCCCTTTCAGTCCATGAGGATAGCCCTGGCCGTTCCACCATTCATGGTGATATAAAATTACACCGGATAAATGGGCAAATTCTCCGGAAATCTGGGCTAATCGATATCCGATTTCAACATGTTTTTTCATAATAGACCATTCTGATTCATCAAGCTGGGACTCTTTCAGGACTATATCTTCAGGTATGCCGATTTTGCCTATGTCATGCAGGCTTGCAGCCTGTACGAGGTATTTGCAGTTTTCCCTTGAAAGGTTAAGAACTGCCGCAAATTCTTTACCTAAAGCTGCCAGCCTTTCAATATGTTCTTTGGGCTCATAGCCTTTTTTATGCAGCAAATTGCCTAATACTTTAACAAAAGCCAGCCTTGTTTTCTTACCTTCTATAAGCTTATTTTGGTACATTAATTCTTCAGCCTCAGTTAAGACCTTGGACAAATCTGTTCTGCTGTCATTTTTAGTTGCCACACCCAGGGATATACTGAAAAAAGTATCCTCCTCCTGATTGCTTTTACATGCTGCATTTATTTTATGTGCGATATCGAGAGCCTTTTCTTTGTCCGTATTCGGCATAATAACAGCAAACTCATCGCCGCCCCACCTTGCAATAATATCATTTGGGCGGCAGCATTGCTGAATAATAACAGCTATCCGTTTAAGCCATTCGTCCCCTTCTTGGTGACCAAAAACATCATTAATGAATTTCAATCCGTTCATATCTCCGATGAGCAAAGAGACAGGCAGGCAGTCATTATTCTTTGCCAGCTCTTGTATTTTCTTTTCAAAATAAGCCCTATTATGCAATCCGGTTAATTCGTCATGGAAGGTAAGGTAGGTTATTTGTGCTGATCGCCGCTCAATCTCATTTCTTTGCTCTTTTAAAAAAAACTGAATAAGCCCTATTGCGTTTAAAAGCAGGATTATTTGTGAAACAATATAAGGAGCAATCTGGGGTATCTCCAGAATGTAGGAAAAAATAACCGTATTGACAACCCAGGCTATATTTAACAAGCCCAGAAAAAGAGCAAGCTTTCCGTACCTTTTGGCTGACCTGATCATGGCTGTGCCTACCCAGGCGGACAAAGCAAATACCGATAAATAGGTATATTTAATCATCTGCAGATCCGTCCAATTCCGGGCCGATAAAAAGATAAAAAACAATAACCAAACCAGCCCTACACCTAAAAACCGGGATGTTTTGACTTTGGTTTTCAGAAATATTAAAGTGCCATGAGATATTAAAAGGTTTGCATAGAAATATGAGACCAGGCTAAAGAAGAAAATTGTGTGGTTCTGTCTTAGTAAATCAGGAAAAAAAGCATCCAGGCTATAATTAACGGCAACAATAACCCAGCCAATGAACCACAAACCGAGAAAATGCCTGTATTCAAAGGTAATGATATATACATACAACATTAGTAATACCAAAATAGCTCCAAGTGAGGCAATCAACAGCAATGTAGAAGTCTGCATATACTCTCCAATCAATTAGAATAGTCTGGTTATTTTAGTTTAATTTTAGCAAATTATTTTCAAAATAGCCAGTCCTATATCTTTCTAATATGGCATCAGCTATATGATGCTTTACTGCCTAATAAAAACTATTATTTTACTGATTCCCTTATTGATCTAATAGAATTATTTATTCAGCACTTTTTCAATAAAAATATCAACTATATCCGGGTCGAATTGGGTACCTTTATGCTTGACAAGTTCTCCAACAGCTGCATTCTTATTCAAAACCGCCTTGTATTGCCTTTCACTAGTCATCGCATCATAAGCATCCGTCACAGCTATTATTCTTGACAAAAGAGGAATTTCTCCCTGCTTTAACCCAATGGGATAGCCTGTTCCATCAAGCCTTTCGTGATGGTATAGTACATATTCGGCAATCTCATTCATACCCGGTACATTGTTCAGTATTCTGTATCCGATATATGAATGACGCTTTATTTCATCCCACTCATGCCCGTTAAGCTTTTCCGGTTTATCCAGAATGCTGTTGTCTATAGCAATTTTGCCGATATCATGAAGCATACCGCTGATTTTTAGCTTGCATATTTCTGCTTCGATTAATCCCATGGCAATGCCGGTTCGTTGACACAACAGGCTTACCCGTCTTGAATGAGCCTCTATCTTTGGATTTTTTTCATTTGCAATTCTAAAAATTAATTCAACCATTTACTCGCTTCTTCTTTCCTTCAATATGGTGTCGACCATATCCGGGATAGTATTCAGCGGTAATTGATACTTTACCGCTCCAATATCGTAAGCAACTTTCGGCATACCGTATACTACGCATGAGTCTTTATCCTGGCCTATGGTTTGTGCCCCTGCTCTCCGCATGGATAAAAGTCCCTTTGCGCCGTCATAGCCCATTCCGGTGAGAATAATTCCGACAGACTGATTCTTTGCTTCCCTGGCTACAGACTCAAAAAGTACATCTACTGAGGGGCAATGCCCATTTACCTTCTCTCCCGGATAACACTCCACCTTATAACAGCTTCCACTCTTTTTTACTCTCATATGATGGTCTCCAGGGGCAATCAGCACTTTGCCTTCTTCAACAGTATCACCGGTCTGTGCTTCCTTGACGGACAGTGATATGGAGGAATCAAGCCTTTCTGCAAACATGCGGGAGAAAACCGGAGGTATGTGCTGGGTTATTACTATTCCCGGGGTATTATTGGGCATTGCCTTCAATAAACTGTGTAAGGCCACTGTCCCTCCTGTAGATGCACCGATGGCAATTATTTTTATGCTGGTCCCACTGCCTTTTCTATCTATTTTTCTAGCGGCTGCAATATTTGTATTATGCACTCCCACTCTAGACACAACCGCAATCTTAATTTTAGAAATCATATCACTTATGAAATTTTCAACAGTTCCCATCGATTTCATATCCGGTTTTGTAACAAAATCAACCGCACCTGCATTCATAGCGTCGAATACCGCCTCACTTATCGTGCTGACCACAATAACAGGCAAGGAATATTGAGGCATTAGCCGCTGTATAAACTCAATTCCATTCATTTTAGGCATCTCTATATCACAAGTCATAACATCAGGTTTATATTGTATTATTTTATCTCTTGCATCAAAAGGGTTCGCAGCTTTTGCAACAACTTCAATAGCAGGGTCGGAGGAAAGCCCTCTTGAAAGCACTTCCCTGAATACTATCGAATCATCGACCACCAGAACCTTGATTTTTTCTCTAGGATTCATTTTTTTATTCCTTTCTATAAACAGCAGGCATAATATATTTATATTTTATATCCTCCCGGCTAATTGATTCTGAATGTCCAATGAATAAATAGCCCCCGGACTCCGTAATATTATAGAATTTTTGTATTAGCTTCTTTCTGGCCTGTTCATCAAAATATATCATTACATTCCTGCAGAAAATTATATGAAATTTCTTTTTAAACGGAAAAGTCTCTTCTGCAAGATTAAACTTCCTATAAATCACATCATTTCTTATCTTGTCAATGAGAATGCTTTTTCCCTCATTCACTTTATTAAAATAACGCAGCCTCCAGTTTGCAGGCAGCACAGATATTTTTTCATTGCTGTACTCACCTTTATGCGCAATTCCCAATACCTTTTCGGAAATATCCGTAGCCAGTATTTTTGTATCCCAGTAAATCTTTTCTTCCTGGAAATATTCGTCCATTATCATGGCGATGGTGTAAGGCTCTTCTCCGGTGGAACATCCCGCGCTCCAGATGCGGATATCTTTTTCTTTCAATGTTTTTGAAAGGTTAGGAAGTATTTCGTCCCTTAAATAAAAAAAATGCTCTTTTTCTCTCATGAAAAAAGTATGATTGGTAGTAATTCTGTTAACCAGCTCATTTGCCGCCTCACCTGTTTTGTCTGAAATAACATAATCAAAGTATTTTGTAAAGCTTTCGAGATTAAGTTTAAGCAGGACATTAGACAGCCTCCCGACAGCAAGAGGCTTTTTTTCTTTGTGTAACTTTATACCATAATTGCTTTTCAAAAAAATCGCCAATTGGTCAAATTCCCTATCAGTCATCTTCAACATATGCTTCCCCTGCAAAATTATTTTACGGAGAGAGCATGAGCGCTCTCTCCGAATTATAGAACCCGTTAATATTTATCAAATTCATTGTCACTCAGCGAGATCTTTATTTTTTTGTTTTCCGCTTCTGCCTTGTTCTCTTCAGGATTGCTTACAGCTGTTTTTTTATCCTTATACATATTCTCAAGCATTTTGATTATTTCGGGAGACAGCTCTTCATACTTGCCGGCAGCTGCGGCGTCCTTTCTGAGTTTAATGTTGTTTACCATCTCTTTCATCATTTCAGCCTGACTTGACAGCTCTTCACTTGCAGATGCGCCTTCCTCAGCAGTCGCGGAGTTTGTCTGTACCACCTGAGATATTTCGTTAATTGCCTGATCAATTTGAGAAATCGCATTGCTCTGTTCATTTGATGCGGCTGATATCTCACTTACAAGAACCGATGCCTTAGTAATGCTGTCTACAATTTCAACAAGCTCTTTTGCTGTATTGTTGGCAATCTTAGTACCTTTTTCAACTTTAATAATAGAGTTTTCCACCATATTTGTTACTTCTTTTGCTGCACTCGCACTGCGCTCAGCTAAGTTTTTCACTTCTTCCGCCACAACGGCAAAGCCTTTTCCGTATTGCCCTGCCCTAGCCGCTTCTACAGCCGCGTTTAAAGCCAGCATATTTGTTTGAAAAGCGATATCGTCTATTACCTTTACAATCTTGGATATATTGTTGGATGCTTCATTGATATCCTCCATTGCAGCAAGCATTTCCCTCATCTGCTCGTTCCCTTTAACTGCATTTTCTTTTGAAGTATCGCTTAATTTATTTGCTTCATCGGCATTTGAAGCATTCTGTTTTACCTGTGCAGCCATTTCCGTAATGGATGCCGTTATTTCTTCAACAGAGCTGGCCTGTTCTTCCGAACCCTGGGATAAAGCCTGGCTTGTACTTGAGACTTGTCCTGCTCCGGCAGCAACCTGTTCGGCGGCAGTGTTGATTTCTTTGAAAATTTCATTTAAAGTATCAATGATATTGTTCAGAGAGTCAGATATGGTACGGAAGTCTCCTTTAAAATCTCTTACTCTTTGTATATCAAGATTCTTTCGTGAAATCTCGGATACAATATTTCCTATTTCCTGAACAACATGATTTAAAATCTCTATAGTAGAATTAACTCCATTTGTCAGCTTTTCATAATCTCCTTTATAGTTGCCTTTAACCTTTACGCCTAAATTCCCTACTCCAACCTGCGACATGACCTCTGTAACTTCCATAATCGGTTTTGTCACCGCATTCAGAGTATCGTTCAATCCCTTCACCACATTCGCATATTCGCCTCTAAACTTCTCTGCGTCTCCTCTCGCGCTTAAGTTACCCTCTTCTGCTGCGGCTGCAAATTTCTCTGTAACATCTATCAGGCTCTGTATTGCTTCCATCATGTGGATCAATGCAGGTACCAGATGGTCGTTTTCAGATCTCTTGCCAATTTTCCGATAATTCTCCAGTTCGCTTATATCACCTTGCGAAATTTTCACACAGACATTCTGAACGGCAAGAAGTCTTTTCTGCACTTCGTTTGTAGTACTTGCCAGTTTATAGTAATCCCCTTTGCAGTTCGTATCCATAGTTGTGGTATAATCGTTTACCGCCATCTTCTCCAATACATTGAACGTGTTGTCGATTGGCTCTCTAATTGCTGTAAACGCTGAGTTGATATCCTTGCCAATGTTTAAATAGATCCCGCTGTATTTTGACAAATCCATCTGATAGCCTGTATTTCCGTCTTTCATATTGCTGCACAAATTAAATGCATCCGTTGACAAATTGCTTATTGTACTTTTTATTTTTGAAATATATTGATTCAGCCTTATAAAGCGATTCCTCTCCCCTTCGGCACAATTGTCCCCTGCAGGCACTTCCGAATCAATGTCAAAATCGCCCCTTGCCAACTTCTGAAGGTTTTTTTCAAGCTTTTCAAGTTCTTTTCTCTGATACTCGATTATCGCACTTTTCCCGAAGAACGCCATAATATCCCTCCTGATTAATAATTTTATAATTACTCTATCTGACTTATTGCCTCAACATCCTTTTCATTCATTATCTTTCTGCAGTCAAGTATAAGTTTTACATTGCTTCCTACCTTTCCAATACCCTTGATATACTTGTTTTCGGCACAACTATTGATCTCTGGCGGAGGTACTATTTCCTCATCCGGTATGGATATGACCTCTGAAATGTTGTCAACTATCAATCCCAGCAATATACCATCTACGTCCACGACTATAATGCATGTCCTGTCATTATATTCTTTAGATTCCTTTTTGAATCTTAACCTTACATCCATTACCGGAACGATTTTGCCTCTCAGGTTTATTATACCTCTGACATATTCCGGCAGTTCAGGAACCTCCGTAATAGGCTGCATGCCTATCATCTCAATAACGAACTTGATCTCAATGGCATATGCCTCATTGCCCAATAAAAATGTCAAAAATTTCCCTTTCATGGTATCCTCACCAGTATCCATTCTTTCCGCAGCCAAGTCTGTCATATTTTCATCCTCCCTTCTTCCAAACTCGTTATTAAATCACCTACATCCAGTATAAGACTTATGTTGCCGTCTCCCAATAATGTGCACCCTGACAGTCCCCTAATCTTCTTCAGATTTCTTATATAACCCGGCAGTGCCTTAATAACAACCTCCTGTTCGCCTATTATCTCGTCTGCAAAAATGCAGATGGCTTTTCCGTCGTTCTCTACCATAAGCATGACACCATCGGAGATATTCTTGATTTCCGTTTTGATGCCGTATAATTCGTAGAGCCTTACAGCAGTATAGCATTGGCCCCTTATCATAATCATCTCATTGCCTTCAGAATCAATAATGATATCTCCGTCTTCGGCTTTAAAAGACTCTCTGATGCTGATTATCGGTACTGAAAAAAAATGATTTGCCGGTTTTTATAGTCATACTGTCAATAATCGCAAGAGTCAGAGGCATTTTTAGAGTTATTGCGGTTCCTTCTCCTTCCACACTGTCTATCGATACCGTTCCGCCTATGGCACCAATATTCTTGGTTACTACATCCATACCTACACCGCGGCCTGAATACTCCGAAACTTCTTCTTTTGTAGAAAAGCCTGCCAGCATTATAAATGAATATACCTCTTTATCTGTAAGCTCTTGTTCAGGTTTTTTTATAAGTCCGTTTCTTCTTGCTTTTGAAAGAATGCTTTCTTTATTCAAGCCCCTGCCGTCATCCTTTATGATTATCAATACATCACCACCGCTATTTTTTGCTTCCAGCGTGATAGTGCCAAACTCAGGCTTGTTTTTTGCTTTTCTTACTTCACTATTCTCTATTCCATGGTCAACTGAATTCCTGATGAGGTGCATTAAAGGATCCGATATATGATCTATAATGTTTTTATCAACTTCCGTCTCTTCCCCTATTAACTCCAATCTTATATCCTTTCCCAATTTTTTTGACATATCGCGGACTATTCTGTTCATTCTTTGAAAAGTAGCTGAAAGAGAAACCATTCTTATTGACATTACAGCATCCTGAAGCTCTCCGGTGATTTTATGAAGCTGCCTGGCTGATTTCAGGAAGTTATCCAGCACAAGGCCATTAAGATCAGGATTTTGAAGCACCATTGCCTCGGAAATAACCAGTTCCCCTACTAAATCCATCAGCTTGTCCAGTTTATGTACATTGACACTGATAATGCTCTGACGGGTACTGACAAATTGAGGCTCTTCTATCTTTTCTTTATCTTGCAGATCCTTCATATTCTGATTATCAGTACTTAACTGCTGATGCCCGTCGGATTTTGTTTCATATAACTCAAATTCTTTTAAGAACACTACATTATGTGAAATAAATTCATGTATTTCCTTATACGAACGATCCGATTTAAAAGATATCCAAAACCCGTTATTCTTGATTATTTCTATACTGCCATCGTTATCAATAATGTCTTCCGGAACATAACTGATATCCTCAGCTATTTCCTTCAGGTTGTTGATGACCAAGAAAGCTCTGACATTTTCCATTTGGCAGCCTTCTTCGAAATATATGACAGCTTTATAATTTTGTTGGAGAAAGTCGCTCAAGTTTATCTGATTACTACTGTCCTCTGAAATGCTGTCAGTATCTTCATTTTTCGAAGGACTCTTGCCTTTCTCCGCATTTTCCTTTGAATTATCCGCCTTCAGGCGGGATAAGTAATTCTTAATGCGTCTGATCAGTTCCGAACCGTCACCATCGGATTTCCTGCCCTCCACAATTTTATCCGTTTCATGCTTGATAAAATCTGCGCTTTCCAGTACTATATCCGTCAATTTCAGGCAATCAATTTTCTTAGGCTTTTCCTCCCGCAAAAAGTAAAAGAGGTCTTCTATAGTATGAGCAATTAATGATATATTTTCATAATGCATCATGGCAGAAGAACTTTTTATGGTATGCATTACTCTGAATATTTCATTTATCGAGTCTTCCGTATAGCAGTTTGACCTTTCGATCTCTATTATTGACTGTTCAAGCTGTTCAATAAGCTGAACAGTTTCAAAGATAAACATATCCAGCATAGGATCATTACTATAGTTATCCGACAAACAGAACACCCCCATAAGTAAATTCTATTGCTTTCACATTTCCAGTACCTGTGTTAATACTTTAACCAGATGCTTTTCCTCAAAGGGCTTGACTATAAAGGATTTTGCCCCAGACATAACAGCTTCATAAATAAAGGGCTTTTGCCCCACAGCAGAAATCATCACAATCCTGGCATCGGGATCAAAAGTTCTTATCTCCTTCAAAGCCTGCACGCCATCCTTTATCGGCATTGTAATATCCATAGTCACAACATCAGGCTTTAATTCCTTATACTTTTTTACTCCGATATCTCCGTTTTCAGCTTCACCGGCTATTTCAAACCCGTTTTTTTCAAGAATTTTCTTTAAAGTTAATCTCATAAAAGCTGCATCATCAACTATTAGAACTTTTTTCATCATAGTACTCCTTTATTGATTGCTTTGCAGCTTTTCCTGCAAATACAACCCTTCGCTTTTTCGTTCGATTTGCGTAAATGTAAAAATCATATATGATGGTTCAATTTCCACTATATTATAAAAATAATAGTCAATTCTAAATTTTCTTTCAACGCGCGTCCTGATTATGTCCTGGAATATTCCCTGACGATTTTAAATTAACTATTGAAATCAGAAATATCGTATTTAATTTCAAAAAAAGTTTGCTAAAATATATATGATAAAGAAATATTTATAGTTGTATTATTTGAAATTATTCGGAGCAGTATTTGGAGGAATATATGTCATTAAATGAAACATTCGGAGTATGTCTTAATAAGCTGTTGAAAATCATGAACCTGAAAGGCAGTTCACTGGCAAAAGGTATTAATGTGGACCCATCCTTGGTATATAAATGGCTTAGAAATGAAAGGATCCCTTCATACAACTCATCCCATATAGATTCTATTGTGGATTTTTTTATGAAATGCATGTTTAATTCCTTTCAGAAGATGAAAATCGCCAATGCATTAAAGGAATACGGTTTTGAAATAGCGGATGACGATCTAAAAAACCTTGAAAATGCTTTACGTTCATACCTTTTTGAAGCACAGGGTTATTCTATTGAAGTTCTCACAAACAAAAGTATTTCGGATAAAGAAAAATACAAATCAAAAGTTAAGGATTTGGTAAAGCCCCTGAGCATACCTCCGTATATGTCAGATAATGGAAGCCTTCAGAGAAATGCTTACGGCAATAATATAATAGAGTTGTCCGAACATAGCCTTTTCTTTGATCCGGCATTGGACTCCGATAGAGTAATAATTATAACAGGCATTAAGGAAATATTATATTCTTCTTTGGCATTGCTGCAAAGTGCTCCAATCAGACCTGACAGTAAGGATGACATAATCCTTTTGACTCTTAACAGCAGCATAAATCAGTTTTATGATTATTATGAATATAGGAAACAATTGAAAAATGCCATTTCCACAGTATTAAAAAGAGGGTGGATGGTAGTTTTATTGGCCGAACTGAATAATGGCAGAAAAGAAATAATAGAGCTGATTGAAAGTTTGCCGCTTGCACTCGCTTTGGGAAAATTACGTATTTATTATTACGAAAGGAATGACAGGCTTACTATTAATGAACTTTTTGCTGTTCCTGGGAAGGGAGCTTTGTATTGTTTTTCATCAAAACTTATGAATCAAGTGGACAGTGCATTTTTATTCAGGTCTAAATTAAGCATAAAACTAATATCCGAGCACTATTGCCAATTCTTTTCATCAGCTAAGCCTTTACTTCATGAATACCCCTCTTACGCCAAAGCGGATTTCCAGCTTAAAATCACTGAAAGCGAGGAGAGTCTTGGTAACAGATATTATTTTAACGGAGGTGTTAGCTCTATTACCATACCAATGAACCTATACGAAAAATATCTGAAGATGTGTAAGATACCAAAGCAAGAAGCTTTATTATGGCTTGATTATCATAGACGGAGACTAACAGCTTTTGAAACTCAAATACGCTGCTTTAGATATAAGGATATTGTGCTTAAAGAAGCTGTAGAAATGCTGGTTCGTGAAAAAAATATTTATACAGCAAAAACTATATATTGGAGAATTGCATTCCTAATGATGAAGATATTGCCTGCCACCTTGAAAATATGGTAAATATGCTTAAAACATATGAAAACTATGAAATTGCACTTGTCAGCAGGAATGACTTCAAGAGTGCATGCGGAATACTTTGGATGGTAAAAGAGAATTGCAGCGCATTTTTCAAGGCAGTAGATATCAATACTCAAAAGAATATCAACTGTGACTCCGGCAAATCAGTAATTAATGCATTAGTAACCGAAAAAGATGTAATCTCTGCTGTACAAGAATATTTTAATAATATATGGAATGAAATAGAATTATATAAAAAGCAGAAGGAGAGAACAATAAAGTGGCTTAACAACCAGATAGACTTAATCAAAAAAAAGGTTATGTAGCTAGTTTTATAGATATATTCCCAGCATATGCGCAAATTAAAACAAAAAACTCCGAAGCTTCAACTTCGGAGTTCAATATTCATTATGGTGCGGTCGATGGGACTTGAACCCATACGGTCACCCACACGCCCCTCAAACGTGCGCGTCTGCCAGTTCCGCCACGACCGCGTGTCACATAGATTATTATATAACCTAATGTCTTTTGTGTCAATAGTATTGTAAATGTCAAAGCAGTTAAGTTTTCTAAGTTTTTCTATGTTTTTCTCCCGCTGTAATCCTTCTATCGCTTGCTTTCCGGTACGAACCATTTGTGTATGCTTCTATATGGATTCACCACGTCAGGTTTTATTTCTCCCTGTATTTTGTCCCGCACAACTAAAGCAGCTTCCCTGAAAAAAAGGCTTATGCACGGAACCTCTTCCCTGAAGCTTTTCTGCAGGTTCTTGTATATTTCCTTCCGCCTGTTGTCATCCATTGCAGTATATGCTTGCTGGAGAAGCGCATCAATTTCAGGGTTTGAATAAGCCATGAAATTTTTTCTGCTGTTTATTTGCGTGCTATGGAATGCAAAGGACAAGTCCTGCGTATTTGACAGATTGTAGCCTGTGTGTACTGCATCGAATTTTCCGGTTTCTATAGCGGCTTTTACTTCGTCAAATCCGGCAAATTTAATTTCGACACGAAATCCGATGTCCTCCAGGTTTTTCTTTATTTCCTCAGCTGCTTTTCTCCTGAATTCATTCTCGTCATTGGTCAAAAGCGTGAAACTCAGCTGCTGTACAGCTTCTTCAACTTTTCTCTCCAATATACCGTCATTATTTAAATCTTCAAAGCCTGCAGCCTTTAACAGGTTTTGAGCTTCAGATCTGCTGTATCCATATCTTTCGGCATCCGCATCCTTCAACCAGGAAGCCGGATTAATCGGTACATCTGTAACTACTGCATTCCCGAGCAAATATTTATCAACAATTGATTTTCTGTTAATACCTTGAATCATTGCCTTTCTTACTGCCTTATCCTGAAATATGGCATTATTGTAATTCAGGCCGATAAAATCATAGTACATGGTTGTATACTTATAGGCATTGATATCTTTCATCTCGCTGTACTTTTCCCAATCATAGGAGGTTGTGTTCAACAGGTCCAGTTCCTTAGACTGAAAAGCTATGGAAAATGCATCGACATCATTTATGAAAGTTATTCTGATTTTCTCTATATATGGCTTTACTTCACCATTCCACTTGTCATTGTATACCAGTTCCATGGATTTGAGCCTATTGTACTGCGAAACCTTGAACATACCCGTTCCTACCGGAACTGCATTCGGATTACTCTTATAAATATGCCGGGGTATTATCGGAAAACTCAGCATATCAATCGCAGTTGCAAAGGGCTGGTCATAAGTTATTTCTATTGTTGAGGCATCTTTTACTTTATAAGAATATATGTGCTCCAAATTGCCCTTGTATATAGAATCTTCAGATGCTTTAATCGTATCCAAAGAAAATTTTACATCTTCTGCAGTGAAGCTTTCTCCGTCGCTCCAAAGCACATTTTCTTTCAATTTTATCACGCACTTGTTGGAGCCATCCGTAAAGTCCCAGCTCTGTGCAAGAACCGGAGTGATTTTCAAACTTGCATCATATTCAACCAGGCTTTGAAAAATCAACTTCGATATCTCATTATATGACTTGCTTTTGTTGAGCAGCGGATTCAATGACCCCGGTTCTACCGAGCTTATATTTATTGTCCCGCCTTCTGAAGGTTCTTCATTTTCTACGGTAATTTCCGCTTCCTGCGGCACAACTGATTCTTCGCAGGACACCAATGCAAGCAGCATAAGCAATATCAAAATCAATAAAAACCTTTTATCCTTCATTATCTGTTCTCCATCCTTTATCACACCGTTTATGTTAAGGATCGGCAGCTTCCCTTTAGTAGATCATCTTATAAATATTATAATTCTTTTTTAGTTTTTCAAGGTATTTTTTCGTCTCAGAAAACGGAATGGTATCCAGTGTCATGCCATCGCTGCTCAAATTCTTATCTTTAAGCCACTTGTCCACATTTCCGCGTCCCCCGTTATAAGCGGCAAAAACCAATTCGAAGCTGCCCTTGTAGTAATTTGTCAGATGCTCAATATACCAGCTGCCAAGCATAATATTGGTCTCAGGATCAAAAAGCATATCCTCGTTATAATCATTTACCCCTATGGTTTTTGCTATCCATTCTCCTGTTGAAGGTGTAATCTGCATAAGCCCCTTTGCCCCTTTTCTTGATTCTGCCCGGGGCTCAAAGTTGCTTTCTGTCTTTATCAGTGCAGCAAGCAGCAAAGGATCTACCTTGTGCATTTGCCCGTATTTTATTATTATCTCTTTATGCTCTATTGGGTATAAAAGCTTTAATAAGCTCGGTATGTTAAGTACCGCAGCATATATGAGCAATACTGCCAATAATAGCTTGATATGCTTTAATTTCCTGACTTTAGCCAAATACTATTCTCCCCCAGTAATACTATTCCATAATTCTTCCAGTCCTTTTTCGACTTCCTCAATAGGTTTGCTGTTGTCAATTACCACATCTGCATATTTTTTTCTTACTTCGTTGGTAAATTGTGAGTTTATCCTGTTTTCTGCTTCCCTGTATTCAAATTTGTCCCGTTCAATAAGTCTTTTTATCTGGGTCTCCCTGTCTACCGTTACCACCCAGACACTGTCCACATATTTGTGCAATCCCATCTCAATGAGTATGGCAGCATCCACTACTATTACCCTGGCCCCTTCCGCCTTAAGCTCTTGGATTCTTTCCTTCATTCTTTTTATTATCTCAGGATGGGTTATATTATTCAGCAGCGCCAGCTTTTCTTTATCCGAAAAAACAATATTCCCAAGCTTCTTCCTGTTGATATCCCCGCTTGGCAGCAAAATATCCGCTCCAAAGCACTGAACTATTCTATTATATGCTATTTCCCCTTTTCTTACAACATCCCTCGCAAGTAAATCAGCATCAATAACAGCTGCTCCCAATTCTTTAAGTTTGGCCGAAACAGTACTCTTGCCGCTTGCTATTCCTCCCGTCAAACCAATAACCACAGTACATCCCACCCATTCCTATTTAGCATTGTACCAATTATCTCCGCTGCTGATTTCAGCAATTACAGGCACACTTAATTCGATAGCGTTCTCCATGCATTCCTTCACCAGCTTCTTTACTTCCGAAAGTTCACTTTTGTGAGTTTCTACAATAAGCTCGTCATGTACCTGCAGTATCAGCCTTGACTTCAGGTTTCTCTTTTTTAATTCATCATACACCTTAACCATTGCTATTTTTATCAGATCAGCCGCACTGCCCTGAATAGGAGTATTCAAGGCTATTCTTTCTCCAAAGTTCCTGTTCACTGCATTCCTGGAGGTTATTTCCGGGATGTATCTCCTTCTGTTCATTATGGTCTTGACATATCCGTCTGCCCTTGCAGCTTCAACAATATCATTCATATATTGCTTTACTCCGGGATATCTGGCAAAGTAATTATCTATATATTTTTTTGCTTCTTTTCTTGGTATTTTAAGGTCCTGTGACAGGCCATAATCGCTTATTCCGTATACAATACCGAAATTCACCGCCTTAGCCCTTCCCCTCATAAGGGGTGTCACATCCTTAATATCTATTCCGAATACCTCGGAAGCAGTTCTAGCATGTATATCTTCATTCCGGTTAAAGGTGTCAATAAGGCCCTTATCTCCGGATATGTGCGCCAATACCCTCAGCTCAATCTGTGAATAGTCGGCATCCACCAGAATATACTCCTGGCTTCTCGGTACAAAAACCTTCCTTATCTGCCTTCCATTTTCGGTTCTTATGGGTATGTTCTGCAAATTGGGTTCTGTGCTGCTGAGTCTTCCCGTAGCTGTAACCGTTTGGTTCAGCCTGGTATGTATCCTGCCGGTTTCGGGATTTATTATGCCAATGAGGCCGTCTACATAAGTGGATTTAAGCTTTACAAGCTGCCTGTACTCAAGAAGCTTCTCAATTATCGGATGCTTGTCATAAAGCTGCTCCAATACCTCTACATCTGTAGAATAGCCTGTCTTGGTCTTTTTCATCGCAGGCAGCCCCAATTTATCGAATAATATAGCTCCAAGCTGCCTGGTGGAATTAATATTGAAATCTTCTCCGGCTTGTCTGTATATCTCTGATGTAAGAGCATCTATCTGCTTTGCAAAGTCATCGGACAGCACCTCCAGCATGGCTTTATCCACACTGAAGCCCTCATACTCCATATCCGCGAGTACCTTTACCAGGGGCAGTTCGATGCTGTGATACAACTCTATCATTCCAAATTCCTCAAGTCTTGCTGTAAGTACCGGCTGCAGCTCCGCCGCCGCTTTTACAGTAGCTGCGTACTTTTGAACCTGCTCCGCTCCTTTAGCCTCATACCCGTCCATGCCATAGCCCAGATACTCCTGGCTCAGGTCTTTTATCCTATAGGAGCCCTTTGAGGGATTAAGCAGGTATGCGGCTATCATGGTGTCAAAGCCAATAGGGCAGACATCTATTCCATACCTTCTAAGCAGCAATATATCCTGCTTTATATCGTGCCCAGTCTTTAATACCCCGGAATCTTCCATTATCTCCTTAACTAGGGGTACGTTACTGTCATTTATGTTAAACCGATACTGCTTCCCATCTGCATTAATATATATGGTTCTGAGCATTTCTCCCAGTTCATCATCTATCTTGAAGGCAAATTTTCCGCATTTTGATACTTCTTCAAATACCTTCTTCAACTCAACAGTTCCGTCTATTTCTTTTACAGTAATTTCAACAGCCTCTGCTGCTTCAGTGCAGGAAGTCCCGCCGCACATCTTTTCTATCAACCCCTTGAACTCCAGCTCCGCAAAAAGGCTGTACAGCTTCTCCTTATCCGCTTCCTTCAAAGCAAAGTCTCCAAGCTTAAAATCAATCGGAACATCTCTTACTATGGTAGCCAGTCTCTTGGAAAGGATTGCCTGATCCATATTAGACGACACATTTTCCCTTACCTTGTTCTTCTTGATCTCCGATACATTCTCAATGATACTTTCTACCGTTCCGAACTGGTGTATAAGCTCAAGGGCTGTTTTTTCCCCTACTCCGGGCACTCCGGGGATATTATCCGAAGCATCCCCCATAAGCCCTTTAAGGTCTGTTATTTGAGCAGGATCAATTCCATATTTCTCCCGGAGCTTTGCTATGTCATATTCTTCTATTTCGCTTATTCCTTTTTTGGTCATCAGTGTATGCACATTATCGCTTATAAGCTGGAATGCATCCTTGTCTCCGGTTACTATAAAGGCAGGTATGCCTTCTTCATCACATCTGGCTGCAACCGTTCCGATTATATCATCCGCTTCAAAGCCGTCTATTTCCATCTGTCTGATGTTCATAGCGGCCAGGACCTCTTTCAGCACAGGAATCTGCTCCGCCATTTCCTCAGCCATTTTAAGCCTCCCTGCTTTATATTCGGCATACTCCTGATGCCTGAAAGTTGGTGCCTTAGTGTCAAAAGCAATGCCTATGTATTGAGGCTTGTATTCTTCTTTTATCTTGTTAATCATATTTACAAAACCATATATTACACTTGTATGAAAGCCCTTGGAATTAGTGAGGTTAGGCAGTGCATAATAAGCTCTGTGCATCAGGCTGTTGCCGTCTATGATAATGAATTTGCCTTTTTCCATTCCTTATATCCTCCGTAATTGAATTACTGTGCATTATTCCTAAGATAATTCAAAGCATTTACCAGCGTATTTTCATTTCCGAATGCTCCTGCTTTTGTAACCATTTTAAGCCCTTCAAAAGGCCCCCCTAATAGTCTTACATAAGGTACACCCGTTTCTATTTCTTCTATTATGAGTGAACCGAATGCTGAGAGCTTTTGTATTACATTTATAGCGGTATCCCCACCTGTTATAAATATTCCAGATATCTTACCTGTTTTCAGCACTTCCTGTACAACATCCCCTAAAAAACCTGCTATGACGGTACTTATATGATTAAGAGGCACTCGGAAATTTTTGCTTAAGGCTGAAGCTGCGGCTACCTGTCTGCTGTCCAGAGCCGAAGCAATTAAAATATCAAGTCCTCTATCCATATAATCTGCGGCTTCTGCCACAATCCGGGCCTTTTCCTTATCAGGCTTCAGAAGTATACTTTCTATATCTGGTTTTATATTTGCGATGCGTTTATCTTCAGCAGCCTTTTGTGCCTGTGCCATACTAATGCTGTTTACACTACCTATAACAGCCAGAACAGGCTTACGTTTTACAACCCTGCCCGACAGTTTTCTTGCAATGGATCCGGCAAGTCCTGCAGATCCTACCCATAATGTCAGCTTATTCTGAAGCATCACCTGGTTTACAATCGTATCTATATCCTCATCCGTTTCTGCATCAAATGAAAAATATTTGCTTCCCGCTGTGCCAAGGATTTTATTAATCTCACCGGCTCTGATACTGCAAATATCCACGTGTGTAAAGTCCATACCCGCACATTTGTCCAGCAGCTTACGCAGATCGGAAGTTGCAGCCGAATGCTTCGGGTCTTTTGAAATATCAGTCCTATCTGCAGGAATACCATTCAAATACTGAATACCATGCACCGTTGTCCTATTATTACCCGGATAAGCCGGTGCAAACACTATTATGTCCGGATCTATACTATTGTTAAGTGCTTCAAGTTCAGACACAATATTTCCCCTGAGTGTAGAATCTATTTTTTTATATAATATGCCGTCATTGATAAGATACCTGATGAATGCGCCTATTTCCGCAGATTTCCCGTATGATTCCTCAGGGGTCATGTTGCGGGTTTCACTGTCTATGATCACGACATCATAGCCACATACCCTCTTCAGGTTATCCTTATCAAGAATAGTCACGGCAGAAAGTCCATGCTCTTTGAATTGTACCCCACAATCATTGGCACCTGTAAAGTCATCTGCGATCACTATAAATTTATGAGAAGCCATATCCATGCAACTCCTTATTTTTTGTTCAAGGCAAATTGTACCGCCATTTCTATTGCCTTTATCATACTGCTTTCATCCGCAGTCCCCTTGCCTGCTTTGCCGAATACGGTGCCATGATCAACAGATGTCCTTATTATGGGAAGTCCTACCGTAATATTGACTCCCCCCATGAAGTCCAAAAGCTTAAGCGGTATGTGACCCTGGTCATGATACATAGCCACTGCCACATGATATTTACCGTTCTTGCAGTGCAGAAATACCGTATCGGGGGGTACGGGTCCGGTTACATCCATTCCCTCAACTCTTGCCTTTTCTACTGCTGGGATTATCTCATTTATTTCCTCATCCCCAAACAATCCGTTTTCTCCTGAATGAGGATTCAGCCCTGCCACTGCGATTCTGGGCTTTTGTATGCCAAGGCCTGTCATGGCATTATGGGCCAATTTTATAACAGAATATACCCTATCCTTTTTAATCATATCACAAGCCTTCCGCATAGATACATGAGTTGTAACATGAATTACTTTCAAGGGTCCGCCGGACAGCAGCATTGCATACTCCTTAGTATTTGTAAGATCTGCAAATATCTCCGTATGGCCCGAATAGTGAATACCCGCACTATTCATAGCCTCCTTGTTAATTGGTCCGGTTACTACGGCATCAATATCTCCGGCCAGCGCAGACTCTATTGCTCTCTTAATAAATTCAAAGGCAGCCTTTCCGCATTCTGGCTGTACTTTTGCAAATTCATAATTACATGCCATGTTATCTAGAGATATGAGATTTATCACACCTTCGGCATACTCGCTAATATTGTTTATTATGTTGATTTTTGTCTCACATTTGACAATAGACGCAGCCTTTCTTAACACATTTCTGTCTCCGAAGAGTACAGGCCTGCAGTTATTCAATACATAATCGTTCTTCAGCGCCTTAATACATATCTCAGGGCCGGCGCCCGAAGGGTCTCCTATAGTAATCCCGATAATTGGCTTTATCATACTATATTATCCTCCTAGCTTTCAAATTCTTTAGTGCGAATAATTCATGACATTTGTTTAGAAATATACCAATTCACTGCCGTCGCCAAATAAATCCCTTAATTCCCCAATAACCTCAATATTCCTATTATCCCTGACTTCTTCCAGTATCGATTGAGATACATAAATCTCACCAAGCTCCAGTGTGTTTTTTATCCTGATAATTCTGGCGTTTTCAGGTTTTATAGGCCCGCAGGTCCTTAGAGCGTACTCTACTGCCTGCCTGTCCGTATCTGCAATAATAGGTATGCTCCCCCTTTTAAGGAAGTTGCTGGTAAGCACATTTTCATAGGTTATTTTCAAATCTATTTTATTAAAAAGCCTTTTCGTAATTATATCTGCCAACCCGACGCCAAGTCCGTTTCCATGGGATTCCTCCGTAAGGTCGGTAATAACTATGTTTGTTATATAAGGCTTTTCCGGTTCCTTTTCCCCTCTTATGCCTATCCTTCCTATAATGTTAGTGTCTACACCTGTTCCGCTTATATTCTTGCCCATTTCATCAATTATCAGCAAATCAAATTTATCTACAGGAAAGTATGGCATATTCCCCTTTGATATCTCAAGAAGCTTTGCTTCCTCATTTTCTATTTCATCGGGTTTTAAAGCCTTGATTATTGCTGTGTCATCATATGCATTTTCAACAATGCCGATTCCCATTATGATATTTCCATGTTTTAAGATTTGTCTTGCCGTAGGGACTATCATATCTTTCAGCCCTTTGACTCCGTACTTGTGCAATTCCAGAGCCTGCTTATGCTTGCCAAGGCCAACTACGCAAATTTTCATAAGGCCGCTTTCGTGGCTTCCATGGAAATCCGTATGATATTTAATCCTGTTTATTATTATTGTACCATCAGCCTCATAGGCGTTCTTATCCATGTATACTTTGTTTTCCAAACCTTCTTGGGGCAGCTCAACCACCTGCATTGAAGACCTGATAGGTGCACCTGTGTATTCCTCCGTTACGCCGTAACCCTCCAGCACACCCCTCTGCCCCTCTGCGGTAGCCCCTCCGTGGCTTCCCATCGCAGGGACAATAAACGGAAATCCTCCCATATCCTTGACATACTGAACAGCAGCTTTTACAATTCTATGAATATTTTTAATGCCTCTGCTCCCCACTGCTATCGCAATATTTGACCCCTTATCAATCTTTACTCCTGAAGACTGCATCTGCTCTCTTACTGTACCTTCAATGTCCCTGATGTGCTCATTGTTAAATACATGTCTTACTTTAATTAAGCTTGGAATTTTCATATTGATAATCCTTTCTTAAACCCATCATGAAAAATTAAATTTCGTTTACAATTATACATTAATCTTACACTATTATCAAATTTTATCAGGTATAAGTCGTTGAAAAACCATCGTTTTCAACATTTTGCATAATAAAAACCATGCCGATAGAAAGTCTTGCATGGTTTTCATATTTATACAACTCTATTTAATTTTACTTAATTTTACCTTCCTTGCTATTACAAACCCTAAGGCGGCAATCACTCCGACGATAAACAGATAAGGTATTGCGGCAACCAGCAGTATCAGTGTCTTCTGAAGGCCCCCCACCACGTTGTTGACCGCCTTTATGAAACCCTGATATGCTTTTTCCCACGTTCCGGGGACATCCACACTCTTAAGCTCTTCCGGCTTAAGCTCTCTCATGTATATATAGATGGTGGACAACTGAACCAGGTTATCCCAACGTTTGAGGTTACCTGTGTTAATATCGATGTCGGTTCTTACCCTGTTCAGTTCCGATTCTATTTTCAGTATCTCATCCACAGTCTTAGCCTTTGTCATAAGCTGCTGCAGGCTCTGTTCCTGAATCTTCAGGTTATCCACCCTTGCTGTCGTATCCCTGTATTCCGCTGTTATATCGCTGCCGCTCATATTCTCGCTGACCAGTTCGCCCATGCCTTTAATATTGTTGAATATATCCTCAAACCTGGTTTCAGGAACCCTCACAGTCATATTTGCATACTTCTGTGTTTCCCCCCTGGCTTCAGGACCTGCATCATAGACAGGAACCTGAGGCACTGTTACATTATCTATCTGAGAATTCTCCACATAGCCCCCGCTGCTTTCAGTCATCTGCCTTATATCAGCGGCTGCCTTATCTACATTCTCCACATTCACTGATATGTTGCCCGATCTTATTACCATCCTGCCTGACCTGGAACTCTCAACAGCCTGACCGTTCAGGCTCTGACCGGGCGCCATTTCCTTTGCCATAAGGCTTTCATTGAATTGCATGCTGACAGAATCCTCTGAAACACCCCGCTCCTCTGCCCTGGCTATTTCAAATTCTCTCGACTTGGCTTTATTCATGGCAAGGTCTGCATCAAAGTATTCCGGCGATGCAGCAGGTGCGGAAGCTGCGCCATAACCCGAGTCAGGTGCGGACTCTTGTGTCATTTTCATGCTATTATCAAAAAGTAAGGATGAACTTCCTATTCCTATCGCAATTACCAGTGCTGCAGCAACAAGTCCCGTTGCCATCTTCATGCGCTTGCTGCCCATTATACCGCTGAAGAAATTCCTTTTACTTTTCTCCTCATTCAATCTTTGGTGAAGTTCCGTTCTGAAGTTCTGAGGCAGTTCAATTTCTTCGAGATTGCCGCATGCAGCAATTATGTCAAGCAGGCTCTCATATTCTTCTCTGCATTCTTCGCATACTGCAAGGTGCTTTTCGAATTCGGCCTTTTCTATATTATTCAAATCCTTATCTATATATGAGGACATCATATTCTTTATTGTTTCGCACTTCATAGCCCTTCTACCCCCCTTCACCAAATTAGACTATATTTTCACGGGAAAGTTCCATGCTGTCTTTCAGCTTATCCCTCAGCATGGTTCTCGCTCTGTTAATTCTTGACTTTACAGTACCCAGGGAACAATCAAGCATGCCGGATATTTCATCATAGCTGAAGCCCTGTATGTCTCTCAGCACTATTACAGTTCTATAATCTTCACTCATTTCCCGTATTGCATTCCTGATAAGTTCCCGCTGTTCAATCCTGTCATAAACACTTTCAGGGGTTTCTTTTTCAGAACACAGCTCCATGTGCAGCTCACCGTCTTCCGTATGTATTGTGCTGTCCATGGATACATACTTTTCATTCTTCCTGCGCCTTAATTCATCCAGGCAAACATTTGTCACAATTCTATACAGCCATGTAGAAAAGGCCGCTTGTCCCTTAAAATCCTTCAAAGATTTGAATACCCTGAGCAGCGCCTCCTGTGCCATGTCCTTCGCATCTTCTTCGTTTCCCATAATACGGTAAGCAATATTGTATGCCCTTTTATCATAGGAGCTTATCAGGAGCTCAAAGGATTCAACATCTCCGGACTGGCTCTTCTTTATTAGCAGTTTTTCCAGGTCACTCACAGCATTTCCCCCTCTCGCTATTTAAATACATCCGTCATATGCATTTTGATAAGCCAAAACCCCACGTGTCACTCAATCAAATAATATTTTCAATAAATTAATGCCCAAGGAGGCACTAATAATATAGACACAATCATCAATGCTATTAGACGTAAAATTTGAAAAAAAGTTCCGAATCTCCGGCAAGAATTTCAAAATATTTTTAATCAGCAGCCTTTTCTGTTTTTTTAAGCTTGCTTACAAGTATATTATACTACTAATTTTCCTTTAGTTTAATATCAATTAACGTATAAAAATTATTCACAGTATAGTCATAGTCTTCCAAAAAAGTTTTCAGGTCTATTATATCGTCGATATTCTGACCCTGTGCGGAAAAGGTTTCAACAGCCTGACCGCTTCTTTCGCATATGCTGTAAGCTGTTTCCGCATTCAGCACTGGTTTTCCTTCCATGTTGTCCGTTTTGAAATACTCTTTGCCAACCTTTAAATAAGTCGGAAGCCTGAGGTCCACAATCCCGTACCGGGAGCTTGTATCTTTAGAGCCTCCCAATGCTTCAGCAAGATTATCCGCATTAATAACCCAGGCATTCTCTCTCTTAAGCTTCATTATCCCTTTGCCGAAAATCCTTATATCAACAGCGTCTTCGGAATACTCATATCCAAGGTTCTTAACCGCTTCAACGGTCAAATAGTCTGATTTGTCATAGTCCCCATAATTTATTCCTGCAAAAGTCCCGTTGACCTTGACAACTTCCATGTCTATATATGCATTACCAACCGCTTCATCATAGCTAACAGCCCCTCCGAAGCTATCCGCCGTATCATTTAGATTTATGTATATCGCCCCTTCCAGTTCCTTAATCCCTATATCAAATTGGCCGGCCAATTCCGGAGTCAATCCCAGAATATCCTCTGCAGCTTTGTAATTCACATATATTTCTCCTTCCTCCTCCAGAGCATCGCAGGTCATAAGGCTGTCGTTCAGGAATACTCCGATTCCGCCGGATACCGCTATAGGCTTGGAAATGGGCTTTGCTATAATTTCCTGAGCTTTTTTCAAAATTTCTTCGGGTATGTCCCTGTTACTTAATTGCCCCAATTGCTGTCCGGCAATTTCTGCACCTTTTTTGTAAATATCCGGATATATTATTATGCTCTTTTCCATTGAATACTTGTCTTCAAACAGCTTTAGCCTGTCATATCTTATATTTACGGGAGTATTTACCGTTACCTGATTATATACTTCAACCACATCCCTGTTGAACATTCTTATGCACCCCGCAGATGCGTATGTCCCTATGGACTCCGGTTTGTTATTCCCATGAATGCCTATGCCCCTGGTGATTCCCATCCACCTTACGCCCAGAGGATTTTGAGGCCCCGGAGGCACCACTTCACCCTTGTTCAGCCAATAGGGGTTAACAGCCTTGTATATTATCCTGTATTGCCCGACCGGCGTGGGAGTTGACTGTTTCCCAAGGCATAAGGGATACTCCTTGACCAAATTGCCGTCCTTGTACAAGCTCAAGGTGCCTGAAGGCAGATTAATCTCAATGGCTGATTTATTTAAGCTGCCGTCTGCCAAAACCCGGCTGAAACAAATGATAACAATAAGTACAATAAAGAAAGACCTCTTCAAAATAAATCCCCCTTCTATACAAGTAACACACAATCTATATTTATTACTGCATTTATTAAATTATTCGAGTATTAGAAGAAGAATGCGACGTATCTGAAGTTTGTTGTCATCCTACAGAGCACTAGCCTTATATCCCGACTCGCACGATATTAGCTTTGGACAGAATCAG
>DAOLPD010000019.1:0-26065 GCA_035417425.1 Bacillota bacterium
CCTTAATCAACTTTTTTTGAATTTTTCTGTTATTCCACTGCCGACTCAAGTATGCACACGGTTTTACTGAAGGTATCAATTGATACCTCTGCGCCTATGGGAACTGTGAAGTTAGGTTTGCAGTGCCCTATTTTCAAGCCTTTCAGAACAGGCTTGCCTATGCCCTTGAAAATGTCTTCAAAAACCTCTTCAAGGCTGAGGCTCTTCTCAGGTTCCTCCGGTTCTGAGTTTCCCCAATCCCCCAGTATAATTCCTGCGGCACTCTCAAGCTTGCCGGCCAGCTTGAGCTGTGTCAGCATTCGGTCTACACTATAGGGCTCCTCGAACACATCCTCCAGCAGCAGTATCCTGTTCCTGGTGTCCACTTCGTAAGGCGTACCCAGAGAAGCCGCAACTATTGAAAGATTGCCCCCCGCCAATTTACCCGATCCTTTTCCCTCTTCTACAACCTCGGGAGTTACAGGGTTCGGCAGTTCTCCTGCCGGCTCGGTACTTTCAAGAATGTTTTTCATAGCTTTCTTTGTACGCTTTTCCAACCCCCCTGCAAAATCTCCTCCCATAGGGCCATGAAAAGTAATAAGCCCGCACTTCTGATAAATTGCATTCAGTAAGGCCGTAATATCACTATAACCCATGAATATTTTCGGGTTATTGCAAATCCCTTCGAAATCCACCAAATCCAATATACGCTGTGAACCGTAACCTCCCCTTAAGCAGAATATGGCTCTTACCTCATCATCCGCAAACATATCATTGATGTCGGAAGCCCTCAATTCATCCGTCCCTGACAAATACCCCCTGCTGCTGTAAACCGACTTTCCTGCCTTAACTGAATATCCCATATCAGATATGTGCTTGATTGCCCTTTCTACCTTTGCGGGGTCTGATGGGCTTGCGGGAGCAACTATGCCTATTGTATCCCCGGCCTTCAGCCTTTTCGCCTTCATATAAACACCTCACTTGCGATTTTATACAGCTTAACCATGAAACCGTTCTCTCTCAAAGCCTATAAATCTTGTACCCTTATGTGTCAGCATTCCCGTATCACCTTCCGCATACATTCCGGAAAAATTGCTGCTTACAGGAAACTTCATCCGTTCCCCCTTTTCAGTCTCAAAGATCGCATAATAGCTGGCACGGCTATTCATGCCGTTATATCCGCCCCAGGTATGTATCCTCTTAGCCACAAGCCTTGCCGGAATGGTTTCCTCCGGAGTGCTGTTATTTCTGAAATATAGTCCCAATCCTTTCACAAATGATGTTACAAAAACCATGACAATTATGGCGAAAATAATAAACATTAAAAATGAAACAACAGAAAACAAAAATTCGTTGAAAGAATTCTCAAATCCCACAGGTACTACCTCCCGAATCTTTCTCCTCCTGATGATATCATTTTAGTCAAAAATATAAAATATGTGAATTAACTTTCATCAATATTATAACAAAAATGCACCTGCCGATGCATATAATTATCCATAAAACAGCAACGTTCCGCATTGTTGCGGAACGCTGCTGAACCTGCTATTACTGCAGTCTTTCCGGAGTCAGCCCTCTTACAAGTTCATTAAGCTCATTTCTGAAGTTATCTCCAATATTGCCATTTCCGGCACCATCGCTGATTCTTTTCAGCCTTTCAAAGAAATTTGTGTCAGTGCTGACATATACGGTCTGAATCTGCGGATTAGCCGCTTTTACTTTCTGGGCACACTGCTGTTTTACCGCTGACAGGTTGTTTGCATTTCCGTAGGCTATATTCCTGCCGGTAAGATCACCATCAGTATTTACGCCTATATAGCATGTGTTGCCCGATATGACGCAAGTTGCATTATCAACACCCGGCACTGTCTCGCAGGATCTTGCCAATCTCTCGGCTTGAGTTGTATTAAGCCTTGTATTGTTCAATCCAAAGCCAGGAGAATTATTTCCGCCTCCGATGTTCCTGTAGTCATTTCCATATCCTCCATACATGCCGTTGTTATAGCCGCCGTAGCCGCCATAGCCGCCATAATATGAAGGAAATTCACCATATCCGGTGTCATAGGGATTTGTGGTGCTGGGCCCTATTCCTGTATATCTGCCGGTTCGGCCTCCAACATCCTGTCCCGGCTGTGCAGGCGTCTGAAGAGGCCTTCTTGCAGCACAGGCACTAAACATCAATGCAAAACACAATACCAAGGCCAATATTACGATATTTTTTCTTCTCATAGGCTGTTATTCCTCCATATTTTTTATTGTATAGGAAAGCGCACTTTCCTATACAATAAAAAATCTGAGTTGGCCGATCATTAGCTGCCTTCTCTTTTAGTTCTGCGTTAATATTTTTTGCTAAAATAATAATAATATTAATAAAAAAAGCTGCAATTAATGCAGCTTTTGGTTATCAACCGGTTTTATTTAAAAAAACAACTATCGCCAATGAATTCTCTCAATATTGAGTTGGAAGGAATTGCATTGACATCTGCTTCCAGGAAGTATTGTAAAAACTTTTTAATTCTCTTGGCTTCTATATACTCATGTACTCCATTGTCAATCTTCTCAAGCAGCGGCAGTGCAATCTGATTTAACATAGCCAGCTCATACACCAGGGATGTGTTGAACATAATATCCGCCTCTTCCTGGAAGGGATAAATGTATTTTTCCTCACCTCTTCTTACTGAATCCCACCGCTTAATTGTGGAAAGCGCATCGGCGGATCTGAACTGATAATCTCTTACTATACGTCTTATGAGTCTTAAATCGGATGTCGGAATCCTGTTATGGTCATCTATGCTGAGATGTGTAAGGGCACTTATATATATCTTGAATTTCTGCTCCTTCGGGATATACTGTGTGAGCGTTTCATTCAGTCCGTGTATTCCCTCTACCACCAGAACCTGTTCTTTATCTATTTTTAATTTTTTGCCTTTCCATTCCCTGTTTCCCGTATGGAAGTTAAATACCGGCATTTCCACTTCTTCACCATTGAGAAGCCTCATTATGACATCGTTGAAGGTCACTATATCTATTGCATCTATAGTTTCAAAATCATAGTCACCATCTTCACCTATAGGGGTATCCGCTCTGTTCTTAAAAAAGTCATCTATGGATATTGCTACCGGCTTCAGTCCGTTTACCCTAAGCTGAACAGACAGCCGCTCTGCAAAGGTTGTTTTACCCGAGGATGACGGGCCTGCAATAAGTACAAGCCTTTTATTTCTTGAAGCAGCAATCATATCCGCAATCTGTGCTATCTTTTTTTCATGAAGCCCTTCTGCGACTCGTATCACGTCATTGATTCTGCCGCTCACAATTGCATCATTCAGATGGCTGATATTCTCCAGTTCCAGAATCTTTCCCCATTCTTCAAACTCTCTGAATATGCTGAAGAGCTTTTTCTGCTCCTTAAACTCAGGCAGCTTATTGGGCTCTGACTTTTCCGGATATATAAGAACAAGTCCCGGTTTGTTGAATTTCAATTCGAAAATCTTGAGATATCCGGTGGAAGGAACCATATAGCCATAGAAATAATCATAATATCCGTGGCAGCTGTATATATTTATTTGCTCTTTCTTCCGGTACTTTATAAGGTTTACCTTATCAAACTGCTGAGTTCGTGTAAAAAGCTCCATAGCTTCGGCATTGGTGATCTTCCTTTTCACAAATGGTATATCCATCTTCTGAAGCTCCCGCATTTTCTCTTCAATTCTTGAAATATCTTCCTCTGTCAAGGGTTTATCCTTATGAACCTCGCAATAAAGGCCCTTACCGAGGGAATGCTCTACTGTAACCCTGCAGCCTTCAAAGACTTCCTTTGCCGCAATAATAAAAAGAAAAGCCAAGCTTCTGGAGTAAAACCTGCTTCCATACACAGTAGTCCTGTCTATGAATTGCAGGCTGCAGTCCTGCCTCAGCTCAACCCACAATTCCTTCAGCTCATTATTTACTATTGCTCCGACTATATCTGAACTGAAATACTGCTGAAAGTCTTTTGCAAGCTCCTGAAGCTTCATGCCCTTGGGATATTCTCTTTTGGTATTATCGGGGAATGTCAGAGTTATCATTTCCTGCATGACCAAAACCTCCAATCCGTGTGTTACCCACTAAACATATTGCACTGCATCTATATAGATGATTATATCATAAATCCATCAGAATTCATGTATCACTCCATGTGCGTTTTGAGGAGAAAAATTTCACGGACTTTTAGATAAATATATAATTATTGCTTTGATTATACCTCATTTTTGCTATAATAGCTAAAATATAGCAATTTCATATTCAAATCCCGGAAGTTTTATAATACAATATAAATATATTGCTTATATTGTATTACAGTGATTAAAACACTAAAATACCGTATTATTAAAATGAAAGGTGGGTCATGTATGCTCAATTACAAAATAGTCGGCAATGCTATGCAGCAAGTAGTTGTCGAACTGGGCGCAAATCAGACAATGTACAGTGAGGCAGGAAAATTCCTGTGGAAAACAGACAATGTCAAGTTTGAGACTTCCTTCAATGTCAGTGACAAAAAAGGTCAATTCGAAGAAAAAAGCGGGGGAGGCTTCATGGGCAAGTTCATGGATACCGCTGTTCAGGTTGGCAAGAGAAAGCTTGCAGGAGAATCCGCAGCTTTTCAGGTATTTAATGTAACCCATGGAGAGAGCGGGTTGGTAACCTTCTCCCAGACTATTCCGGGAGAGATCAAAGCAATAAATATTGAAGATTTCGGCGTGTTGTATGTTCAGAAAGACGGCTTCCTGGCTGCAGAAAATACTGTAGACTTTGATATCGCACTTACAAAAAAAATAGGTGCCGGAATGTTCGGCGGTGAAGGCTTCATATTGGAAAAATTCAGTGATGTAGGAACCCTTTTTATCGGCTCCTGCGGTAATTTAATAGAACTCAACCCCGCGGACTACGGCGGAAAAATACAGATAGACACCGGTGCTTTGGTTGCTTTTGATAAAAATATTGACTATGACATTGAATGGGTAGGCGGAAGTGTAGGGCAGGTTGCAAAGAACCTCCTGTTCGGCGGTGAAGGCCTTTTCCTTGCCACTCTTTCAGGAAACGGAAAAGTAATAATCCAAAGCATGAACATCACATCCCTTGCCAGAACACTTTTCAGAAATGCAACAAAATCCTCGCCTGAGGACAGGAGCAGCGGTAAGATGCTTGGAGGGCTCGGAAGCCTGCTGGGTGAATTAGGCGGAGACAGATATTAATACCTTGTAAACATAAAGTATTCAATAGTTGTAAACATTTTGTAACAACTGGCTTCAGACTATATCTTTATGTATCCTTATTGAATATAATAGGAATATAGATAGTAATAAGTGCTATTACTCTTTATTCCTCCCCCTCATTTTAAAGAATGCAACATTTATAGGAGACTATAAATGTCGCATATTGTTTGCCCTTCTTTCACATCATTTGCATTTACATTTCCATGATTATTATATATATTATACCTTGAAAGATTGCTTCACAGATAATATTAAAAGGAGAATACCAATGACAGATACTATTCTTTTTGATTTGGACGGGACCCTATTGCCTCTGGATATGGAGAAGTTCACTAAGATCTACTTCTATGAAATGGGATGTATGTTTAGGGATATGATAGATCCGCAGCTGCTTGCCAAATATATATGGACTGCTACTTTAGAGATGGTTGGAAACACTGAATACAAAACTAACGAAGAAGTCTTCATGGATAGGTTTTCAAAGCTGATTGACGGTGATATCAACAGGTACAAGGAACGATTCGACAGCTTCTATGATACTCTTTTCCTCAAAACAAAGGAGGCTGCTGAAAGACAATCATTAATAATTGAAAGCATTTCTATCCTCAAGAAGAAAAACTACAAGCTGGTGGTGGCAACCAATCCGTTGTTTCCCCGCAAAGCGATTCACCAAAGGATTGAATGGGCAGGGCTTGATCTGAAAGATTTTGAATACATCACTTCTTATGAAGACAATCATTTCTGCAAGCCTCAGCCTGAATTCTACAAGGAGGTGCTGGATATCATAGGCAAGAGGCCGGAGCAGTGCTTAATGGTCGGAAATGATGTTCAGGAGGATCTCATAGCTCTTAAGCTTGGAATTAAAACCTTCCTGATAAAGGATAATATGATTCATAGGACAGAAGAAGCATTTATCAGCACTTATGAAGGAAATTACGAGGATTTTTACAGCTTTGTAAAAGAACTTCCCGATGTCAGCCGTTCTTCCTGACTATGGCCTTTATTGCCCAAACAAAAGGTATGAGACAAATTGCAGCCACTATAACAAAATGAAAATTGCCATAATAAGATTTAAATAAGGAAATAAAATTATTATAAAAATGTGCCAGAAAACTTATCCAGATGTTACCTGTATATAATGTGGTGAAGAACACGGGTATGTAAGATATTCCAATGAGAATTGCAGTTTTTAGCCCCCAGCCTATAGAATGCAGGATTCCGAAAGTCAAAGCTGCCAATAGTATACTGATAATAAGCCTGAAATTACCTAGAAATTTCATTTTATTAAAAGCTAAAGAAACAAGAAACAGATTGATCAGTTCTTCTGTGAAAGTAACCAAAGGCAAGGCCACAATCTTGGCAAAAAGCTCAACGGGGTCACTTACCGCTACACTCATCTTCTGAACGGCTTCGGGGAAAATTCCTGATGCAATCAGCAAATTATTTATTGCACCAATAAGAGACATCAAAAAAATCGGATAGATAAATATTATGTCCGGTTTGTATCCGATAAAACGGGGAAGTATCTTATTTCCCTTCGGAAAGCTCAGGTATCTTTTTATATCCTTGAAAAGTAAAAGGCACAAGGCCAGAAGAGAAGCATAAAATAAGATACCGAAAAAAACAGTATATAAATAGCTTGTCTTCATATAAGCAAAATAAAGACACAAAAACGCCCAAAAGAGCACTATTGCGCTCTTTGAGAGGCTTATGCCTTCATAAATATTCTTTTCCATCTCTTTATAAATATTTTCCGGTATGATTCTCATAAATACATGCCTCATATTTATAATAATACTTGACCTGATCGGCTTTCACTTATCATATTATATTATATCATATATATTGTCCTACAGGATTCTTTCAGTATATAAAAAACTAATTTGACATAATTTAAGCTTGACCAACTAAAATTCAAATGCTTGAAATAAAAAAACACTGCGAACCGTTGCAGTGTTTACATTCTTTTATGGTGCGCCATCAGGGACTCGAACCCGGGACCCATTGATTAAGAGTCAATTGCTCTACCAGCTGAGCTAATGGCGCACGTTTTGTCTGTTCTGTTACTCAATCGACTTTATCATTATACAAAAGAAAATTAACTGTGTCAACATGTTATTATTGGATTAAATCTAAATTTTTTGGGATGATTCATAGTCTTTCTTCCGTGCGGCTCAAATTTCCCTTATATATTTCCATTAGGCCCTCATAGCTGTTGTCGGAGTATTTGGAGACCAACAGCCTTATTTCAGAAAGATGCTTTATTGCATTTTCAAATTCAAGCTTTGCCTTTTTAAAGGAACCTTCATTATAATATTTCACTCCGGCTAAATTGCATTCATTGGCCAGCTTGAAGCATATATCTATTTTTTCTGCCTTTTCAAGCATCCTGTCCTTATTTCCCGTAAAAAGCTCCTTAAGGCTGGTGTAAAGTTCCATATCATAATTGCTGGTATTTGCTTTCATAGTTTCAAGCATGTTCAGCGCATTGTCAAATTCCTCTATTGCCTGCTCAAGCCTGCCTTCGTTATACTGCTTAACTCCGGCCAGATTGTGCTCCCTGGCAAGCTGCACAAATGAATCAGAATATTGGTCGGAACCTCTGTAAGAGGCATCCGATTTTATCAGTTCCGAAAAAACCTCAATTGCCTTTCCGTATTCATGCTTTTCATAATATTCAAATGCTTTTTCCTTTAGCTTTTCAGCTTCAGTTCTTTTTTTTGTTGACTTGATCCGGTTTTCCTTTTTAACTGGCTCTTCAGTTGGTAAAGGAGTCAATACCGCCGTTTTCGCAGGTGCCGGAATTGCCTCGGCTGTTTCGGCTGTTTCGGCTGTCTCGGCAGTTTCCTCGTAAGCCGGCTCCGATGTTGCCGGTAAGGCATCATAATTCATTATGTATCCGAAGAAAAATGCCAGTACCATTGCGGCGATCATGGCTGCAGCAGAAAAAAGCCTTCTCTTTGACCTTCCTGATGCATTATTGATCGATGCGGCAATTTCCGCCACCGCTGTTCTTTCGGCTTCCTCCGCGTTTTTTTTTGAAATCTCAGTATTACTCACCATTGTTTTAACCTCTGCCTTAAGTATACGCTCGAGCTTTTGCCGGAATTCTGCCGGTGACTTATATCTGTCCTTCTTGTCATAGCTGCAGGCTTTGAGGATAATATTCCCAAGATTTTCTTCCGAATCGGCAGGCAGCGGCAGTTTTTCCCCTGACATCCTGCGGGATACCGACCTTTCGGTATCTTCAACGGTAATAGCTTCCGGGGGCAGCGGCAGAAATGGCAGCCGCCCCTTGTTAAGCAGTTTGTACATAACTATTCCCAGCGAGTATAGGTCAACAGAAAAATCATACGCCTGCTCTTTATAAAGCTCCGGCGCCATATATAAGGGATTGAGCGCAGTCAAAACAGTCCTCCCGCCCCTTGAAAGCTCCTTTGCCATATTGAAGCTGCCCAACTTGAACTCTCCCTTGGGTGAGACAAATATGTTTGAATCCTTAATGTCCCTGTGAATTATGTTCTCCCTTACACAGGCTTCAAGCGCCTTGCAGATATCAATCCCCAGCCTTACAACATCAATCCTTCCAAGTTTTCTTCCAACAAGAAAATCGGGCAGTGCCTGAAGATATTCCGTCCTGATAAGAACATCCCACCCCGGATTTCCTTTCTTCTCATATATCCCATGGTCTTCGTAAGTCACAATATTGCTGTTCCCTCTCAGCTTGTACATTAGCTCAATTTCATTCTGTACGTTGACCAACAGGCTTTTAAAGTATTCAGGCATTGCTTCCCTGCTGATGCCTATGGCCTGAGCCTCAGAAATATCATTCCTGCTTATGGAAAAACTCATGAATTTGACGGTGGAAATATACCGTTTCCCCCATTCTTCTTTAAACACACTGTATATTTCGCAGTCAACCCCTTGCCCGATAAGCTCCCCCACCTTCCATGATCCCCAAAGCGGCTGATATTTCTCAATAGCCCTGCCGGATTCCCTCATCCAATTCACCCCAAATTTATCTTAAGACTCATTTGATTAAGAAACCTTCATCCTGAACTCATGATCTATAATCTAGTAATTTCTATATTCGGCAGCGGTATCCTCCATTATTTCAATCGCAAGTTCAGACACCATTTTTCTACATATTCATACAAAGGTTTTTATTAATTCATCTGGATTTATTCACTCAATATGATATATAATTATAGTAATAAATTTGGGAGGGTGATAACTATGAGTCTATTAAGCCAAACAATTCAATCAGGTGACTGGAAAGGTGAAAAACATGTTCCTGTAATTCACTGCCCTGAAAAGGTAACGCCGGATACCCCCTTTGAAGTAAAGGTGACAATCGGTGATGCAATACCCCATCCCAATACCTTTGAGCACCATATAGTATGGATAAAGGTGTTTTTCCAGCCGGAAGGCTCGAAATTTCCTGTAGAAATCGCTCATTTCAACTTCTCGGCTCATGGAGAAGGGGAGACCTTTACCGACCCGGCAGGACTGACCCGGATAAAAGTTAAAAAATCCGGAACCATTTATGCATTGTCTTACTGCAATATCCACGGATTGTGGGAAAGCAGCAAGGAAATCAGTCTTTAGGTTAAAAGAAAGCCCTGATGTATAATACATCAGGGCAGTTTCATGAGTTCGCCTTGCTCTCTAAAATGCCTAATAACTTTCCCCATTTGGGAAAACAACAAATACCTTGCGGAACCATCCGTTATGGAAGTCTATTTCAAAAAAATCTATATCGTCTGATATGTCATTCTGCACATAGAAGGTTCTGTCTTCTGCACGGGCTATGATGTCATCCGGTTTTGGTTCATCCTGAACCAGACTATAAGCCATGGACAGTCATCCGCAATCATTATCATATGCTATTCTAAAGTTCTTGGATTCAATTTTAGACAGTTCCGTTTTAGCCCTATCGGTTATCCTGATATCCATATTATCCCTCCATCCGTGTTTGAATGTTAGTTCAATTATGAATTATTTGATAAATAAAATCAAGATTAATTTGTAATAGTTATTAATTTGTCAATATTCAGGATTTCCTGCAAAAAATGGTTGTACCGCAGCTTTTAACTGCGGTACAACCTCAGCATTATTGAATCTCTATTCTCTTATTTCTGTTTACTCCCGATTCCCTCTTGGGAAGTACCATTGATAATACGCCATTTTCAAACTTGGCAGAAATTTGATTTTCAATTACATTTTCAACATAGAAGCTTCTGCTGTAGCTTCCGCTTCTTCTTTCTTTCCTGATATAGTTTTCTTTTTCTATGTTTGTTTCTTCATTTCTTGTTACTGATATTGTGAGTCTGTCATTATTAAGGTCTACATTGATCTCTTCCTTTTTTACTCCGGGCAGATCTGCTTCAACAATATATTCTTTTTCATTTTCCTTTATATCCACCTTAATTTGTGCATCACCTGCGAAGAATGCGGGCATAAAGGAATCTCCGAAGAAACCGTCAAAAAAATTGTCTATGTTGAAAATATCATGGGGCCTTTCTGATAAGCCTCTGTTTTTTCTGCCGTATGGTACCAAGAACATACAAAACACCTCCGAATAATATGGTAATTTTTGGTCTTTAGTTTGACTTTGACTTTCTTTGACCTTTGTCTATATTATCACATTTATTATGTGAAAATTCAATTTTTATTATTCCTTATTTACTGTTAAATTAGCTCAAATTTACATAATAATTAAATATATCTCATTTTTTCTCTAGCGTATTTAGTTTTTACGGGTCTTAGGTGACATAATAATATTAAAAAATAAAATTATTCAGTTTGCCTCAGCAGTACTTGCATAATTTCAGAAATGCTAAATATTATGATATAATTATTGCAATACCAAAGCAAAATTTATAAGGCCGGTGTTGCAAATGATTGATTATATTAAGAATTGGCTGGTACATAACGGTATGGGCGAAGGGCTTTCTCTATTTTTGTCAAATATGATCACGGCAATCGCTATCGTGCTCCTCAGTATAGTGATAAATTTGATTGTAAAAAAACTCTTTTTGAAAATAGTAAAAGCATATGCTGCAAAATCCCCCCAAAAGTGGGATGACATTCTAATGAAGAATAAATTCTTTGATCAGGTAGTGAATATTATACCCGGATTTATTATCTACGGGTTTGCACCTGTCTTCCCCTTATATCAGGACTTGATTCAGCGGATTGCCTCTGCCTATATAGTCATTGTTGTTTTATTCGTTGTACATAAACTCCTGAATGCCGTGGATGATATTTACAGAAGCAGTCAGGAAGATAGAACAAGACCTATAAAAGGATTCCTTCAGGTTATTGAGATCATTGCAATTATTATAGGAATCATATTAATAATCAGCTTTCTTATAAATCGTTCTCCCTGGATTATGCTGAGCGGTATCGGAGCTGCAACGGCAATTATTTCACTTATTTTTAAGGATTCCATACTTGGATTTGTAGCCGGCATCCAGCTTACTGCAAATAATATGGTTAAGCTTGGTGATTGGATTGAAATGCCTAAATATGATGCAAACGGGGATGTAATAGAAATAACCCTGCACACCGTCAAGGTCCAGAATTGGAACAAAAGCATATCAATGATTCCTACTTATGCATTGATATCAGACTCATTCAAGAATTGGACCGGAATGCAGGAATTCGGAGGCAGGAGAATAAAAAGGCATATCAACATAGACTTGACCAGTATAAAATTCTGCACAGAAGAAATGTTGGAGAGATTTATAAGAATTCCACACCTCCAAGAATTTATCAACGGTTACAATAATGAGCACATTAATGGGATGCAGCTGACTAATATTGATGCTTTCAGGGCCTACCTGGCGGGATATTTGAAGAATCACCCCAAACTCAACAAAGAAATGGCCCAAATGGTAAGGCAGCTTCAACCGACCGAATTCGGTCTGCCTATAGAAATATATGTTTTTTTGGACGGAACAAAATGGGTTGATTACGAAGCCGTGCAATCGGAAATATTCAGCCATGTTATTGCAGTGATTCCTGAATTTGACTTACGTGTATATCAAAACCCTTCGGGATATGATTTCAGAAACCTTGACATATGCAAATCTTAATATGTTCAGTTTTATTTAGAATCAGAATCCACCTTAAGCCTTTCCTGTGAAAGAGAAACATAGATTGCAAGGGGTACCAGGATACAACTCAATAGTATTCTTGCTGCAGTATCCTGAAATGTCTGTATTATTGTAAATATTACCGCTATTATGGGCAGCAGCTGAACATTACTGTTCTTAATGAACAGGTATTTCATATCCCTTTCCGCTGTTACAATGCTGTTCAAGGAATATATCCCCAGTTCAACCCTATATCTTGACGGAATACCGATCAGCGTACTTGCATCTGCATCATCATAAACAAGAACATTGGAATTCTTAAGCACCTCAAAGGAGTCAAAGGGAAGTGCCCTTAGTATTACCTCATGCCCCCTGTGCCTCACAATCAGCTTATCCGTCTCACCAATACCGAGGATTTTCATGGTTGTGGGCATTATACGCACAATATCACTGTTTTCATCTGTAGGATAAGGCCTTCCCACTCTTAAGCATATTGACTTCCTTTTAATGAGAAAGGACAGGATTCCATATATAAATTGCCTGTGTCTTTCCCTTAAACCCTTCGCTTTTGTTTTATCACCAGTGTCATTTACTTCAATAAGCTCAATTTTATCAAGCTCCAGCTTTTTAAAGATGTTTTTTAAATCATCGTCTCCTATCAGATTTTGCTCAATCTCATAATATGAATGCTGATCCTTGTAGCTCCGCTTTAAAATACCCTTATCTTCTTCGCTGAGAACATCGCTTCCCAGGTATTTCAGAAAATCATCTTTTAAGATTACTTTCTTGGGAATATTGACATTCATAATATGCCTTTGATAGTAATTAAGAAAAATCTTGCCTTTTGCGGTCGTATCCCTTGTCACAGCCAGCTTCCCCAGGTAGTAGTCTATGTCATCATTCCTGTTATACAATTGATAGTTTTTACTTAAGTCAATCTTATCCGCCAGGTCCGGACATATCATGATCCTTTCCGAGCCGGCCTTTGGGATTCCAATTGGCAGGGTTATTGCCTTCTTCCTGTTTACCAGCACATATTTTTTCTCTTCAGCTTCATTATCTCCAAAAACGTATTTGTATAATTTGTTGGTCAGGTATACTTTTCCGGACACAAATTCCTGATTGTTGCCAGTATGCTTGTATCTGGCAATGAATTCAGTTTTGTTGCTGTGATTAAATACGGAGTTCACCTGAAAGGAATCATTTCTTTGAAATCCGTATTTCTCTGCATCTTCCCTGCTGAATTCTATTTTATCTATTGGAATATGGATTTTGCTTTTTTCAGCCTCAAAGACGTATGTGTCGGAATCCCATTCACAGTCATTCAATATGGATATGACGGAATACAGGCCTTTCATGAAACTCAAAAACTCCTCCTCATTTTTGGATACTTCCCTGTATTTCCTGTTGACCTCCACCTGGATGGACGGTATCCCGCAAACCGCTGCCATTGTTCTTGATACGTTGTTTTGCGGGCTTGCCGTGAATATCTTATTTTCTTCAACCATATGAATTCCATATCTGCTGAATATGACCCGGAACAGGTCAGGGATAAAACTATTTCCGCAAAGGTTATTTGAACCGTCGGTTCCCAGATCGATGTCAAATTCCCTGTTTTCCGCAGCTCCATGCAGGTCTATGAATATACGTATATTCTCCTTCCTGATAACGTCTATTAAGCTGTTCTTATAATCCCCGTCTCCGTCTATGGGATCATAGTTGGGGTCATAGTTGTCGTTTTTGGTTTTGTAAAATACGTGGCACCCAGTCAGCAAGTGTATCATTCTCGCAATTGAGCCGGTAAATATGTCTGCGCATTTTATCTTGCCGTTCCTCCAATGATTTACCGAATGAGGTGCCGATATCAAAACCGGTATGGTGCCCTTTTCATATTTATAACCGTAATCAGCTTTAGAATCTCCGTCATAATTATTCACAGAGAATGCCCGTTCAAACAAAATTGTATTTCTTACTATGTATTCGCGGCTTTTATTGTTAATCATAAGTACCTCACAAATCAATCTACTGCTAAAGATTTAGCGTATCCTGCTTAAAATACTCCTTTACATCCCTGACCAGGGACTGTGTTCCTATTATGCACACCAGCCCGTCATCCCCAATCAAATTATATGCCGTTTCTATTGCATCTTCAATCTCTGCTTCATATATCAGTTTTTCTCCCAGCATAGGCTTTGCTTTGTCCATTTGAGCTGTTGTGAACTTCAAATGCTTGTTCTTTGATGTGGTGAAAATAATCTTTCCTGATATATCATACATTTCACATGCGACGCCTTCATAATCCTTATCATCGGGAATTCCGACAATGGAGATAACATCTTTACTTCCCATTTCACTTACAACCTCCCTGACATGTCTCGCGCACTCCCTGTTGATACATCCGTCAAGTATGGTTAAAGGGCTTCTGTTTATCACTTCCAGCCTTCCCGGCCATGTTATGCCCCCTAATGCCTGTCTTATATCCTCTTCTTTGGCTCCCTCCAGCAAATTCTCTGCTGTGCAAACCGCAATTGCGGCATTATATGCCTGATGGCGTCCCATCAGATTCAGCCTGATATTTCTGTATTTGCTGTTCCGGGTAATGACATCAAAATAAGTACCGTTTCTGTCAATGCGTATGTTTTCACACAAAACATCCTGTCCGAAGGTAAATAATCTGACTCCCTTATCACAGGATTCCTTATAGATAGCATCCCAGGCTTCCTTCTGCTGTACACCGCTGACTGCAAACCTCTGAGTGCTGTTGATTATTCCTGCCTTATTAAAGGCAATCTCCTGCAGATTACATCCCAGCTGCGGAATGTGCTCCAGAAAAACAGTGTTGATGACCGAAGCTTCGCTATATATCCTGGTTACTTCGTCATATCTTGCGCCTTTTCCGCATTCAAACACATTGTAATCAGTCTCCTGATCCAGATAATACAAAATGGCAATAATAGCCGTAATACCGGCGGGCCCTAAGTACTCAGCTTCTGTCAATTGTTTTTGCACTTCCGCTGCATAAGGCTCCAGAATATTTGAATACTTAACAAAATCCTCCTCTGAAATTGCATTGCCGTTTATTCTGATTCTCTCCAAAAAGCTCACCAGATGCGGACTTGTACATAATCCGGTCTTAAGCCCGTGAGCCTCTATCAGTTTTGATATCATCCTGCTGACCGAGCCTTTCCCCTTGCTGCCTGTCACCAGTATATTCCTTTGTTTTTTATCCGGCTCCCCCATTTTATCCAGAAGCGTTCTTGCCAGATGCGGTCTTCTGGTAATCATATCCGGCATACCCTTTGGTATCTTATCTATTGCGTTCATGTAGGAACTATATACGAAATCTTCCGCTTCTTTAGCATTTGTAAAAATAGCAACCACTCCTATCAAGATGTTTCGCGATAAAAGAAGAATGCGATGTGAGACACGGGGACGTTTCGCGTGTCTCGCTTTCAGTGAGACAGGAGAAACGTCCCCATGTCCCATTATTATTAATTATTACATCAAGTTTTATTTTTTATCGCCTCGGCATATCAATTAATATCGAGGCTTTGTCCGCCAATATCATTCGGGAGGGATAAAAAGTGTTTAACAAAAGAATTCTATTCTTTTGCACTGGCCTTGCCCTGCTTGCAGCAGCACTTCAGGCTGTGCCCCCCATTCTTGGAGCAGCATTTGGTTTTGCAGCATTATTGAATGGATTCCCTATATATTTAGCGGCACGGCTCAGCTACATACTGGGAATATTGGTTTATCTTTCAGCTGCAGCCCTGTTGGCTTTTTATAATCCCTGCGAAGCCCTTTTTTTCATCTGTACCAACGGCATAATAGGACTTTCCCTGGGCATTATTAAAGACCGCTTCAGGAGTATCTATCCTATCCCTGCTCTTTCTGCAATTTTGGATATTGCAATACTGCTCATAGTCAATTACCGGTTCGGCATAAGCATTTTCAGCCCCTCTGCTTTTAGTACCCCTGTAAGTCAAGCTGCCGCCCTTATGCTTCCCATGTATTTGTATTGCTTGATATACCTGAAGCTGGCAATGTCTGTGGATAAGCTTCTTCACAGATACATCGAACTGGATATCCATCCGTGACTATTACCGGATAAAAGCCAGAGGATCCCTTTCCACAAGCGACTCAGGATTTATATACAGCGTTCCTACTGTAGTGGACCAATGCAGATGGGGTCCGGTTGAGAAGCCTGTCGATCCCACCTCTCCTATGATGTCGCCTTTTTTAACTTCAGCCCCCTCCTCCACAAGAAGCTTGTCAAGATGGGCATAGGAGCTGTAGATATTGCAGCCATGGTCAATTATTATTGTATTCCCTGTTACTTTAAGCATCATGGATAGCCTTACCACTCCATTATTAGCTGCCTTCACAGGAGTCCCCCTGGCTGCTGCTATGTCAATGCCTGAGTGCCTTCCGGACTCTTCCTTGTTAATGTATCTTATCATACCAAATTCGGTAGAAACCCTTCCTTCCACCGGCTTCACAAACGTGCCCTCCCAAAGGGGTATTTCCGAAGTTGCGGATTTTGCCCTATCGGTATGAACCTTATCCATATCAAAATTATCATCGCTTCTCTGTTCCTTCTGAGTGGCAGAAACAGTAAGATGCTGCTCCACAAACTCTTTATGGAGTATCTTTAAGGTTTCCTCTTTTTCGGCTGCAATTTCCCCATCCCTCAGTACCCGGACCTTGCAGCTGTAATCCCCTTCTTTTGTCCTGCAGCTTGTTCCGACTATAGCCAGTCTTCCCTCCATAAAGCCGAAAAACCTTGGCTGTCCCTGCACCAAAGCAGCTGATACCTGAATATCATCCCTTTCCGTCAGGCCCTTGAGATATATTGAGAAGCAGTCTCCCGGCAGCAGTTTCGTCTCTGAGAATATGATTTCCGGTACAGGCTCCGGTACAGGCTCCGGTACAGGCTCGAGTTCCGCCTTTTCAGGCTCAAAATAACCCTCCTGCAAGCCTATAACACCGCAGGCCAAAAAAAACAGAATACAAAATATAAGTGCTTTTATAAAATATTTACCCATCCCAAATTACCCCTTGCAGCCTGTAAAGATACAGGCAGCCATACATTTGAACGGCTGCCTGTGCCTCATATTACTATTTTACTCAAGCCCCTTCTGCATACAACCCATCAAAATTAAGCAATATATACATGCTCCCGTCATCTTTCTTTCCTATACCGTTTATATACTTGCTGCTGATATTCGATACGACTTCCGACACGGGTTCTATATTCTCGCTTTCCACGGTAATCACGTTTGATGCTTCATCGACAACGAAACCGGCTATAGTGCCTCCAGTATCGGCCACGATTATCTTTGTACTGTCTTCCGTGCCCGTATCTTCAAGCTGGAACCTCTTCTTGAGGCTTATTACAGGAATGACATTGCCCCTCAGATTAAGCACCCCTTCAACATAATCGGGGGTATTGGGTATCATTGTGGGCCTCCTGTAAGGAACAATTTCGTTAACCTTAAATATGTCTATGGCGTATTCCTGCTCATTCAACCTGAATAAAACCAACTGCATCATTTCCATTGAAGCACCCCCTTCTTTAATCGACCGGTTATTCTTTTAACTTATACTTCGACGTTTTTATGGGAATTCCTTCTTATCCTCATAACAGGGACCACCCGTTGCGCAACATAAAAAGAATGCGCAACATCTACAGGTTTGTAAAGTACTCCGACTGTAGGGGAAGTATGTTCTCCTCACCTTCCAAAGCCAGCAAAATCACTGGCGGGGGTCCCATCTCTGCGGGCCCGTCTGGTTATTTTGCCAGGGGTATTCCCGTTCCGAGGTCAGGTGGAAGGTTTCGTCGAATATAGCTTCCCCACGTCGGTATTTGCATATCCTTTATATACAAGGTAGTATTCTGTAAGTTGCATAACCAAGCAAGAGCTTGTATAGTATAGCAGGGCACACTTTTATGTATTTTGGCAACAGGCCTCTGATATGGCTTTGGTAAAAAGTTCGTGAAGCCGGCAGGAGGCCGGCTTAGGTGTCTCGGGCCATGGAGGGCCTTTTGGCACCGTCAGAACTTTTCCAAAGGCATTGCAGTAGGCCTGTCAAAATCATAATCCGTGTGCGTCGATATACTATACTGTCTCTTGCGGAGGGTTATGCAAACTTCAGATATGTCGCATTATTCTTCTATTGCGAAATACTTCTGCTACTTTTGTGATGATAAACTTGTTTCATGATATATATATGTTATAATTAAAAAAATATATTTGATTTTCAACCGGCGGAGGTAAAACCATGAATAAAATATTGTACAAGAGTACCAGAGGAAGAGGTGGGCTGATAACTGCATCGGCCGCAATACTTAAAGGCATCGCAGATGATGGAGGCCTTTTTGTCCCGACTGAAATACCAAGGCCCGAAATTTCCCTGGAAAAGATGATAAATATGGACTACAAAAGCCTGGCATACCACATTATGAAGGACTATCTGCAGGATTTTGAAGAAGCTGAAATACGTGAATGTATTGATAAAGCCTATGATGAAAAATTCGATACATCAGAAATTGCACCTGTAGTAAAAAAATCAGATGTGTATTTTCTGGAGCTTTTCCACGGGCCAACCCTTGCCTTTAAGGACATGGCATTGTCCATACTTCCATATTTTCTAAAAACCGCTGCCAAAAAGCAGAAGCTGAATCGCGAAATCGTAATACTCACTGCCACCTCGGGAGACACCGGAAAAGCCGCCCTGGAAGGCTTTGCCGGGGTATCCGGCACTAAAATTATCGTGTTTTTCCCGGAAAGCGGAGTCAGTGAAGTTCAAAAATTGCAGATGGTTACCCAGACAGGCGAAAATACATATGTAATAGGCATACGGGGAAATTTTGACGATGCTCAGACCGGTGTGAAGGAAATGTTTTCCGACAAAGAGCTGCAAATGGATATGTCAGCCGCAAACTTAGTATTTTCTTCTGCCAACTCTATAAACATAGGCAGGCTGGTTCCCCAGATAGTGTATTATTTCTATGGTTATCTGCAGCTATGCAGAATGGGTGACATAAAAGCCGGTGAAGAAATCAACTTTATCGTACCCACCGGAAACTTCGGCAATATACTGGCAGGATATTATGCAAAAGAAATGGGGCTTCCTATCAAGCACCTTATATCTGCTTCAAATGAAAACAAAGTGCTGTATGATTTCCTGAACACGGGAGTATATGATAAAAAGCGCAAATTCATTACAACCATGTCGCCCTCAATGGATATACTTGTTTCCAGCAACCTGGAAAGGCTTCTGTTTTATCTTTACGGTGAAGACAGCAGTATGGTGGGTGAGTTAATGGCACAATTGTCAGGTAAAGGTGCATATATGATAAATGACGATGCGAAAGGCAAGCTGGGTGATTTTTACGGATATTATGCGTCTGAAGCAGATACTGCCGAGGCAATAAGAAAAATGTATAAAGACTGCGGATATGTTATTGATACTCATACGGCAGTAGCTTTTTCAGCATACGGAAAGCACAGGAAGCAGAAGTGTGATGAAAATATAAAAACTGTGATTGTTTCAACAGCCAGCCCCTATAAATTTACGGCAGACGTAATGAAATCAATAGATCCCAAATACTCGGGCCAAAACAGCTTCCAGCTGATAAAAGAAATGAGCAGACTTACCGGGACAGAAATTCCAAAGGGTATTAGGAATCTGGACAGCAGGCCTGTAATTCATAATACTGTTTGCAATAAAGACGAAATGAAGAAACAGACAGAAAAAATTCTTGGCTTATGATTATTCACCGCCGAACTTATAGCCTACACCATAAACAGTCAATATGTATTTTGGTGATTTTGCATCCGGTTCAATCTTTTGGCGGAGATTCTTCACATGGGTATCTATGGTTCTGTCGTAGCCTTCATAATCTTCGCCCAGCACAAGGAAAACAAGCTCATCACGGGTAAAAGCCTTTTGAGGGTATTTTACCAGGGCCATTAATATCTTGAATTCATTTGGAGTAAGGTTAACAGGCTTTCCGTCTCTTTTTACCTCATGTCTGATACTGTCCACAACCAGCTCCCCATCATTGAAGGACAGCACATCGGACAGGGGTATTATATCATCCCCGGAGCGCCTTAAAAGAGCCATGACCCTTGCTGTCAATTGCCGCGGGCTGAAGGGTTTTGTAACGTAATCATCAGCTCCTATACCAAGGCCGGTCAGTATGCTTTCCTCTTCCACCTTCGCAGTAAGCATTATTATCGGCACTCTTGATTTTTTTCTTATGCTCCTGCAAATATCCTCCCCTGACATGTCAGGAAGCATCAAATCCAATATTATCAGATCGGGATTTATCCTCTCAAAAATCTCCAAAGCTTTGCTTCCGTTATAGGCTGTATAAACTTTATAACCGCTTTTCGTCAAATATGATTCAACTACTTCTGCGATCTTCTCTTCATCATCAACCACAAGTATCCTTTTTGCATTTTCGTTCACGGCAATCCCTCCTTACATAAATTTTACCACAACAAACTACCCTAATATTCCCAAGTGCTCAAAAAGAATCTTCAGTCCAATGCATATCAGTATGAATCCTCCGACTTTCTCAGCTTTCTTTTCCAGCAAACCGCCGCACTTGTTTCCTATATATACTCCTGCAAAGCATATTGCAAAGGTTATCGCTCCAATCAAAGCTGAAGATTGTATTATTGAAACTCTCAAAAATGCAAAGCTTATACCGACTGCCAGAGCATCTATGCTTGTAGCCACGGCAAGAACAATCAATCTGCCCATGCTCAGCGGGTTATCACATACTGTACCCTGATTTGATACGGCCACCTCGCACATTCCCTCAACGTCTTCTTCTTTATCCTCCCCGCAAGCCTCCTTTATCATTTTGCCTCCTATGAAAGCCAACAAACCAAAGGCTATCCAATGGTCCACACTTACTATGTAATCTTTGAACTGGGATCCTGCAAGCCAGCCTATTAAAGGCATCAATGCCTGAAACACCCCGAAATACAAGCCGACTTTCAATGCATGCCCGATTTTAAGTTCCCTGATAATGATTCCATTGGTTACCGATACTGCGAAGGCATCCATCGAAAGGCCAACCGCAATTAAAACAATTGATAGTATATCCATGTCTCTCCTCCATTCATGCTTCTGAAGTACCGATGCATTTTGATTTATGTTGTGCAAACAAAAAGAGACTATGTATAACAAAAACGTTATACATGAGTCTCATTATTTCAGGCAAGCCAGACGTTTCCATCAGTATGTTGACATTGCCGCACAAACGTGCCAATTACTCCCCCATGTTGACTTCCAATTTCTAACCTCAATTATAGACAAGTTCCCGCTATTTTACAACTACTTTTTTGGGGCCGGGATTTGTCAACATTTCCGGTAACCTAACTTCAGCATTATCATAATATGTAAATGGGGACATACCAATTTTTAAAAAGGCATTGGAGGTGAATGTATGGCGAGTAGATTTATGAAAGGCATCAAGGTTACTCCTGCGGAACCGCCCCAAAAAAAGAATTTCAGGTATGAAGAATTCCTGATTCTGATTCTGTTGTTTGTTCTGCTTGCCGCGAGTCCTTCTTTGGGATTGGACAGCAGTTATTTCTTTATCATTATTATGGCTGTTATTGCTCTTGGGGGTATAGATAAAGCCTTTGGATTAACAGGCAGAAATATTATATAAACAATTCGAAAAAAAGTCTGGCCCAGCCGGCCAGTTTTTGATTGTTTTAAATGCCCAAGCTATGTTCTGAAAGTAACCAAATTATAAATATTACATAGTATGGAGTAGGACATGTAAGGACTATCCCTCATTATTCAAGGAGGAGGTGAGACCATGCCATTAGGCTATGGTTATGGTTATAGTTATGGATACGGGTATCCATGGTATGACTACGGATACGGATATACTTATCCATACTACAGAAGCTTTTTGGACTTCCTGGCATTGACAGCATTTTTCGTTTTGGTTTAGCAGCTCTCAATGAATTACTTTAGATAAGTCCAAAATTTTCAAGGAAAGGGGGGTTAAATATGGCAAATAGTTATGGAGGAGTAAATCCATGCGGCACGCCTGATTTTTGCCGGCCACAAGCAGTATCACCTTTTGAAAAGAAGTGTGACGGCAACGGCTTCCTGCTTCTGCTTCTTCTGTTCATACTGTTGGCGGCAGGTCCATCCTGGGGTATAGACAACAACTTCTTCTTCATCATCATACTTGCAATAATCGCCTTTGGCGGTTTTGGAAGGACCTTCGGCTTCAATGGCGTATACTAGTCTTCAGCCTGATGAGTTTTAAGACCTAACCTTAACGGTTAGGTCTTAAACTTAAGCTCCGGACTCATTAATACGGGCATAAGCATATATTATGAATATTTTATAGCATCCTTAGGGCATGATTTTGTACAGGCAGTACATTCCAGGCATAGTCCCCGGTCGATTTCCGCAGGCACCTCCCTGCTCTCCATTATTACTGCCTCAGCCGGGCACGTTTTTTTACACATCCCGCATTTTATGCAGCTGTCCTTATCCACCTTCCAATAATGTTTTGCATATCTGCCGGTTATATTCATAAATGTGCCGTAAGGACACAGATACCTATGCCATAAGGCAGGTACGAATACCAAGGTCAGTAATACACCCATAACGGCAAGCACAGGCAGAACAGGAAGCTTCTTTCCTGATTTCAAGGTAAGCACCATCACAGCAATAAAAAGTATTAACAACCCGTATCTCACTATAGGGCTCTTAAGTCGCTCCGGTACAGCTTTTCTTTTTATTTTAAGCTTGTCGTAAAACCAGTTTATCCCATCGGTTATGGTATTAATCGGACATATCCATCCGCAGTAAAACCTTCCAAATAAAACTGCAGCAAAAACACTGCCCAGAAAAACGAACATCCATATGTGCACTCTCCCTCCGGTAATTAATACAAGGAAGGCGGCAAGAAAAGCAACCTGAATGGCTGGCTTGAACTTTAACAGCATTAAAACCCCTCCATTAAACGTATTCACTTATGACATTATTATAATCCTTTATTATTAATAAGCCGGTAACATAAGTTACCGCGCAGTCAAAAAGACATGTCAGTACAATCGTGAGTAAAGGCCTAACATTTTCGGTTAGGCCTTCTGCTTATCTTAAAGATATTTTTGTATTGAATCTATATCTTTGATATAAATATTATAGCGGTCATAGCTGATTATACCTTCCTTCTTCATCCTGATCAATTCTCTGGAAAGAGAAGGTCTTTGAACTCCAAGCCTATCCGCCCATTCTTTCCTGCCCATCTGCAGGTTAATGACAAGCTCTTTTTGACTTATGTACTTCTCATATATCAATTCACATATTTTCTGGCGAATAGTCTTCAAAGTGACCTGTTTCAACCTTCCACTGAGGGTTAACGCCTTATCCGACAAAAGTCTTAAGAACTCCGTCAAAAAATCGGTATCCTGCAGGCATAGCTGCAGCACTGCTTCCTTCGGTATTCTTAGAATTACGGAATTTGTTCTTGCGACGGCCGTCATTGGGTAATAGTTACCCGAGCCAAAAAGAAGGTTCTCCCCAAAGGTTTCACCTTTTTGAAATTCTGCAATGGTAAGCAGCCTTCCGTAGGAATCAATCTTCTGTACTTGAATAATTCCATCAAGTACAATACTTAAAGCCTCACATTTGTCATTTTCAAGAAAGATAACGCTGTCCTTTGAATAAAACAACAGTTTATACTTCAGGGCCCTGAAGAATTCCAGCAGGTTTTCGCCGGTATATTTTTTAAATATCGGTACTTCGCTCAAAATGCTGATATATCCTTCAAGTTCCATAAGCAGTTCCTCCTGACAGTTGTTTGTAACATATATTACCGATTCTTGCTTTATCAACTATTATAATATATTTACAGTCAGATTGAAAGGCAGGGATAATAGGACACGCTCCGGCTGCTGCGTGGAAATGGAAAGAGAGGTAATATTATTGATTAACAAGAGCAAAGCAATAAAGGTTATAGCATTTATTTTTTTATTGGCTGCAGGCTTCTTTGCATACCGAAAACTATCCGTACATTTTATGAATGGTATGAACACCGGCAGCAGTACCGCAGCAGAGGATCTGGGGGTTGTAACAGAGGCCGCAGCTGTCCTCAAAGAGGACCTTAATGAAAGAATATCATATGTCGGAACATTGTATCCCAAGGATACGATGCAGGCAGCTGCCACAATCCCGGCTGAAATACTGGAAATATACATGGACGAGGGGGATTATGTGAAAAAAGGCCAGATAATAGCAAAGCTTGAGGATGAAAATATTATTGCTGCAATAAATACCCTCCAGGCTAAAATTGATACTGTTGAGTTCAATCTTGCATATTTAAAGGAGGAAGAAAAAAAGTACGGGATTTTATATGAAAATAATGCGATTGCCAAAACCGTCTATGACAAGGTCTATCATGAATCCGGCATGGTCGAAATGCAGTTAAAGGAGCTATATGCACAGAAGGATGAATTATCTGTAAAATTGAAGGACACAGTTGTAACTGCTCCAATGAGTGGAATGGTCAGGGAATTGAACTGTAATCCGGGAGATTTTGCTGTAGCAGGAAAACCCGTAGCAATAATCGATGATATATCAGAGTTGATTATTAAGGTAAATTTAAGCGAATCGGATTTGAATGAACTAATGGTCGGAACGCCCGTTCATCTGGAAATAGCAGGAGGTGGGGACAAAATTGCAGCAAAGGTAACCAAGGTGCTGCCCGGAATAAATCCTGCGACCAGAATAGGAGAGGTTGAGATAAAGATTAAAAGGTGGGATGGAAATTATCGTGTAATCCTTGGAACAAGCATCCAGACAGAATTCATCAAAAAAACTGCAAAGGACGCCTTAACTGTTCCGCAGAGTGCTTTAAAGCAGCTTGCCGACGGATATGTCCTATATAGAATTGATGCCGGATATGTACGTGAAGTACCTGTAGAAATTGGAATGAAAACCAATAATCAAGTTCAAATTATAAAAGGGGCAGCTGAAGGTCACAAGGTTGCTGCAAGCAACATCGACAAACTGTATGACGGTGCAAAAGTATATGTATATGAAGGGGAACAATAGTGATGAATATTGGAGAATTCGCAATTAAACGTAAATACTTGGTTTTAACTTTTGCAATTATCATATTATTACTTGGATCGTACTCGAAATTAACCTTGAAAGCTCAGCTTGCCCCTGATACAAATCCGCCTATGGCTACTGTAATGACAAGGTATCCGGGTGCGTCAGCCCAGGATGTGGTTACAGATATATCCGAGCCCTTGGAGCAGGAGTTCGGAAGGCTTGAAGGCATAGTCAATGTCAAATCTATAAATCAGGATAACCTTTCAATAATGCAGCTGGAGTTCAACTATGGGATTGATATCAATGAAGCTGCAATAGAAGTTCAGAATTCAGTCAGCAGGATAAGAGGGAAGCTCCCTTCAAACATTGATGAACCAAAGGTTCTGAAGTTCAGTACTTCAGATAAGCCCGTAGCCACTGTTAGTATAAGCAGTGAGTCCCTCCCCATGGAAAAAATAAGACAATTGGTTGACGACAAAATAAGCTATGACTTTCAAATGGTTGATGGCGTAGCTGCTGTGAATATTTTCGGAGGCTATACTCCCGAAGTCAAGGTTGAAATTGATAAAGATGTGATTATCGTGTGATAATGTCACCTTGTAAACTATCGTGATAAAATGTCAC
>DAOLPD010000020.1:0-26060 GCA_035417425.1 Bacillota bacterium
GGTCGCATATAAAAATGAAAAAATACGCGAAGGTATTGAAAAATTGACTGGCAATGATGAGCCGGAATCCAATCAGATATCATTAAGAATAGCACTTACTTATATGCTTATAGGGGCTTTGTGGATACTTTTATCGGATAAGCTGCTGGGATTGCTTGTGGCGGATAATGCAGCCATAACCAGGATAAGTATGATAAAAGGTTGGCTTTATGTACTGGTTTCAGGGATACTGATCTTTGTTTTAATCAGTTCTTCACTTAAGAGGTTAAAGGTTGCTGAGGGAAAGCTTTATGACAGCTGTCAGAACCTGAGTGAAGCAAATATGGAACTGGAACACCTTGCATACCATGACCAGATTACGGGAGTCAGGAATAGAGCTTCACTTATAAAGCGTGTTGATGAGCTTGTCAGTTCAAATGACAGCATGAAGATTGCAATTCTTATTGCTGATATTGATAATTTTAAGTACATAAATGATACAATGGGACATAGCTTCGGCGATCAAGTGCTGATTAAAGTCAGTTCTCGTCTTGAAGGCTTGGTTGGAGTGGGTTCTACCGTATACAGACTTGACGGCGATGGATTTGTAATAGCCTTGGAGGGCTATGAGGAGGCATCCTTGGTTGAAAGGCTGGCAGACAGGGTGCTGCAGGGCTTTAAGACCCCACTTGATGTTAACGGCAGTAAATTATTCATTACAATAAGTATAGGTATTTCAATGTATCCGGAAAATGGAGACAGTTTGGATGAACTTCTGAAAAATGCAGATATTGCATTAAATAAGGCAAAAGAAACAGGGAAAGACAGAATAGTTTTCTATGACAGAACCATGAATGAAGCAGTATCAGAGAGAGTAAACATAGAGAAGCATTTGAGAGCAGCATTGTTTAACAACGAATTTGAATTGTTTTACCAGCCCCAGTGGGATATTGCCCAAAACAGGGTATCAGGCCTGGAAGCACTGATAAGATGGAAAAACCCTGAGCTTGGGCATGTAAGCCCCCTTAAATTCATCAATGTTGCTGAAGATACACATATGATTATTCCTATAGGAGATTGGGTGTTGAAAAGTGCCTGCATGTACCTGAAAGGGCTGCACAGGCAAGGCCATGATAAGCTCTCCGTATCCGTCAATATTTCCATGGTCCAGCTGCTTCAGGATGATTTCGTTAACAAAGTAACTGAGATACTTGATTATGCCGGCTTGAATCCGGAGTATCTTGAACTTGAAATTACGGAATCAGTATTGATGGAATCCTGTGATGCATTGGTAGGGAAGCTCAAGCTTCTGAAGGACCGGGGAATAAAAATTGCATTGGATGACTTTGGAAAGGGATATTCCTCTCTTAACTATTTAAAGCAGCTGCCGATATCCACTCTGAAAATAGATAAATCATTTATTGATACCATAGAGTCCGATAGTAAACATAAATCCCTGACAAATCTTATTGTAAAGCTGGGAAGGACCATGGGACTGAGTGTAGTGGCGGAAGGTGTTGAAACAAAGGAGCAGTTGGATTATCTTATCAAGCATAAGTGTGATAAGGTCCAAGGGTATCTGTTCAGCAAGCCAATGCCGGAGGGAAAGGTCATTGAGGCTATAAGCGGGCTGACTGTCAGTTCTTATTGATCATCAAGGAAATTGAGGCCTCACGGCAATATTTGCCGTGGGGCCTTTCATTATGAGCTTTGCTGCTGATTCTGCTGCTGGTTGTTTTGCCCTTTACCCATTATCTGAGGCAGCTGATTTATCAATTGGCTCATATTGCCCGGATTGTCGTTGACAGGCAGAATGGAGACATTTTCACCATCTACCAGTGCCAAAGCATCGGTACTGATTCTGGCACCAAGGCCCAGAGCATCCATTCCTGCATTGCTGGTTCCCTGGTTTGAGCCTGCAGCCCCTCCGGACATTTTGCCGGAAGTATTACCGCCTCCATATCCGATTGTAACGGAGATAATAGGAATTAAAGTCTTATCTCCTTGAGAAACGGGTTTTCCCAGCAATCCTTCATTCTGAGTAAAGGTTTCAATATTTGAGAACAACGTATCAATATTCTGGGTTAGAGAATTATTAACTTCCATGGATTTTCCTCCTTTGACAATACTGTTTTTCATATGAGCTTCATCAGCGAGTAGCCCAGGTTGAGCTTAGCATTGGCATTCAAATTGATATAGTTGCTGTTTGCCATAAAGTCCGGTTTTTGATATAAGGATGCTACATTTAAGAACCGTGAAACCGCGCTCACTGTGCTGCAGGCAAGGCCTGTAACAAAAGGATCCCGGAATCCATATTGAGTATTCACATGAATTTCGGTTGGCTTGAGGCTTCTGAGAATATTGCCTTTTCTGTTGGTGTATTGTTTTGGTTTTATCAGTTTTGTCAAAATCCTTTTGTTTAGAAGATATACTCGTATAAGAAACCCGCTGCCTTCCCTAACTATTACCGACCTCAGCAGAGGATGAAGCCACCTCAATGTCAGGTGCATATCTGATTTAGCAGAGTCATAGCTTAGATTGATTCTTGATGACACGGTGAATAATAAGAAAATAAAAAACAGAAGCAGCAGTAATAGTATAAACAGTAAAGTCATGGAACTAACCTCCATGTCTGCATTTGTTCAACCCTTAATAGTTTAACCATTTCGGACTTATTTACTGTGTCAGAATATACTGTCTCTTACATATATGACTATACAGCATCTTGTCATTTGTTTTATCAGTATTTAAGAACTGTTTACTTGCCATGTTAAAAAAAGTGATAAAAATATACATATAAGGAAACCTATGCTAAAATTTAAACAGATTGATTATATAATGTGGGGGGTTAAATTGAATAAAATGAATAGGAGACTTATCAGCCTTACAGTCACTTTATTATTGATTTTCACTATAATGACGGGATGCACACAAGAGAATGCCGGGGAAACTGATATTGAAGCAGCAGGTTTGGGAAAAGAAAACATTCAGCAAGAGAATCTGATGAGTATTATTAATGAGCTTACCTCTGAAAAATACAGGGGAAGGCTGACCGGAACCAAAGAGAACAGTATGGCTGCTCAATATATAGCGGATTATTTTAAAAAAATCGGCCTTGAAAATCCTGAGGGGTTGGATATGTATATGCAGTCATATGTTCAGCCTTCTATAATATTATCAGGTAAGCCTGTGCTGCAGGTTATTGATGAGGATGGAAAGGTAATAAACGATTTTATTTATCCGGATAACTTTGTTCTGCGCAGATTGTCCAGTGATACTGATGCACTGGATATGGAAGTTTCCATGTGCCTGATTGAAGACTATGGGATGCTGCGGCTGCACAATGATGAGCTTACAGAAAAGGCTTTACTGCTGCCATGGGAGTATTACAATTTACTTAACAGCCAGAATAACCCGGCAGATTTAGCAGAAATGTTCGGTGCCAGTCTTGTTATAAGCGAATTTGATTTATCTGAGAATGATCTTGGCTATAATTATCTGAAAATAAGACCACTATTTGACACATGGATGACATCAAAGGAGTATAAACCTTTTATCTTTGTTGATAGTGACACTTTTTCCAAGCTGGAGGAGGGTATGAAGAATGGCAAAAAACTGAAATTCAGTTGTAATTCCGAAATTAACCTCCGCAATACCGCGGCTAATGTTATAGGGCTGATACCCGGGAGTGATCCGGAGCTGAAAGATAATCATATAATAATTGGTGCACATTTTGATCATGTTGGCGACAATATGAACGGCAGTTACAATCCGGGAGCATTGGACAATGCATCGGGTACTGCAGTTATGATGGAGCTTGCAAGAATCATAAAAGAAAGCAGGATACAGCCAAAGCAATCTATCCTGTTTATTGCTCTGAATGGGGAAGAGAGCGGCCTATGCGGAGCTCGATATTATTGTAAGAATCCGGTTAGTCCCCTGGAAAAAGCCGTAATGATTAATCTTGACATGGTGGGATCTGCTGCGGATGTACCGCTTACAATAGCTATAGCTTCTCCAAAAAGCGACAGCAGTCTCAGGGATGACTTGACAGAATGCGCAGATAACCTTGGTATTTCTTATATCAAGGAATATGAGGGCGCCAGTGATCATGCAGTTTTTGATAATTACGGCGTGCCGGCAGTATGCCTTATAAACATGGATTTATCGTATGGATATCACAGTCCTCATGACACGATAAAAGCAGTTAATGGGGCCAGAGTACAAGAAATTGCCGGCTTGGTTTTAGAATACATAGTAAATAAAGCTTACTAGGATTGATTACCGGAATACCGATTATTTTAGGCGCCACATCTTTCGTTGTCTTACTTAAGAATGCTGCTATTCTGTATATTTTATTGACAGTACAGGGGAAAATTAATATAATTACCGTAAGTATGGGACAGTTCCTGACTGTCCCGATTTACTGAAAAGGACGGAGTGGATCGGATGAGTAAGAGACCTGTTGTATTGGTTGTTATGGATGGCATAGGAATAAGTGACGAGGAAAAGGGTAATGCGGTGAAGGCTGCAAATACGCCGACTCTTGATATGCTTATGAATCACAGTCCATATACATTGATAAAAGCCCACGGCACGGCTGTCGGCCTCCCCTCTGATGAGGACATGGGAAATTCCGAGGTAGGTCATAATGCTTTGGGCAGCGGACAGATTTTCAGCCAGGGGGCCAAGCTGGTAAATGAGTCAATAGAGAATGGGAAAATGTACAATTCCGATACATGGCGCAAGATAGCCGGAAATTGTATTGCTAATGGCTCTGCCTTGCATTTTATCGGACTACTGTCAGATGGTAATGTGCATTCAAATATTGCCCATCTGAAATCAATGATTATCAGAGCCAAGGAGGACAAAATCAAAAAGGTGAGGATCCATGCCCTGCTTGATGGCAGGGATGTATTGGCAACATCGGCGCTGGATTATGTGGAGCAGGTTGAAAAGCTGTTCAAGGAGCTGAATGACGGCAGCTTTGACGGAAGAATAGCCAGCGGCGGCGGAAGAATGAAGATTACCATGGACAGATATGAGGCAAACTGGGATATGGTAAAGCTTGGCTGGGATACTCATGTATGGGGCAAGGGCAGGCAGTTTGGTTCTGCCAGTGAAGCAATATGCACATATAGGGAGGAACTCCCCGGGGTAATTGACCAGGATCTGCCTCCGTTTGTAATTGCGGAAAACGGTATCCCGATAGGTACTATCAATGACGGAGACAGTGTCGTGCTGTTTAATTTCAGAGGAGACAGGGCGTTAGAAATAAGCATGGCCTTTGACTATGAGGATTTTGACAAGTTCGAAAGAGGCAGGTACCCCAAGGTTATGTTCTGCGGCATGCTTCAGTATGATGGCGATTTGAAGCTGCCTAAGAATTTCCTGGTTTCACCTCCTGATATAAAGAATACATTATCCGAGCATCTGGTTAAGTACGGCATAAAGCAGTATGCCGTATCTGAAACACAGAAGTACGGGCATGTTACATACTTCTGGAACGGCAACAGAACCGAGAAGTTTGACGATGAGCTTGAGGATTTTGAGGAGATACCTTCAGACAGGGTATCCTTTGATGAACGTCCCTGGATGAAGGCTGCAGAAGTTACGGATAAGCTTATTGAAGCCTTGAAATCCGGTAAGTATGAATTCTTAAGAGCTAATTACCCAAATGGTGATATGGTTGGACATACCGGCAGCTTTAATGCCACCAGAATAGCAGTGGAAGCCGTTGACCTTTGCCTTGCAAGGGTTATAAAAGCAGTGGATGAAGCCCAGGCCATAATCATTATTACGGCCGATCATGGCAACGCAGATGAGATGCTGGAAAAAACCAAGGGGGGCACTGCAAAGGCAAAAACCAGTCATACACTCAATCCGGTTCCTTTTATAATCTACGACAAAATGCAAAGGCACGAAATAAAGGAAGGGAACTTCGGGCTTGCAAATATTGCCGCAACTGTAACAACCCTGCTGGGAATAGACCACCCTGATTGCTGGGAAGAAAGTATAGTATAAAAATCCATTGACAATGCTGTGGCTGCTGAGGAGGATCAAAATGTCTATAGTAATACTTGACGCCATGGATGATAAAAACAATATCTCCAGCACATTGGAGGAGAAACTTACGGATGCCGGACATGAAATGATAAGCTTTAAGCTTAAGAATATGAATATAATGCCCTGCAGGTCATGCGGAGCCTGCGGATTCAAGTCTCCGGGCAAATGCGTAATTCAGGATGACTCCCATGAAGTATTAAGAGCAATTGCAAGATGCAGCACATTTATAATGCTTACCCCTGTAAGATTCGGGGGATATGCGTCAGCTCTCAAGAAAATTGTGGATAAGTTTATGACCCTGGGTCTTCCTTCGTATATGGTAAAACAGGGGCATCTGCTCCATCCTATGCGTTACGGCAGCAAATTCATAGTCGGTATAGGAGTATACGACGGAGATTCAAAGGACAGGGAAGACTGTTTCAATAGGCTTGTGGAAAATAATGCCTTTAACATGCAATCAGAATATCGCACCCTTATATTGAAGCCATCCGGAGATGGAGAGAAAATAAAACAGGAAATAAGCAGTCTTATAAGGGAGGTATGCTGATTATGGACGCAAAAAGACTGGTCTTAATAAACGGAAGCCCAAGAAAGAAAGGAACATCCTACAGTTTTTCAAGGACAATAGGAATGCTTGCGGAGGCTTCGGGGAATACAGCTGAAATCATACATGCAATTGACTACTTTGACGGGAAGGAGGATTTTGAGTCCCTGAAGGAGCTGATAATAAAAAGCGATATAATAGCAGTTATCTCACCATTATATGCAGATACTCTTCCCTATCATGACATATGGCTTCTTGAAAAGCTTGCAGATGAGTATCAGGATGCCTTGAAGGGCAAGGATTTTTTCGCTGTAGGGCAGTGCGGATTCCCGGATATAACCAGAATAGAGCCTCTGCTGGACAGCTGCAGGCTATTTGCTGAAGAAACTGAAATGAGATGGCTTGGGGGTCTTGCCTTTGGAGGCGGGCCGTTGATAAACGGGGCTTTTCTGGAGGAACTGGGTAAAAAGGGAGAAAAAATCACCTTGGGTTTCAAACTCGCTTTGGATAATATACTTAAGGGAGAAAAGATTGACACTGATTCTCAAAAGCTTATAATGTTTAATATTCCGAAACTTTTATACCGGCCTATGGCAGCTTATTTGAACAATAATGCCAGAAAGCAGGCACGTCAAAATGGGAATATTGATTTTGCAAGAAAGGTTTATTTTGAATAGGCCGGGATTGCTGACAAATAAAAGTGAAAACAGTAATATATAGTCACGTATAAGCATACTTTGACTATACATTACTGTTCTTTCTTTGTTATATGCCAATGTACTTCGTCAGCATTTTACATAATTATCGAAGTAGCCCTGAATATACACAACAGGTGTACCCTTGTCCCCGCTGCCTGAGGTCAGGTCGCAGAGGGAGCCTATCAGATCGGTAAGCCTTCTGGGAGTGGTGCCCTGTGCCTCCATACAGCCTACCAGGTTTGAGCCCTTGCACCTAATGTATTCAGATACGGCATTTTTTAATTCTTCTCCTTTTAAATGAGCAAAGTTATTATCAGCAATATACTTCAATTTTATTTCATTAGGCGTCCCTTCCAGTCCTGAGGTATATGCAGGGGATACTACAGGGTCGGCAAGCTCCCAAATCTTGCACACCGGATCCTTAAAAGCCCCATCTCCATAAATCATAACCTCCACTGTCCTGCCTGTCTTTTCTTTCAGCATCGCCTGAATATTTTCAACTATAGGCTGGCAATTGCGGGGAAAGAGCTTTACACTGTTTTCCGTTGCTTTGTTTGAACCGAGCAGGCCGTATACTTCATTGAAGCCGCTGCCGCCAACGGGTGAAGACATAATGTCATCCAGGCCGTATACCTTTTCTCCGCCGTTTTCCTTCAGTATTCTTTTTGTCCTGGCTCTTGTGTGGATATCGCAGCAGAGTACATTTTTCGTATGTTTGAGGATGGTTAAGGGGTCGTTGGAGAATATTATTTCACACTCAGTGCCTTGTTCAGTGATTATGGATTTATAATATTCAATATAATCAACACCGGTAAAAGCATGCCTGCTGTATCCGAAGTATCGGCGAAAATCACTCTCCGTCAATACATCCGACCAGGGATTCAGGTTCTTTTCGCTGAAGGTATCAATATCTATCAGTTGATTTCCCACTTCATCGGTGGGATAACTGAACATCAGTACCACTTTCCCTGCCCCTTTTGCAATGCCCTTAAGGCATATGGCAAACCGGTTACGGCTCATGATTGGGAATATTACTCCGATTGTATCGTTTCCGAATTTTAATTTAATGTCTTCTGCTATATCATCTATTGTTGCAAAGTTACCCTGAGCTCGGGCAACCACTGATTCAGTAACAGCAACAATATCACTGTCATTGATGCTGAAGCCTTCTGATTCTGAAGCTTTTAATACAGTATTCACGACAATATCCGTTATATTGTCTCCCTGCCTGATAATAGGAGCACGGAGTCCTCTTGAAATAGTACATGTCATTTTTTCCATAAATATCTCTCCTCAACTGTATCAGATTACCAGATATAAAGTGTTTCCATACTATAATATACAATAGCATTTGACATAAGTAAAACATTAATTGTATTTCACATACTTATATTTTTGTGGAAATAAAAAGTAATCAAAGAATACTATTTTTATATTTATTATGTTACAATAAGTATTATTACATATTACAAAGCGAAATCAAAATGCTTTTATTGAATGTAATTTACACAATAGCATAAGGAGGACATTAAATGTTTGGAAAAGCTGCAAATAAACCTTGTAATGAAGCAATATGTATTCTTAACTATGTTGAAAAGAGGCTTGAAGGATCTGAAACACAAGAGCCTGAGGTAGGATATCCGATTCATTTAAATGTTCTGAAGTATTTTAATAAGCTCTTGGACAGCGAAAGGAAAATGTCCTCAGCAGCTAAGCAAATGCTGTCAATAACAGCAGATTTAAGCAGCTTTGATGTGAACATGTCTCATAGTTCCTATAATCTCATTGACTTTTCAAATGAGATGTCCGTGCTGAGTGAGTCAAACCTTGCAATAGTCCAGCAGACAACAGCAAGTATGAATCAGGTAAATGAAAGTGTAAGCAGCACCTCGGATACATTATCACAGCTGGCTGCAGCATCAGAGGTTTTAATTTCAAGGAACAATCAAAGCCTGTCTCAGATACAAGAAGTAAATGAGCTGAAGAATAATGTAATGAATGATGCAAATATCATGAGCACACAGATTCAGCAGTTGGTTGAGATGGCAAACAAAGTTAATAATATAGTGAATGATGTCAGGGCTATAGCAGACCAGACTAATCTTTTGGCACTTAATGCATCCATTGAAGCGGCAAGAGCCGGCGAGCACGGGAGGGGATTTTCGGTTGTAGCCCAAGAAATCAGAAAACTTGCAGATGATACAAAGAAGAGCCTGGAAGGGATGAATGCTTTTGTTAATAATATTCAGAGCGCAGCCTTATCCGGCAAGCAGAGTATGGACAATACGGTAAGCTCTACTTATGAAATGAGCCGTAAGCTGGATATTATTACCGATACAATCGGAGAAAATGTAAATATGCTTAACTCAACAATAGGGGATATTAAAGTAATTAATGATTCTATGGAGGGTATCAGAATTGCAGCCGGTGAAATTAATAAAGCAATGGAAGCCTCAAGCCAGGATGCGGAAAAGCTTAGTCAGATGACTCAGGAAATAACACAGAACGCAATGGAGAGTGCAGAGCAGGCAAAGAAGATATCCAAGATAGATGACGCATTATCCGGAATTGTAAAAGAAATGATGAATGCACTCCTTGGAAGCAAAAACTCAATGAGCAATCAGGAATTGCTGCAAAACCTGAGCAAGGCCAAAGAAGCGCATAAGAATTGGGTGGATAATCTTAGACGTATTGTGATTGAAATGAGGACCTACCCCATACAGACAAATGGAACTAAATGTGCTTTCGGGCATTTTTACAATTCCATATATATAAACCATCCGTCGGTAAAAGATGATTGGAAAGCTATTGACAGTATACATACTGAGCTCCATAATTATGGGCATAGGGCAACAGAAGCTGTAAAGGCGAAAAACAAATCCGAGGCTCAGGAATGGTGTAACAAAGCGGAAGAATTATCAAAACAGGTGGTTTCGTACTTGGATAAGGTAATATCGGGGATAGAGGATCAGGATAAAAAGGGTATACAGATTTTAGGCAGCGCAAGATCCTAAACCGGGGAGGAGCTAAGCTATGGTAGAAAGAAGAAGACATGAAAGATTCAGCATTACGCTTGAATTAGAAATATCTTCACTCTTCAAGCAGGATTATGAATTGATTCATGATGTAAACGAAAGCATAGAAGTAAGGAACATATCAAAGTCAGGCATAGGGTTCTTTTGCAATCATGAACTGCCTTTAAACTACTACTTTGATGCCAAAATACAATTGGCACCGGATAAGTATTTCTACGCCGTATTAAAAATCGTACGTATGGAAAAGCTCGACGATGGGTACTTTGTAGGCTGTGAGTTTGTAGGATTGGCAGACATACTGAGTATGAAGATTGACTTGTATGGCAAGGAACAGATATGAATTAGGGACGGCTTTATACCGTCCCTTAGCTAAGTTATGCAAGCGGGTTTTCAATAAGTGTGGCAAATTGAAAGTCATGATCGTGGCAGGCGTCAAAGGTAGTCGTATCACTGGCGAAGTGAACATGCTTGCCGCCGCCGACCGGAACTTGAAGACCTGTTATTCCTCCTACCCCGTGTATATGACCTAAGAAGAAGTCCGTATCGGTCATGAAGGTGTGCACATGTCCTCCGGGAACAAATATCACTTCACTGGTGACTCCTGCAAATCTGTGGTTATGTGCTTCCACGTCTTGTGAAGGAAGCATTGTACTTCCCAGGAATTCATGATTATGGGTCTGAGTCTCCTCGATGTATTCGTATTTATATGAAGATTCTGTCTGCTGTATATTATTCTTTTCTTTTTTTGAGCCGAAAGTTACCATTGGCATTATAGTATCCCCCCTTTCGCTGTAATATCCCGGACATAACGGTTTGTCCCAATACACAATATGCAGCAGTATGAGGGATGTTACAATTCCTGCCGAGTTGCCACACTGTCCAACAAATGTTAAAATAAGCTATGATGTATATAAAATTGCCCGGAGGGATATAATATGAAGCTGATTTCATGGAATGTAAATGGTCTTAGAGCCTGTATACAAAAGGGCTTTTTGGAATACTTCAGAGAGGTGGATGCTGATGTTTTCTGTATCCAGGAGAGCAAGCTGCAGGCAGGGCAGGTGGATCTGAAAACTCCCGGCTATCATCAGTATTGGAATTATGCTGAGAAGAAGGGCTATTCAGGGGTTGCCGTTTTCAGCAAAGCCGAGCCGCTGAGCTTTACTTGCGGAATAGGCAAGGAAGAGCATGACAAGGAAGGAAGAGTAATTACTCTTGAATATGATGATATGTATATTGTTACTGTATATACCCCTAACTCCCAGGAGGAACTGGCAAGGCTGGACTACAGAATGCAATGGGAGGTTGAATTCAGGAGTTACATAAAGGGATTGGACGGGAAGAAGCCTGTTGTGATTTGCGGGGATATGAATGTTGCGCATAGGGAAATAGATTTGAAGAATCCGGGAAGCAACAGGAGAAATGCAGGATTCACCGATGAGGAAAGGAACAAGTTCAGCGAATTTTTGGGAGCGGGTTTTATAGATACCTATAGGTATTTCTATCCTGACAGGGCGGGGGTTTACTCCTGGTGGTCATACCGCTTTAATGCAAGAGCTAATAACGCCGGTTGGCGAATAGACTATTTTTGTGTTTCTGAAAGGCTGGCTGATAGACTGGTCAGTGCGGATATTCATACGGAGGTACTGGGATCGGACCACTGTCCGGTAGAATTGATTATGAAATAACGAAAACAGGGGATGTATATGATTAATACTTTTGATGAACTGGGACTGGATGAGCGGCTGGTTGAGGGCTTGAAAAAGCAGGGGATTACGGAACCGACACCAATACAGGCCGATACCATTCAATTAGCCTTGGAAAACAAGGATATAGTCGGGCAGTCACCTACAGGAAGCGGGAAGACACTGGCATTTCTGCTTCCTATTTTTCAAAGGGTGGATGCCGGCAAAAGAGAGAACCAGGCAATAGTATTGGAACCGACTCATGAGCTGGTGATGCAGATAGAAAATCAGGCAAAGCTGCTGTCTGCAAACTCAGGCATTGCTGTTACTTCCGCAGCCGTTATCGGAGAAGTGAACATCACCCGGCAGATAGAAAAGCTGAGAGAGAAGCCCAATATAATCATTGGTTCCGCAGGAAGGGTGCTGGAGCTTATAAAAAGGAGAAAAATCAATGCCCAGACGGTAAGGACCATAGTCATTGATGAGGGAGACAGAATGCTTGATGAGCACAATTTGGGAACTGTCAGAGAGGTTATAAAAACCACCTTACGGGACAGGCAGCTTATGATTTTTTCCGCTACCATAGGTGAAAAAACCTTGAGTACCGTAAGGGAGCTTATGAAGGACCCTCAGGTAGTCCGAATTGAAGACAGAGGGAAAATAAGTCCGGATATCCGGCATATATACCTGGTGACTGAGAAAAGGGATAAGATTGAGGTTCTCCGGAAGCTGGCGGCGTCAATCAAGCCTGAAAGAGCCATAGTATTTATTAATAAGAGCGAGGAACTGCAGCTGACGGCTGCAAAGCTTAAGTATCATCATCTCAGCGCTTGTGATATATCCGGCAGCTCAGCGAAGGAAGAACGGAAAAAAGCATTGGAGGGCTTCAGGAAGGGAGACATAAAGCTTCTGGTCGCCTCCGATATAGCAGCCAGAGGGTTGGATATAAAAGGCGTAACCCATATATTCAACCTGGACCTGCCGGAAGACCCCAAAGGATATTTGCACAGGGCAGGAAGAACAGGCAGGATGGGGGAGCCCGGCATGGTAGTCTCTATTGTTACAGAAAGAGAGGTTCCTTTCTTAAGAAAATGTGAAAGGGATCTCAAAATACGAATATGTGAAAAGATAATCTCCAGGGGGAAAGTGATGGATCCTCCCCAAGGAAAAACGGCAGCAGGAAAAGGGACCGGGAAATAAACTGGTATGCCGCAAATAGCTTCCCGGAGAAGAATTATGATAAGAAACTCTTGATTCGGGCAGCAAAATATATTACAATAATTTCATTGTTCGGATTCATAAAGATAGAGGTGCAGAATGAGCAACTTTAGTTTCAGCATAATTGAATATCTGGCTTATGCTCATGCAATTACAGGTGATTTTGGGGTACAAGGGAGAAGTATACCCAAAATCGAATATTATGTAAACCAATAAGCCAAAACTTTACTGATAATAATATATTGCTATAGCCCCTGAGTAAGGTTTTTACTTAGGGGTTTTTTGCGTTTAAGGAGAAGATTATTATGAATTATGATATTCAATTAAAGAATAACATTAACAAAAACTATATATATACATTGCTTCAGAACATTGACCTGACCAGGGGAATATGGATGATATACCTTGCAGGTAAAGGTATGAGCCTCACACAATTGGGCCTTCTGGAGATGATATTCCACATAACCTCTTTTCTGATGGAGGTTCCCACCGGAGCTGTCGCTGATATTTTCGGAAGGAGGATAAGCAGGATACTGGGAAGGGTGCTGTCCCTGGTCAGCGTTGTAATCCTGCTTGCTGCCGATTGCTTCCTGTGGTTTGCAATATCCTTTGTGTTCACTGCTCTATCCTTCAATCTCGAGTCAGGAGCCGGGGATGCTCTTATATATGATTCACTTAAAGAAATCGGTGAAGAGGACATGTATATGAAAATATCCGGCAGCAAGGAGGTTTTTTACCAGGCTGCGGGGGTGGTCTCATTCCTGGTCGGTGGTTATATGGCCACGAAGAGCTATAATATAGCTTTTGCAATAACAATTATCATAGGAGCGGCTGCTGTATTGCAGTCCTTCAGTTTCAAGGAGCCGACCATAGGCAGAAACAAAGAAGAACAAAAGGGGAGAAATATATTTTTAAATCAGCTTAAGGAAAGCTTGAGAGTGGTAAAAAACAATCCCAGGATAGTGTCTCTCATAGTTTTCACAGAAATAATACTTACCTTTTGCACTTGTATATTCTTCTATTTACAGAACTTTTTGAAAGGAGAGGGCTATAGCGAGGCAATAATAGGGGTTGTATACGCTGCTTCGTTTGTTGCTGCAGCCTTGACCGCATCCTGGGTTCACAGGATTGTGAGAGTGATAAAGGAACAGGGAATACTGCTTATTATACCTTTTGTCACAGTGGCGTGCTTATGGGGCATAGCGCTTAGCCCTTACCACTTCATTTTCTTTATACTGCTTACAATTACAGAAGAGATAGTGTATATAGCCATGAGCGACTATATAAACAAGATGATACCCAGTGAAAACCGTGCTACTATACTCTCTTTTTCAAGCATGATATTCAGCTTCTTCATGATTACGGTTTTTCCTCTCGTGGGGCTACTTGGAGACAGGTACTCTCTGGATTTTGCCATAATGTGCCTGGGTGGGCTTGGCAGTATTTTTGTGCTGTTTAACAGCTTAATGCTCCTGGCTCCGAGAGGCAAAGTCAGAAGATAACAAGGCCGCCTCTGCTTAAGCGGAGGCGGTTCTTAATTGATTTATGTATTGGGAAGATGCAGAGCCTGCCCTTTTGCTGCATGGGCTGCTTCCTGTATTGCTTCCGATAATGTGGGATGTGCGTGTATTGTTGTCAGTATCTCATCAACTGTAGCTTCAAGCCTTATTGCTAAAGCACCTTCTCCAATCATCTCCACCGCCTGGCCTCCGGCTAAATGGAGCCCCAATATCTCGTCAGTTTCGGAATCCAGTACAAGCTTGGCCATACCGTTTGTTTCTCCCGTTATCAAAGCCTTACTGTTTGCATAAAAGGGAAATATGCCGGTCTTGACCTTATACCCTCTTGCGGATGCATCCTTTTCAGTGATTCCGACTGCTGCAAGCTGAGGTTTTGTATATACGCAATATGGAACGGTTCTAAAGTCTATATCAGAGTGTTTTCCCATAATGTGCTCGGATACATATATGCCTTCCGCTGACGCAATATGGGCAAGCATTGCTCCGCCTTTCACATCCCCGATGGCATAAATGTCCGGGTTACTGGTTCTAAAATTCTTGTCCACAGCTATAAAATTTTTGTTCAGCTTTACCCCAATCTCATCCAGGCCCAGGTTATCCGTCACCGGGCTCCTTCCCACGGCAACCAGGACTTTTTCAGCTTCCAGATATTCTTTTCCATAAACAGTATCTATGCTTACCTTCAGCCATCTGCCGCCCTTTTCGATTTTTTCGACCATAGCCCCCTTCATTATCCTTACACCGTCAGTCTCAAGCTGAAGCTCCAGGCAGGCTGCAATATCTTTGTCCATATTTGCGATTATGTCAGGAAGCATTTCAACAATTACAACCTTTGAGCCCAGATTGGAGTAGACATTTGCCAATTCTGCCCCAATTATGCCGCCGCCTACTATACACAGGCTTTCCGGTATTTTTTCAAATGACAGCGCTTCTGTGCTGCTGACTACTCCGTCCAGATCCATACCCGGTATAGGAATCCTTGCAGGCCTGGAGCCGGTAGCTACTACCGCCTTATCAAAAAACAGGATTTCCTTTTCTCCATTTTTATTTACAACCTCAATTTCATTTTTGCCTGTAAACCTTCCTGAGCCGTTGATAACCTTTACTCCCTCTGATTTTAATATGTTTTCTACACCATATGTCAGCTGTGATATTATGAGATCCTTCCTTTTCTGGAGTTTTTCCCATGTAAGCTTCAGGCCTTCGATTTCAAGTCCGAGTTCCCCGGGCTCTTCCTTCAGCATTTTATATAATACTGCAGTGTGCAGTAATACTTTTGCAGGAATGCAGCCGGCATTCAAACAGGTTCCTCCGATTTTATCCTTTTCTATTAAAACCACTTCGGCACCATGCCGGGCTAAGCTTATGGCACAGACATAACCGCCGGGGCCTCCGCCGATAACAATTGCTTTCATGATTTCCCCCCTAAAGCAGCAGCATTGAAGGTTTTTCAATCATTTTCTTTAAATGGGAGAGAAAACCGGCCGCAACCGCACCGTCTACCGCTCTGTGATCTGCTGTCAGGGACAGATTCATCAATGGCTTTGTCACAAAACCGGAACCCTCGTTTACTACAGTATCCACAATTGCAGTGATACCAAGTATTGCAACCTCCGGCTGGTTTATAATCGGTGTAAAGCTTTCTACTCCGAACATTCCTATGTTTGTTATTGTAAAGGTTCCGCCTTCTATATCGTTCATACTAAGCCCGTTATTCCTGGCCTTTTCAGCCAGATCCCTTATCTCCCCTGATATTTCCTTCAAACCCTTCAAATGGGCATTTTTCACTACCGGTACTATTAGCCCCTCCTCCAATGCAACAGCGACTCCCATATTTACATAGCTTCTCAATACTATTTCCTCACCTTCAACAGATGAGTTCAATAATGGAAAATCCAGAAGAGCCTTTGAAGTTATCTTAACTAAAATATCCGTGTATGTAAGATTGATTTCACTTTTCAGTTCGTCCTTCATTTTCTTTATGTTTGTCATATCAACCCTGATATTATAATGTACCACGGGAGATGTATGCCAGCTTTCGGTCATCCGGGCTGCAATGATCTTTCTCATGGCAGTCATGGGCATTCTTGTCTCTTTTTCCTTGGATACATGATCAAGAACATCCTGCTTTGTGATTCTTCCGCTCTTATTGATTTCATCAATGGAAACATTATATTTATCAGCAATTTTGCTTGCCATAGGTGTTGATTTTTTTGCTTTGCCGGTACTTCCATAAGCCTCAACATCATCTACGGTAATCCTTCCATCCGGGCCTGAGCCTATAATATCTTCTATTTTAATGCCCCTTTCGGAAGCCAGTCTTTTAGCTGCCGGGGAAGCAATGATTCTGCCTGATTTTTTACTTTCCTTCGGTTCTTCGGCTATTTCTTCCTTTCCTGAGGCTTTTAGAAGCTCAGATATATCCTCATTCATATTTCCGATTATTGCTACGGGAGTGAGACATGGAGCATTTTCACCTTCCTGAAGGAGATGCTTTATCATAAATCCGTTTTCCGCTGCTTCAATATCATTGGCAAGCTTATCTGTTTCCAAAGCATACAGAGCATCTCCCGTTTTAAATTCCATACCTTCTGCCACATACCATTTTGTGAGCTTTCCTTCCTTCATGGTCAATCCCAATTTAGGCATAGTTATGTACTTTGCCATTAACATACCTCCTCACCGCTGATTATGAAAAAACCATTCTCCTGAGCAATTTCCAAGGTTCTTTTGACATCCACATGATAAGGGCCGTTCCTTGTGACCTTGAATATAAATTCATCCCCTTCCTTGAAAGGCACTTCCCTTTCTCCGTCAACGGCTATAATACCTCCTCCGGTAGTTTTGTAATAATACTCTTCATTTAAATTCAACCTGGTTAAATTACCCGCATTTACTTTTTTAAGCATTCCTGCAGCAATAGGAACGATTACGGTTTTTCCGGAGCAGTTCAAATCAACTGAAGCTCCGTAATCATCGCCTTCTTTTATAGTCATCATGCAGCCTACCAATGAAGAGAACCCGATGGATGCGGGATGTGCCCTGGATACGATAACTTTTATCATATCCTCCACATTCCAGATTGCTTTGGATCCGACATATAAATCTTTGCATATTACTGCGTCTATCAAGGCAATATCAGTAAATATGCCGTTCTTGAACACTTCTATCCTTTTATCTCTTTGGAATGTACGGCAAATATCAAAACTATCGGAGGCTGCAACAGCAGCTGCCATACCGGCGGCAGTACCTTCCATCATGTCGGGATATACATTGTTGGTTCCGGTGGAAAGGGATATCAAAGGTATCTTATCTATGGACTTTGCAATGGCCCGGTTTGTACCGTCTCCCCCAAGAGCTACTATACAGCCGACTTTCATATCTTCCATAATTTTTGCAGTAGCTATTGTATCCGACACATTTCCGTTGAGCTTGATATCTATCAGCCTGATATTTGCTTTAAGCTCCTTTGACGCAGCAAGATTATCCATCACTCTGTTACCTATTTGGAAAGTATCAGCCATGATGTATACTTCATCAACCCCGCAGCCCTGTGCTCCCAAAACTATTCTTTCTACAATATTGACCTTCTCATAGTTATCTATTACTGTAGCATGGGATACTAATCTTCTTATATCCTTACCTGAAGCAGGATTTGCAATAATGCCGATGCTGGTCATAAACCGCCCACCTCTAAAAAGGGGTAACTACTGTTACCCCTGTATTTTAAACCAGTTTCTTAATGCCTTTTATTATATCTGCGGAATTTGGGAGCATATGCTGCTCCAGCTTCGGAGAAAACGGAACCGGGGAATTTAATGCCCCCAGTCTGAGTACCGGTGCATCCAGGGAATCAAATATTTCTTCTGAGATCATTGCTGATATTTCCCCTGCGTACCCGCCTCTCTTTGTTTCTTCCGTTACCACAATGGCCTTATTTGTCTTTCTTATTGAGTCGAAAATAGTCTTTTTATCCAGCGGATACAGGGTTCTCGGATCTACAACTTCAACCTCTATTCCTTCCTTTGCCAGCTCTTCTGCTGCCGCTAATGCTTCATGAACCATCTTGCCTGTTGCTATAACAGTGACGTCTTCACCTTCTCTTTTTATATCAGCTGTACCTAACGGAATTTTCTTTATTTCATCATCTACATCACCGGATACGCCATATAGCATCTTATGCTCAATAAATACCACCGGATTATCATCCTCCACGGAACTCAACATAAGCCCGAAAGCGTCCTGAGGGGTGGAAGGGTATACCACCTTCAGACCGGGGACATGGGTGAGCCAGGCCTCAAGAGATTGGGAATGCTGAGCTGCAGCCTGGAATCCGGCTCCGGCAGGAAGTCTGACTACCATGGGTACTGTTATTTTCCCGCCAAACATATATCTCATCTTGGCTGCCTGGTTAATAAGCTGATCCATTCCGACAGTCACAAAATCAATAAACATTAATTCAGCTATTGGTCTGAGGCCTGTTGCTGCAGCGCCGACCGCACATCCGATTATTGCACCTTCGGAAATAGGTGTATCCCTGACCCTGTCTTCACCAAATTCATCGTATAGTGTGCCGGTTACTCCAAAGCATCCTCCGAATCTCCCTACATCCTCTCCCAGTATAAAGACGTTCGGATCCTCCTCCATCTTGATTCTCATTGCATCTCTTATGGCTTCAGCATAAGTCATCCTTCTCATACCAGGTTTACCTCCTCTACTATATCGGTGTATATATCTTCAACAACAGAATCGATTGCCGGCTCAGGGCTGCTCTCTGCAAATTCTACTGCATCCTGTATTTCTCTCTTTATTTCCTCGTTAATCTCATCTATTTCTTCTTCGGTCAGGATTTTATTTTCAACAATAAAGCTTTCCAGCCTTTTGATCGGATCCTTTGCAAGCCATTCCTTCTGTTCTTCCTCAGGCTTATATATTGCAGGGTCTCCTTCAAAGTGGCCTCTGTGCCTGTAGGTTTTGCATTCTATCAATGTAGGCCCCTGCATAGATCTTGCCCTTTTTACAGCCTCATTTGCAGCTTCATAAACAGCAAAAACATCATTTCCGTCAACTGTTACGCCGGGAATATTATATGCAACCGCCCTGTCCGAAACATCCTGAATTGCCTGATGCCTGCTTTGGCTCATAGATATTCCGTACATATTGTTTTCACATATAAATACTACGGGAAGCTTCCAGATGCTTGCCAAATTAAGGGACTCATGGAATGTCCCCTGGTTAGTGGAACCATCTCCGAAGAAGCAAGCACAAACCTGCCCTGTTCCTTTGTATTTTGCCGATAGACCCGCACCTACTGCTATATTCTGCCCGGCGCCGACTATGCCGTTTGCACCCAGTATGCCTCTCGTTGCATCCGCGATATGCATTGAGCCGCCTTTACCTTTGCAATAGCCTGTCGCTTTTCCGAAGAGTTCCGCCATCATGTACTTCAAATCCCCGCCTTTTGCGATTATATGCCCGTGGCCACGATGAGTGCTGGTTATGTAATCATTGGTATCCAGATTTGCAGATACACCGGTTGCCACAGCTTCCTCCCCGATATACAAATGAACAAAACCCGGGATTTTTCCTTCAGCAAAGAGATTCATTGCTTTTTCTTCAAATTTTCTAATCCTTAACATTGTTTTATACATGTCAATAATTCTGCTGTTTTCAAGATTCAATACAAACCCTCCCTATCAGTTATTAATGGTTACTTCTACACAAGCAAGGGCTGCCTCGATACTGTCGTCAATATCTCCGAATTCCGACATAAACAATCCGGGTACCTTAAGGCCTCCGCTTACTGCTCTGACAAGTTTTCTCCCCACCGGCAGGCATTTTTTGATTCTCTCCTCGTCAATTTCTTCCGGCTTTGTTACTGCCAAGGTTACACATACGGATATGTCCTCCTGCAGATTTTTCAAGTCGAGCACTTCCTTCAGGCCGCACAGGCAGCTTCTGGATATTGCGTCATTTACCGCCTTCTCTGCTGCCCTGTTGACATCCTGTCCATGGAAATCCATTCCCATTCCAAATTCAATTATGAACCTTTTAATACCACCATCTCCTTGTACACTTTTATTAGTAAATATATGAACAAATATTGTGCATATGCCAGCTTCTGTTATAATTTTTAATTTTCTTTCCAGGAGCGATATTCATCATTTTCATGATTACGGTTTTCCCGATAGTGGTGGAATGAAATAAAAAGTTGTGGTAGAATATGTCACTAGGAAAGGGGGATGGTTATATGAATGAGAACAGTTACAGCCAAATTGTAAATCAAGCGATTAACTATATTCACTTTAATGTAGATAAGAACATTACGGCTGAAGATATAGCGAACCACTGCTGCTTTTCGAAATACTATTTCAACCGGATATTCAGATCTATTGTTAATGAAAGCGTATACTCGTTCATAAAAAGGATGAAGCTGGAGAATGCTGCTTTTAAACTCAGGACAAACAAAAAGAAGGCAATTACCGAAATAGCTCTTGAGGCCGGTTACAGCCCATCGAATTTTGCTGTTGCCTTTAAAGAGTATTTTGGTATCAGTGCCTCAGACTTTCGCAAAAACAGCACTATTACCCCTAAAGACACTTATAAGGCCACTGTGGAGCATATTTCCAGGATGGAAAAGCAAGAGGACTTTTTCCGTCAAATAGCTTCAAAGATAACAATAAGGCAGCTGCCTCCAATGCTGCTCGAATATGAAAGGTTTATAGGCAATTATTATGATTTGGCCAAAGCATGGGATGATTTTTGCAGTGACGCCGAGAAGCAGCATCTGATTAAGGAGGGCACATTATTCATAGGGATATCCTACGATGATCCTCTTGTAACGGATGAGGACAATTGCATGTATGATATGTGCGTTACTGTAGATGCTGCAAAAGGCACCAACGTACATAAGCTGGAGTCGGGGCTGTATGCCTGCTATGATTTTTATGATCGGCTGGAGAATCTGAACAAGGCTTTCAACGAGATATTTTCCTTATGGCTTCCATACAGTAATTTTAACATAGATAACAGGCTTCCCCTTGAAGTATACAAGTCTTCCCTTGATGAAGAAAGAAGAATGCACATAGATATATGCATACCGATTGTATAACAGCACAAATTCAGAAGTTTTTAATTTAATATGTGTGTAGAATGGAAATGCGAAAAAGAAAGGGGAGTTATAAATGAATGCAAATATTAATAAATCCAACCTCTTAAAAACCTTTTTGCAGTATTCCATTCCATGTGTATTAGCCATGCTTCTCACCTCATGCATAACAGTGGTTGATGGAATGTTCATCGGATGGAAGTTGGGCGGAAAGGGCCTGGCGGCTGTTAACCTCACTATTCCGGTGCTGTATTTGCTGTTTGGAATTACTATTATGGTGGGTGTAGGGGGTTTGACTCTTGCAATGCACAGTCTGGGAGGCGGGAATAAACCTCAGGCGGACAAGCGGTTCACATTTACAATTGTGCTGAATGCCGCGGTAAACTTAATTGCATCAGTTGTACTGATTGTTTTCAGGGATGAGGTAATCGGATTCCTTAATGCCGGAGAGGAGCTTCTGCCTTATGTCAGGGACTATTTAGGCATAATGTCGTATTTCTACATTTTCATTATGATGAACATAACTGTAATGATGTTTATCAGGGGTGAGGGCAAACCGCAGCTTTCGCTGGTATTCAGTATTATAGCAAACACTTTGAATATTGTCTTGGACTATTTATTCATAATGAGGCTGGATTACGGTATGAAAGGGGCTGCACTGGCAACAGGCATCTCTGTAATCGTTGCATTTGTGCTGGGCATGTTTTACTTTGCCGGAGGAAAGTCTGTTTTCAAGTACTGCAGAATAACCTTCGACATTGAGGATTTCAAAAGCATTATCTTCAATGGTTCTTCAGAGTTTGTAGGTCAGATATCCATATCAATTACAACCTTCCTGTTCAATCTGGTAATCATACGCAGCATAGGGGTTAATGGAGTAGCTGCGTATACAATAGTGGGGTATATATCCCTCCTGCAATACATGGTGATTACCGGGATAATGCAGGGAGTACATCCCCTTATCAGCTACAGCTTCGGTGCTAAGGACAGAGAAAACATATTCCGCATTCTGGCCATCGGAATAAAAGCAGTATTGCTTGTGGGGGCAGTTGCGTTTGTATTATCCTTCGGAGCAACGGAAGAAATAGTAAGAGTATTTTCTCATGAAAATACTGAGCTTATGAAGATTGCCAACTATGGTATAAAAATATATTCCATTGCATTCTTCATAAACGGTTTTAACATGGTTGCTTCAGCCTACTTCACATCCTTGGGTGATGCAAAGACCTCCATGCTGATATCTGCTCTCAGGAGCCTGATATTGATAAATATACTGATTTTCGTTTTGCCTGTTTTTTTGGGAGATACAGGTATATGGCTTACAACACCTTTGACTGAAGCAATCACTTTCATTGTATCTTATGCCTTCATCAGAAAGTCACGTGAAAGGTTATTCACTGCTGATAATTACGGGCCTAACACAGCAGAAGCTTAATTGATACTGCAGGAATCTCGAAAGATGTACAGCTAAGAAGTTGAATAATCATGAAGGAATATTGGTAAAGAATAGCGTATAGTTATTTAACTATACGCATTTTTTATTAGGCGGTGATAAATTGAAGCTGGACAGACTGGTTTCCATTATTGTGCTGCTGCTCAGGAAGGAAAGGGTACAGGCCAGGGAGCTTGCAGATATATTCGAGGTATCTGTGAGAACCATCCTGAGAGACATAGAGGCAATAAACCTTGCAGGAATACCTATAGTCACTTACCAGGGAGCAAACGGAGGAATAGGTATTGCCGAAGGCTACCGCCTTGATAAAAGCGTGCTTACGGAGAATGACATGTCCACCATCATATCCACATTAAGGGGTATTGCAGGAACAATGCCTGACAGTAAGCATGAGGTACTGATGGAAAAGCTCCGGAACGCGTTGCCGTCATCACAGCTTGAGGCTCTGGATGCCAAAGTACAGCAGCTTATTATTGATTTATCCCCCTGGGGTGTCAATGAGCTGTTGAAGCATAGTGTTTCATGCATAAGGAAGGCAATAGAAGACCACAATGAAATAGAGTTCACATATATTGATTCATCAGGCAAAAGGACAAACCGCAGAGTTGAGCCTTATTCGCTGGTGCTGAAGGGGCAGAAATGGTATCTGTATGCCTGGTGTCATATAAGGCAGGATTTCAGGCTTTTCAAGCTTTCCAGAATGAGTGAGCTTGAGGTGACGACGGCAGTCTACCAGCCAAGAAAGGTATCCATGGAAAGCCTTGATTGGGAAGAGCCCTGGAGTACTTCCGAAAGTATGGTTTCCCTCCGGCTGGTGTTTGAAAAAGAGTTGGAAAGCATTGTGACGGATTGGTTCGGAGACAGTGCCGAAAAGCTGGAAGACGGGAGGCTGCTGGCAAATGCCGTTCTGCCTGAAAACAATTGGTTGTATGGATTTATCCTGAGCTTCGGCGCGGGAGTGGAGGTTATAGAGCCCCCTCATATTCGAAAATTACTCGCAGAGATTTCAAAACAGATATATGAAAAATATTCTATTGAAACATGACATACAGGTGTCATGTATGCGGTGTTATAATCAAGAAAAAGTCAAGGAGGAAATAAGAATGGATTATAACATCGAGTTGAAAGAACAAGGGCTCCAGCCCGTATTGTCCATCAGAAAAATAACATCTATAGGAAATCTTCCCCAGGAGATCGGAAAGGCATACGGAGGCATTATGCAGTACCTGCAAGAGCTGGGGGAACAGCCGGCGGAAGCGCCGTACACGGCATATTATAACCTGGATATGGAGCATCTGGATGTGGAGATGGGTTTTCCTGTTTCAAAACAGCTTGCAGGAAAGGGAGAAATAAAAGCAGGCTCGATTCCGGCAGGAAAATATGTGGAATGCATGTACAAAGGGCCTTATGCGGAAATGGTGCCGGTATATGAAGCAATGAGCAAATGGATAGCTGAAAAGGGCTTGGAAGCTGTCGGAACATCCTATGAGGTCTATTACAACTCACCTGCAGAGGTACCTGAAAGTGAGCTTCTGACAAAGATATTGATGCCTGTGAAATAGAGAATGAGACACGAAGTTTCAGAAGGGGCATTGGAGCCATGGATATTCAGATAGGAGGTGCTGTTATGAAGTACGAGTGGAAAAAACAGGATAAGGGTCTTTATTTGCCTAAGAATCAGCCGGAAATTGTGATGGTGCCTCCCATGAGGTTTTTCATGCTTGACGGCAGAGGTAACCCGAATAATGAGGATTTTGCCGATGCAATAGGAGTATTGTATTCTCTTGCCTATGCAGTGAAGATGATGCCCAAGAAGGGCGCTGCTCCGGAAGGTTACTATGAGTATTCGGTCTTCCCTCTGGAGGGGGTTTGGGACCTTGCCCCTGAGGCAAGGGAGCAGGAGGTATTGGACAAGGACAGTCTGATATACACCATAATGATAAGGCAGCCTGACTTTGTCACGGAAGAAGTCGCAAAGCGGGCTTTAGAAGCTGCAGCAAAAAAGACAAAGCATCCGCTGCTGTCAAAAGTCAGGTTCGGCTGCATCGACGAAGGATTGTGCGTACAGATGCTTCACATAGGCCCCTACGACAGTGAGCCTGCTTCCTTTGCCGTAATGGAGGAATTCTGCAGGGCCAATAACCTTAATAGGATATCAAAGATTCACAGGGAAATATATCTTTCCGATGCGCGGAAGACTCCCGCAGAAAAGCTTCAGACCGTTCTGCGGTTCAAAGTGGAGAAAATCTGAAGCAATTTAACAAGCGGCGGGTAAGGCTGCTCCTGTTGTTCCGTAAATTAAGGAGGCTGCTATATGCCGGAAAATGATTTTATCCAGCAGATATATAAATCCTTTCCCAGGATAACGTACAGCGTATGCTCCGGAAGACCCGGATGGAATGTGAAATATCAGAAATCCGGGAAGTCCATCTGCACTTTGTATCCGGAGAAAGAGGGTTTTGTTGCCTTGGTTGTCGTCACCCTTGATCTGATACCTGTGATTGAAGCCTTATCGGGAGAGCTTACTGAAGAAACCCTTCAAACTATAAGATCGGCAAAGCCATTCAACGGGACCAAATGGCTGATGCTTCAAGTAAAGAATGATTTGCAGCTTGAAGATGTCAAGCAGCTGATAGTTCTGAAGCAAGGGGCAATTGCAAAATAGAAGGATGATGCGGCGTATCTGAAGTTTGCATAATCCTCCGCAAGAGGCAGTATAGTATATCGAGGCACACGGATTATGATTTTGACAGG
>DAOLPD010000021.1:0-24083 GCA_035417425.1 Bacillota bacterium
TATTTTTTGTGGAATTTAATCCTTCAAACTAGAACTTACTTTTTCATTTAAGCAATTTATATCTGAACCCTATAGTACCGATTGTAATCTATGGAATAAAGAGTAAAATATATATAAGTAAACCTCACAATAAGGAGGAAATTTTATGAAAAGGAAATATGCTTCAGTGCTTGTGCTATTTCTTTCACTGCTCTTGACCTTATCCGGTACACTTTCTTCCTATGCTGAAGGCTTAGTAAATTCTCCCGTGTATTTGAAGGCAAGCGCATGCGATGCTTCGGTTATAGCTCTTAAGAGTGACGGAACAGTCTGGACTTGGGGGCGAAACGACGTTGGACAGATAGGGGACGGAACGGAAGGCATAATGGATTTCAGAAGCACTCCCACATTGGTCAAAGGTATCTCCGATGCAATAGATGTTGCTTCAGGAGGAAGTTTTAATGTAGTCCTGAAAAAGGATGGTTCTGTCTGGGCTTGGGGGGATGTTGATTTCGGAAGCTTTGATGATTTGGGATATGACAAGGTCCATCTTGTGCGTCAAATACCGGAGCTCAGCGGTATCATAGAAATAGCCGCAGGAGATTCCCACAGCATGGCTTTAAAAAATGACGGAACACTCTGGGTATGGGGCATGAATAAAAGCGGCCAGTTGGGCAACGGCGGTGCCGATATGTTCTATCCCGTACAGGTGATTCGCTAAAAAATAGTGTAAAAAAAGACTATAAATGATAAAATAAGTAGGGGCAGCCAAAACGCCCCTGCTTATTCGTTTTTAAGGAGAATTAAAATGGGAAAAACACTGGTATTAGCCGAAAAACCCTCAGTAGGGCGGGATCTGGCAAAGGTATTGAACTGCAATCAAAACAGCAACGGATGCCTTATAGGGCAGAAGTATATAGTAACCTGGGCCCTTGGCCACCTGGTAACTTTAGCTGACCCGGAGGTCTATAACAATAAGTATAAAAACTGGAATCTTGAAGACCTGCCTATGCTGCCGGATAAAATGGAGCTTGTTGTAATCAGAGAGACCTCAAAGCAGTACGGAATTGTCCGAAGCCTTATGAAGCAGCAGGATATTGACGAGCTTGTCATTGCAACCGACGCAGGACGGGAAGGCGAACTGGTTGCACGATGGATAATAGAAAAAGCAGGCTTCAGAAAGCCTATAAAACGATTATGGATTTCATCCCAGACCGATAAGGCAATAAAAGAGGGCTTTAATCAGCTGAAACCTGCCAGAGAATTTGAAAACCTATATAAAGCAGCCCAGTGCAGGGCTGAAGCGGATTGGTTAATAGGGCTCAATGTCACACGTGCCCTCACGTGCAAATATAATGCTCAGCTGTCTGCCGGCAGAGTTCAGACCCCAACGTTAGCAATGATCGTACAAAGGGAAAACGAAATAAAGAGCTTTGTGCCCAAGGAATATTGGACAATTGAAGCCAAAGTCAACGGGTTTGCATTGCTTTGGAAGGATAAAAGCGGCAATGCCAGGCTCTTTGATAAATCAAGGGCGGAAGCCATTGTCTCAAAGCTGACCGGACAGACAGGGGAGATAACCGATTTAAAGAAAGAAATGAAAAGTGAACCCCACCCGCTGGCATACGACCTTACCGAATTGCAGAGGGATGCCAACAAGCGTTACGGTTATTCCGCAAAACAGACCCTTTCAATAATGCAGTCATTATATGAGAGACATAAGATACTGACATACCCCAGGACGGATTCAAGGCACATTACTGCAGATATTGTGCCGACTTTGCCGGACAGGCTGAAGAGTATAGCCATAGGCCCCTATGCTGCAATGGCTCAAAACCTGCTCCGTGGCAAGATAAACACTACCAGCCGTCTGGTGGATAACAGCAAGGTCAGCGACCATCACGCGATTATACCTACGGAGCAGCCTGTCAGGCTCTCTGCCCTGAATGATGAAGAACGCAACATATTTGATTTGGTTGCAAAACGATTCCTTGCAGTTTTAAGTCCCGCTTATCAGTATGAACAGACAACTGTAAAAGTAGAGGCATCCGGAGAGCAGCTGTTTGCCAGGGGCAAAGTGACAAAATCCCTGGGCTGGAAGGCTGTATATGATGACAGGAATACTTCTGAAATCCAGAATGATGACGAGGACAGGGAACAGTCCCTTCCATCCATGCAAAAAGGTGACAAGCTGAAGCTCTTAGCCGTAAAATCCGTAAACAGGAAAACCAAGCCCCCCGCAAGGTATACAGAAGCTACACTGCTAACTGCCATGGAGCACCCGGGTAAATTCATCGAGGATGAGTCCCTGAGGGAAGCGCTGGACAGAAGCAGCGGCTTGGGTACCCCGGCAACCAGGGCTGATATAATTGAAAAACTATTTAACACTTTCTATATTGAAAGAAAAGGCAAGGAGATTTATCCTACCGCAAAAGGAATACAGCTCATAGACCTGGCTCCTTCGGAGCTAAGATCTGCCGAACTGACCGCAAAATGGGAGCAGCAGCTTTATGATATAAGCAAAGGAAAAGCCAATGCAGAGGTTTTTATCGGCAATATCCGGTCCCATGCCGGGAAGCTGGTTTCCTCAGTTGTATCCAGCACTGAGACATACAAACACGACAATATGACAAGAACCCGCTGCCCTGAATGCGGCAAGTTCTTATTGGAGGTAAACGGCAAGAAAGGCAGAATGCTTATTTGTCCGGACAGGGAATGCGGCTACCGAAAGGGTGTTGCACAGCTTTCCAATGCCCGCTGTCCTGAGTGTCATAAGAGAATGGAACTTAAAGGGGAAGGTGAAGGAAGAATATTCACCTGCAGCTGCGGTTTCCGTGAAAAGCTGTCCAGTTTCAGCAAGCGCATGGAAGAAAGAACCGAAAGCAGCGATAAACGAACGATGCAAAAGTACCTTCAGCAGCAGAAAAAAGAAGAACCTATAAACAACGCTATGGCTGAGGCTCTGGCTAAGTGGAAGGAAATGCAGGAAAAATAATAACCGGGCTCCTTTAGGGGGGAGCCCGATTATTATTTCATTATGCCTTTATTCCCTTTTCCTTTATATACTCCTCAAATCTCACCTGCACTGTATCATGGACCGCCCTTTCCCTGAACATTTGCCCTCCTTCAGGGATGCTCAGGTTCGCCTTCCCGTCTTCCGTCATGAAGCCTTCAGTGTACAGTACCTGGGAACCATAGACATTGTCCCTGCTGCAGGGAACATATGGTTCAATTCCCTCTGACGAGGCAGAAAATAATCCGCTGTATTGCTTAACCTCATTGGATATCTTCTCCTCTGCCTCCTTAACGGTATCAATCTTAACACCCATCTTAGCGCCCAGCCTTGAAAGTATATCGAAGGTAGTTTTTCCCGTCAATGGTTTAACTGCAGCTTCAAGCCTCTGTACCTTCCTGTCTGACCTTGTATATGTCCCTTCAGACTCTGCTGCGCTGCAGACAGGTATGACAACATCTGCAAGCTTCGCTGTTTCTGTCATGTAAAGATCCAGGCAAACTGTGAATTCCAATTTTCCAAGAAGCTCCTTGATTCTTTCATCTGCAGCCGCCAGATCCTCCCCTATTATTACTGCACCTTTCACTTCTTCCTTTTCTATATCATCAAGAAGCTGATATGCAGGAACTGTAAAGCCCATATCTATTATACCCTGGGTATTGGCCTTGGAGCGGGCTATAATGATTCCCCTGTGCGGCTTCCCAATCTTTTCTGTAATAACAGCCGCGTCGGCAATGAGCTTGATGGCCTCCTCGGATACAGTATCCTCATCAGCCACTATTATTGCTTTTTTGGCTTCGCCATACATTTTCGCAGCCTTTGAAGCGTCTGCAATGTCAGGAGCATTTCCGACATATTTCACCAGTTCATCAAAGCCGTTGGCAGTTTTATCTATCTTGTCCTTGTCCGCAAATTTCTGATCTATCAAAGTTTTGACGAAGCTTTTCAGGAATTCCATGCTATTATCAATCTTTAATGCAACATCAGCATGCTCAGCCAGTCTTGTATCGGAATTGCTGATTGATACCAGCTTGGATTTCTTTGCCGCATCCTTAATCCTTATTCCCAGAACAGGATGGTTTTCCGCAACATCCCCCACAGTTATAATGAGATCTGTGTTATAAAGCTCATCATAGCTGTTGGTTGAAGCATTGCAGCCCAGTACCTCCTTTATCCCGGACTCTTCTTTTGACGACAATGTTCCAATTATTCCGGTATCGAGCTTTTCGGCGATTTTTCTTGCCAAATATGCTTCTTCGTTTGTAAATTTCGGAGACATGAACACTGCAATACTATTCTTGCCGTACTGCCCCCTTATAAGCTGCAGCTTCTTGGCTGCCAGCGCAATTGCATCATCGAATTCCGCTTCAAAGGAATCGCCGGCCCTTCTGATTATCGGTTTCAGTAATCTGTTCCCATCATTGATATGGTGGATTCCGAAACGGCCCTTTACACACAGTGTATCTTCACCTTTTGCCTTATTGGGGCGCGATTTGAATACAAGGTTTCCTCTTGATTGATAGACCACATTACAACCAACGCCGCAGAAACTGCATACCGAGGCCGTGTCTTCAAGCTCAACGGGAACTTGTTTTGGAATCGCCTGCTTTTCCATGATTGCACCCGTGGGACAAACATCTACGCAATGTCCGCAGGATATGCAGGCGCTTTCTTCAAGAGGCAGGCCGAATTCAGGAACAACTACCGAGTCGAAGCCTCTGTCCAAAAGCCCGAGAGCGGTTACTCCTATGACCTCTTCGCAAGCCCTGAAGCACAAACCGCAGAGTATGCACTTCTCCGCATTTCTCTTTATAAAAGGATGGGTATCCTCTTCTTCTTCTCTGTGAATTTCACCCTTTAATGCCTTGGTGTCAATATCATACTTCCCGATATAATTGACAAGCTTGCACTCAAAATAGTCATGGCAGCCGCATTCCAGGCATCTGGAAGCCTCCTTTACGGCGGTTTCTTCATCAAAGGTCTCCGAAATAGCTCCAAAACTCATCTTTCTTATCTTTGCAGGGTATACCTTCAGGTGTTCTCTTTCCTTCTTCTCTTTATCGGCAAAATCCTCCGGGCCCAAATCTTCCTGCTCAATGTAGCAGGGATTTGCAACAGGTTTTATTTCGCCCTTCAGGTAGCTGTCGATTACTGAAGCTGCGTTTTTGCCCTGGGCTATAGCTTCTATGGCAATCTTTGGCCCTGTTACAGCTTCGCCGCCGGCAAAAACTCCCGGCATGCTGGTCTCGAAGGTATTGGCGTTGGCAGCAATTGCACCCTTCTTTGTAAGCTCCAGTTCTTTTACGCTTTCTGCATTTACTCTCTGGCCTATTGCAGATATCACAAGATCCGCGGGAATTGTCACTTCATCTCCGGGAATAGGCTCGGGGCTTCTTCTTCCGGACTTGTCGGGAGCACCCAGCTTCATCCTCTGGCATCTTACAGCCTTCACCCTTCCATTCCCTTCAATAATCTCTATGGGAGCAACAAGGTAAGTGAATTCCACGCCTTCTTCTTCCGCTTCTTCTATTTCAACATCTTCTGCAGGCATTTCAGCCCTGGTTCTCCGATAGAGAACCTGCACATGCTCCGCACCAAGCCTTACTGCTGTTCTGGCTACATCCATGGCAGTATTTCCGCCCCCTATGACCAGAACACTCTGCCCGAGATATATAGGCTCTGCAAGGGTAGCTTTTCTAAGGAATTCAATACCCCCCATCACCCCTTCCATATCTTCGCCGGTACATCCCATATTCATGCTGGCCCAGGCGCCTATGGCAATGAATACGGCATCGTAGGTCTTTTTAAGATAAGCTAATGTAATATCCTCACCAAGCTTTACATTACACTTTATGTCCACTCCCATTTTTACAAGTGTGTTTATTTCTGCATCCAAAAGCTCTTTAGGCAGACGGTATTGCGGAATCCCGTATCTCAGCATCCCCCCCGGAAACGGCTTATCTTCATACAGAACCACTTTATGCCCCTTTGCTGCCAGGAAATATGCACAGGATATTCCGGCAGGACCTGAGCCTATTACAGCGACTGACTTGCCTGTAGGTTCCTTAATTTCCGGAAAATAAGTACCATTATATATATCTATGTCGCCGATGAATCTCTTAATATCGGCAATAGCAATGGGTTCCTCCACATTGGTCCTTCTGCAGGCTGTTTCGCAAGGATGGGGGCAAACCCTTCCTATGCTTGCCGGCAATGGAATAACCTCTTTAACCAGCTTTATGGCTTCACCGTATTGACGGTTTGCGACCATGCCCACATACCCCTGGCAATCCGTATGCCCCGGGCATGCATTTACACAAGGAGGCCTGCAGTCTCCCTTGTGATCCGATGACAGTAAAGTAAGTGCCGTCTTTCTTGCAGCTATAGTTCTTGGTGTATCTGTCTTTATAATCATTCCGTTAACCGCAGGTGTCGAACATGCCCTTACCAGCTTGGGATTTCCTTCCACTTCCACCACACACATGCCGCAAGCTCCGTAAGTCTTGAGATTCTCATCATAACAGAGATTCGGTATTTCAATCCCGTTATCCAGAGCTATTCTTAATATTGTACTGCCTTCATCTGCGGTCAATTCCCTATTATTTATATTAACTCTAATCAGTGCCATTTTATCACTTCCTTTACTATTCTACGTTTATAGCACCAAACTTGCATGTGATGGCGCAATTCCCGCATTTAATGCATTTTTCCTGTTCTATACTGTGAGGCTGCTTCTTTTCACCGGTGATAGCCCCGGTCGGACACTTTCTTGCACATGCAGTACAGCCTGTACACTTATCCTTCAGGATGCTGTACGTTATAAGGCTCTTGCACTGCTTGGCAGGACATTTCTTATCCATGATATGGGCTATATATTCGTCCTTGAAATATCTTAAGGTCGTAAGCACCGGATTAGGAGCAGTCTGTCCCAGTCCGCAGAGGGAACCGTCCTTGATACTGATGCAAAGCTGCTCCAGTTGATCCAGGTCTTCCATCCTGCCTTCGCCTTTTGTAATTCTTTCAAGTATCTCAAGCATTCTCTTCGTGCCGATTCTGCAGTAGATACATTTACCGCAGGATTCGTCGCAGGTGAAGTTAAGGAAAAACCTGGCCATATCAACCATACATGTAGCTTCATCCATTACAACCATTCCGCCGGAGCCCATAATTGCACCCGTCCTGGTAATTGACTCGTAATCAACCGGAGTATCAATCAATGATTTCGGTATGCATCCTCCGGAAGGCCCGCCCATCTGAACAGCTTTAAAATCCCTGTCGTTCTTGATTCCTCCGCCTATTTCATATATTACTTCCCTTATCGGCATTCCCATAGGAACCTCAACCAAACCGCCGTTCCTGATTTTTCCGGCAAGAGCAAATACTTTTGTTCCGTTGCTCTTTTCCGTTCCGTATGCGGCAAAAGCCGCTCCGCCGTTTCTTATTATCCACGGTACATTGGCATAAGTTTCAACATTATTTATGTTAGTTGGCTTTCCAAAATAACCGGACTGAGCAGGGAAAGGAGGCTTCAGTCTCGGCATTCCTCTCTCTCCTTCAAGAGATGCGATGAGAGCTGTTTCCTCGCCGCAGACAAAGGCTCCTGCGCCTTTCTTAATCTTGATATCGAAGCTGAAGCCCGAGCCTAAAATATTCTCGCCCAGGAAATTGGCCTCATGGGCTTGAACTATTGCTCCTTCAAGCCTTTCTATGGCAAGAGGATACTCTGCCCTGCAATAAATAAAGCCGTAATTTGCCCCAATTGCATATCCGGCAATAATCATACCTTCGAGCAAACCATGGGGATCTCCCTCAAGCACGCTCCTGTCCATAAATGCTCCCGGATCTCCCTCGTCAGCATTACAAACTACATACTTTTCAGTTCCTTTTGCTTTTCTTGCGGCATCCCATTTGAACCAGGTGGGGAAACCGGCTCCGCCTCTTCCTCTCAGCCCTGATTTCTTAATCTCTTCTATTACCTGATCGGGAGTCATTTCGTTCAAGCATTTCTTAAGAGCCTTATATCCGTCCTTTTCCAAATAGTCTTCAATTTTCTCGGGATTTATGATACCGCAGTTCTGCAGTACTACCCTGACCTGTTTTTCCAGCTGCTTAAACGGCTTTTTACTGGTTGATTGTATATACTTCTCAACAGGAACACCGTTTATAATGTGCTGTTCAACAATCTCCTCCGCTTTTTTGGGTGTGACATTTACATAGGTAAATACCTCACCCTTATCGTCTATTACATCAACTATAGGCTCATAGAAGCACATCCCTATACATCCGGTTGATGTTATCTCTATGTTCATATTCTTTTCTTCCAAACAGGTTAACAGGGCTTCCTTTACTTTCTTCCCGCCGGCTGCAATACCGCAGCTGCCGAGGCCGATCCTTAGCTTCAATTGGAAGCACCTCCTTTTTCCTTTTTGTATATACCTCTTATTACTTCTCTTGCACTGTTAGGTGTAAGATTTCCGTATGCTTCACCGTTTATCATCATAACCGGTGCAAGGCTGCAGCATCCAAGGCACGCCACATTTTCAAGGGTAAACATGCCGTCCTTGCTTGTCCCTCCCGGTGCTATTCCAAGTTCGTCGCATATGGCTTCGCTTATCTTGTCAGATCCGTTTACATGACAAGCAGTTCCCTGGCATTGAAGTATTATATACTTGCCTATAGGATTCAATCTGAATTGTGAATAAAAGGTTGCGATACCGTAAATCTTTGCTTTTTTGTTTCCGGTTCTATCGGCAATTGTTTTCAGAGCTTCCAGAGGAAGATATCCGTAAATACCCTGAGTATCCTGAAGTATGCTGATAAGGCTTGCACTTTGCCCCTCATACTTCTTGAACACAGGTTCCATTAGTGACAGATCCACTTCCTTATTGCAGAAATTGGTTTCAAGTTTTTTTTCACAAGTACATGACATGAGCTGTATCCCCTCCTACATGTAGAATTATATTATATAACCTTAAATATATATAAGCTTATTAACAACTTTAATTTTGTCAGATGTTTTGCGATGCATCCAAAGCCTTGTCTTCCTCCTCTTTTGCATTTTTATCATAAGAAAAGAGCAATACCGAAGCTATTACCATGATACTGCCTATTGCCGACGTCAAACTCATTTTTTCACCAAAGAGAATAATTCCCATAATCACACTGGTAATCGGGGCACTGGTGCTGAATATTGAGGCATATGTGGGGCCAATCATCTGTATGGATTTGTTGTAGGCGAGTATTCCAAAAACCGTACATATCAATGCAAGGCATAAAATCCCGAGCACTGCAGGCAGCTGCATCGAGATCATGAAACTGCGGGTTGCAGCTCCAAATATAAAGAATGAAACAGCGGAGAAAAATGACACATAAAAAGTGATGAGAAGGCCATCCATTTCCTTTAATTCCCCTTTACCGATTTCTATGGTATATAAGGAATAAAGAATGCCGGATGCAAGTGCCAAAGCAACTCCTTTCAAATCAACCGAAGAACCTGTGTCGCCTGCCAGTATATACACCCCGATAATAGAAATTGCCAATGCAAAAATCTTCAAGGCCGGCATTTTTTCCTTGAAAATGAAAAAAGAAAGAACTGCTACAACCGCCGGATATATAAAATGCAATGTCATGGACAGGCCGGTTGAAATATAGTTGTAAGACAAAAATACTGTTATGGTGGTTGCTGAATATCCTGCTATTCCGATATATGCAAGCCTGCCTAAAAGCTTCTTGCTCACCTTAAGCTCTACTTTCCTGCAGCGCAGGATTCCCGCCAATATCAAGGATGCGATAAGGAACCTGAAAAACAAGACGGTAACGGCATTAGTCCCTGCGTTATATGCAATTACCGCAAATACAGGAACAAATCCGAAGGATACAGCCGAAGAAACGGCATAAATAATACCCAATACCTTTTTACTCATGATAACCTTCCTTTATAAATATTTGGCACATAAGCAGTCAGTAAAACCTATTATAACAAGATTTCGCGGATATCTTTTTGCCTTATTATAATAATTATACACAACTAATAATGAATTACAAATCATAAATTTGTAAGTGCCAGATGCACATGTTATATAGATCTGATAACCTGTGCATCTGGCACTTATTTCCCAGAAAAGCTGTTTAGTTTACACTTATCCTACTTATCGTTACCTGCTGCCCTTTCACGTTCTCTGAAAAGCAGACTGATTGACCATATCCCGGCTGCACCGACTAATGTATAAATAATCCTGCTCAGCAGTTCATCCTGCCCTCCAAAAAGTGATGCCACCAGGTCATACTGAAAAAGACCAACAAGCAGCCAGTTCAGTGCGCCCACAATTACAAGAATAAGTGCTAACCTGTCCATATAAACAATTCTCCTTTCTATATAATAATAAAATATGGAAATATTTATAAACAAAATATATTATGCGCATATTTGTGATTACTATTCATATATTAAATACTTCATATCAATGTTAATTATGGCTTGGCTTGTATTATACTGTCTAAGCTTCATGCGCTTTATATGAGGTCTCTTGTCTGCACCTGTAGGAGGAGTTTATCTATAAATGTCGAAATTAGAAAAAATAGAAAATATTAACTTCACGGAGACTGGACAAGCTTTGTGTAAAGCATTCACTCCGGAAATGAAAGGAGTCTAAAAAATGAAGAGCCTAAAAATTAAACTTCTGATTCCGGTATTGTTGGTATCATCTTTAGCTCTCCTGCTTACTACATACAGCTTCTATATTACCAACAGAACAGCACTTGAAAAGAATATTGAGGTGCAAAACGGATTAACAGCTCAGGAAAAGTCCCAGAAAATTAACGGACTGCTGTCCAATTTTGCAAAGATACTTGAAACCCTTAGTGAGTCCAACCTAATATCAGGTATTGATGAGCAAAAAGAACAGGAAGTTCTGGCGGGATTGATAAAAAAACACGAGCACATCCAGGACATTTATGTTGGACTTGCAGCGAACGGTAAATTTATAGACGGCATCTACTGGGTACCTGATGCAGGATGGGATCCGAGAACCAGAGGCTGGTACAAGAAGGCTATGGAAACCGGCGGGGTAATATTCACCGACCCTTATATTGACTCCATTACCGGTAATATTGTAGTTACTCCCGCCACTGTAGTGTACTCCCCCGACGGCTCCAAAAGGGGGGTAATGGGAGCTGATATATCCCTGGAAGAGATAAGCAGGATTGTAAATGAAATAAAGGTAGGCGAGAATGGCTATGCATTACTGATAGATGCAACAAGCATGGTTATGGCTCATCCGATTAAGGAACTGGTAGGTACAAAGTTGTTGGAAAACGAGGATAAAGCTTTTTCAGAGCTTTCAGAAACAATGCTCAGCAGTGAATCAGGCTTCACAAAGTTTGTAGAAAACGGAGAAGCAAAAGTCGTGTCCTTTACTACAATACCTCTTTCAGGCTGGAAGCTCGGAATAGTACAGCCCGAAGAAGAGGTATATGCCGAAATAAACAATACTGCCAACAAACTGATTATGGCAGTTGTTGCAGTGCTGCTGATAATGTCTATCGTCGTTTTCCTGATTTCTGCATCTATAACAAAACCGATTGAAATGTTGAACCGGGCTGCTGCTCAGGTAGCCGCAGGGGATTTGACCAATAGAGTTAAAATCAGTTCCAAGGATGAAGTAGGCCAATTAGCCGACAGCTTTAATACAATGACTGACAACATAAAAGCACTTGTAGAGGAGATTAATAATCTATCACACACAGTGTCTTCCTATGCAGACCAGATGACCACATCTTCCCATCAGGCGGTTACTATTTCAGAACAGATGGCGGATGCAGTGTCCGATCTGGCAAAAGGGGCGGATACTCAGGCTCAGAGCGTTCAGGAAGGACTGAATAAGATAATGCAGCTGGGTGAGAACCTGAAAGTAATTGTAGAGAACACTAATAACGCATCAGAAGCCTCCGATCAGGTTCATGAACTTATCGGAGAAGGAATGAAGGCGGTAAGCTTACAAAATAAAAAGGTTGCAGAAAACACAAATGCCGGTCATAACGTTGCCTCGGCTATAAAATCTCTGGATGAAAAATCAAAGCAGATAGGTGAGATTGTAGAAGTAATCAGCAGCATATCTAATCAGACAAACCTTCTTGCACTAAATGCCGCAATTGAGGCTGCAAGAGCAGGAGAGCAAGGAAGAGGCTTTGCTGTTGTTTCTGATGAGGTGCGTAAGCTTGCAGAGCAATCCTCTGCAGCAACCGGTAAGATAAGCAACCTGATAGAAGAAATCAAACAGGGGACCGAAAATGCCGTCAAGGAAGTGGAAACCTCAGAGCTGATAATTAAGGAGCAGGAAACCTCTGTCGCTGATGTCAAGAGGATATTTGAGATAATAGCCTCATCGGTCGAGCAAATGAGAGTGAAATTTGTAGAGGTTACAAAGGGCACTAAAAATATTGATACAGAGACAGCAGAGATAAATGAAGTTATAAGCAAGCTGGCAGTTATTGCAGAAGGCTATGCTGCAAATTCCGAAGAAGTAGCTGCTTCCACAGAAGAACAGGTTGCAACACTTCAGGAGATTTCAGCCAATACTAACAATCTTGCTGAAATGGCAGCGAAGCTTAAGGCTTCCCTGGAAAAGTTCAAGATATAACGAACTCAAAAATTGAGATTAAGCGCTTTGCGTTTAATCTTTTTTTTATTCTTTTGTTCTGTGTCTGGCGCATAATCTTTTATTATGATATAATATTATGTAAACTAAAATGAAAAAAGGAGGTTTACTGTGAAGAACATAAGATACATTCAAATAATAAAAGGCTTTATTGCGTTGATTATTACAGTAGCCTTATTATATACAGGACAGGCATTGTGGCAGAGCTACGCTATTGACTTGCCTCTGGACAAAGCACTCAATGAAATAGACGGAGTGGAAAATGTTACCTGGGATGCCGGCAGTAGTTTTAACGACGCCGTAATCATAAATGTTAAGCTTAGGGATATTGACAATCTTCAAAAAACCTACAAAGAAATAAAAGAAAAAATTGACATGACACTAAATGGCAAAAAATATTTGCTTGAAATAGCGGATGACCGGTCCCAGGAGTTGGAGCAGGCATATTATGAAATTCATTATTATGTCCAAAAGTCCATAGCGGACGGAGACTTCCCGTCTCTTGAAGCTAAAGTCCGGGAAAAAACTGAAATGATTGGAGCTGAAGCTAAAGTATATGTGGATGAGCAAAATATATATCTTCAGTTTACCAAGAAGAACAATTCTTTGTTTGCTGTGATTGGACGGCATTTCGACAGAATAGGAGGAGACATTTGATGAAGAATAAGGAGATCTTTGCGGGAGCAGCGGCAGGTGTGCTGATATTCCTGGCACTTCAAGGCGTAAATATACTTCCTGTGGTGTTCATAATTGGACTCATCGGCATAATATACTATGTGAACTTCGGCAGGCGGCCCGGCAATAGCGTCAGCTTTGCTTCAGCGGAAAGAAATATCTGTTCTGTCTCTTTTGATGATATCGGAGGCCAGGAGGTTGCCAAGAACGAACTCCGTGAAGCCCTTGAATTCATGAAAAATGAAGAGCAAATAAAGCTTCTGGGTATTCGTCCCTTAAAAGGCATATTGCTCAGCGGACCTCCGGGCACCGGGAAAACACTGCTGGCAAAAGCTGCTGCCAGTTTTACAGATTCAGTATTCTTATCAGTCAGCGGCTCGGAATTTGTGGAAATGTATGTCGGTGTAGGCGCTCAAAGAGTACGCAGGCTTTTTGAACAAGCAAGGAAGGCAGCCGAATACCTGAAAAAATCCAGCGCCGTAATTTTTATTGATGAAATTGAAGTGCTTGGAGGAGCAAGAGGACAGAATAACAGTCACCAGGAGCACGACCAGACTCTTAATGAACTGTTGGTGCAAATGGATGGCATATCCTCCGATGATGAAATAAAAATTCTTATTATTGGTGCAACAAACCGTATTGATATGCTTGACTCAGCATTGCTTCGCCCCGGCAGGTTTGACCGCCTCGTAAAGGTTGACCTTCCAGATAAAAAAGGCCGTATGCATATACTGAGACTTCATGTAAGGAACAAACCCCTTGCACCGGATGTTAGCATAGAAGCCTTGGCCAAAGATACCTTCGGATTCTCCGGGGCGCAACTGGAAAGTGTCACAAATGAGGCTGCCATACTTGCAATGAGAAATGGCTCCGATATGATTAACTCAAATCATTTCAGAAGTGCAGTTGAAAAAGTAATGATGGGTGAAAAGCTTGACAGGCTTCCAAGCAAGGAAGAAAAACGCAGAATAGCAGTACACGAATCAGGACATGCACTGGTTGGTGAGCTTAAACTTCCCGGTTCTGTCGCCAGTGTCAATGTTGCATCAAGAAGCAATGCTTTGGGTTATGTACGTCAGACTCAGGAAAACGATATGTATCTGTACACCTGTGATTACCTGAAATCAAGAATTTCGACGGCACTGGCCGGTGTTATCGCGGAGGAGCTGATATTCGGCAATAGAAGCACCGGCGGATCCGGTGATTTCAAGCATGCCTCCGACATAGCGAAGCAGATTGTATTCAGCGGGATGTCCGAGCTTGGGATCATCTCTTCTGAGGATATTCCGGGAGACCAGCTGCATTCAGCTGTTACATCCATACTCAGAGATGTTGAAGGCAGCACCCGGGAGTTACTCTCGAAGTACGGAAGAACTCTTAAACAGATAACAGAATTGCTGTTGGATAAAGAAACAATATCGGGGGAAGAATTGAGGTTTATATTGAACACAGGCCGTTCAGAATGTGCATAATCATTCTTTATCTCCATAATGCCTGCCTTCAGATATAATATGGCACACATTATGGAGATGGTCTGCAATTCTTTCCAAATGGGTTATGGCATCCAGGTAGATAACTCCTGCCTGAACACTGCAAGTACCTTCCTCCAGCCTTCTGATATGCTCATCTTTAAAATTCAGCGTAAGTTCATCGACGACATCTTCCCTTGCAGCTGCCTGAAGTGCTAATTCTGCATCATCCTTTGAGTATGCCAGAAGGCATTCATCCATCATATTCATGACCTCTTGATACAATGTTTCCAGTTCATTGATGCCTTGCTCACTGAATATTATCTTTCGGTTTATTTTGTTTCTGGATAACTCTGTGATGTCCTCACAATGGTCCCCTACTCTCTCAAAATTATTGATAGTATTTATAAGGGCAGGTATTTTTGCAGACTGGTCACTGTCAAGATCTTTACGGGATATTTCCACCAGGTATTGAGTTATTTCCGTTTGCATGCTGTTCAGCTTTTCTTCATTCTGCAGTACTGAATCAATCTTACTCTCGTTATCCTCTATAAGGCTGATCAGGGAATCATTGAGCATATCCTTTGCAATATCTGCAGCATTTATTACTTCCTGAGTTGCAGCCTTCAAAGCGGCCACGGGAGTTTCTATCAGGAGCCGGTCCAAAGGCACCTCTTTATATCTTTTATCCGTTCTGTCGGGTATGATTTTTTCAAGGAACAGCACATAGTATTTTGTAATCGGAAGGAATACCAATGCGCTGATAATATTGAACAAGGTATGTGTATTTGCAACAAGAAAGGCTTTTGGCTCATGAAGCAAACTGAAGGTAATCCATTCTATCATCCCAGAGAAGGGTTTCAGAACAATAATGGCAATTACGACACCTATGACATTGTACAAAGTATGTGCCCATGCAGTCCTTCTGGCAGCTGTATTTGCCTTAAGGCTTGCCAGCTGCGCCGTTACGCATGTACCGATATTATCTCCGAGGGTTAATCCCACGGCAGCGTAAAAGCTAATCATATCTGCGCTGAAAAGTGATATGGTCAAAGCAACTGTGGCAGCGCTGCTGTGAATAAGCATCGTAGCTATCATACCTACAAACAGCCCCAGGAAAGGATTTTGTCCGTATTGAAGGAACAGCTGCCGTGCAGTCTCGCTTTCCTGGATATACGGCAAACTTGCATTCAAGGTCTTCAGTCCCAGGAACATAAGCCCAAAACCCATAAGCGCCTGTCCAAAGTTCCTCGTACTGTCTTTTTTTGAGAAGGACATTATAAAAAAACCTATTGCAATTACAGGCAGGGCTATATGTGTAAGCTTGAGGGACATCAGCTGTGCAGTTATTGTAGTACCAATATTTGTACCATATATGATGCCCACAGCCTGAGTCAGATTCATCAACCCCGCATTTACAAACCCGACTGTCATTACAGTAATTGCTGTACTGCTTTGTACAAGCATCGTTAATACCGTACCTACAAAAAAAGCCACATATATGTTCTTTGTCAAAATAGAGAGTATTTTTCTCATAACTTTTCCGGAGGCCTTTTCCAACCCGCCGCCCATAAAATCAACGCCATACATAAGCAAGGCAGTTCCTCCGAAAAGGTTAAAAATTATCTGAAATGCTGTATTCTCCAGTATCAAGCTATTCAAATCCGGCATAAGAATCCTCCATATTTGTTAATTGAGTGACTTTTATTATATATCATTTGACAATTTAACACAAGCTATTACAAACCGGCAAACATCCTGGAGCAATTTTTACTCTGTCTATATAATAATATCATTATTTATATTTTTTTGTCGATATATCTATGAAAAAAGAGACACCGCATTTCAAATGCGATGTCTCTGCTGCAATTATCGTAATTCAAGTTCAACCTATTGTGCATCATTCCGGAAAGCCGGCTCTCCTATAATAAGCTTCTGGGTTGAACCCACCTGGGAGAATATGAAAAGAGTATCAACCCCGCTGATGTCAATATCGATGTCAACAGTCTCCCCGGGCTTCAGCTGGAGGTTTTTCAGGACCACACCCTGCTTGTTGTCTTTCCGGATATCCATTGTCAATTCCCTTTTGGTATCTTCACTCAGGAATATTGATGCGGTAAAGCGCTTGTATTTCCCTTCGGGCTTCAGGTAGCAGCCGTAGTATACGCTGTTTAAAGGACTGATGTTTGCAATTCCCCATTTGTATGTAGTATCCGCAGTTGTAAGCTTATCTGTATCGGTAGTTACTATTGTCCGTGAGTAATCCTCATACATGCTGGTATCATTAATAGGAGCGATCTGTGTTTTCCCGCCCAGCCATACGATTTTATCGGCTCCATCCCATTCAACTGCTATTCCAAGAGCATCCCCCAGCGGCTTCACCGGCAGATATGTCCTGCCGTTATATATAAGGGGTTTCAGATAAGTTCCGTCGTCGCTCTTGGGAGTAAAATCATTGCCAAAAAGCTTCATTTTAATGGTATTTGACAATATTGCCTTTACTTCCGTGTCAACAGGATCTCCGACTACTGCCATCATACCTGCAGTCAGGAGAAGACAACACAGGAAACCTGCAAAAAAAACCCTGACATTCCTAGACATAACAACACACCTTTCTATTTAGATTTCATATTATCCTTCAATTTATATGATAGATAAATGAAAGGTATGCCGCTTTATTATTGTTGCTGTACTTTTTATTCAAATTGCTGACTTGTATTTAAATACTCGACTTTACACCACTGTAACATATCTGCAGCCGTTTTCCTCAGCTATTTTTTTAAGCCCCGCCATTAACTCGTCTGAAGGGATACCGACTTTTTTGATATCACCGTAAACTCCTATTGGTCTGAATCTGATCAGCTTATACCGTATATCCGCATCCAATTCTGCAATCAGCCTGCTCACTTCAGCAACATTACGGTGATTGTCAAGGATCCCGGGAACTATAACTGTCCTTATTTCATATAGTTTTTGCTTATTTGCCAGGTATTCTGCATTTTTCAGCACTATTGCATTGGACATTCCGGTAAGCATTTTGTGCTCTTCCTCATCATAGGACTTTATATCAAGCATTGCCTTATCCATAGTAAATGTCAATTCCGGTTCCTTTGAAAAATCAATATAGCCGTTTGTATCAACATAGGCCGTAAGCCCCAATTTGTGTACCGCTTCAAAAAGCTCCACAAGGAATTCCTTTTGTATTGTACATTCTCCTCCTGATACAGTTATACCTGAAATGAAAGGCTTCACTTTCTCGACCGTCTTCATTACGTCATTTACTGTCATTAAAACAGCCTTTGGACTGCTTTTGCCGGGGCATGCCTCAAGACAGGCATCACAGCCTATGCAGCTTGCAGAATCCCATTCTATAGTTCCATTTCTGCTGCTTAATGCACCTGCAGGGCATGCATCCAGGCATAGTCCGCAGCCGGTACATCTGTTTATTGTCTCAGGATTATGGCAGTACAGGCAGTTGAAATTGCAGCCCTGAAAAAATATCGCCGTACGGTTTCCGGGACCGTCCACAGAACTGAAGAGCAGTATCTTATTCACAAGCGCTTTAGCCATTGTGTCTGACCTTTCTTTCCAATATCCTGGAATTCTGTACTGCACCAAGCCCTAATGCAACAGTGTCATGCAGTGCCTGTCCTCCTTGCTGAAGTACTTTCATATCCGACTTCTTTACAAGATATCCGGTTATTCTGATCAAATCGCTGTCTGAGGCATAGAAGGATATATACCTTAAGCCTTCCGAAAAACCGCCTTTAATAATATCAAGCAAATAGGCTGGATTTCTCTTCACCGTCTCGTCAAAGCTAAACACATCTCCTATACCTGACGGGAAGTATTTATGAAAGGGTGCGCTCTGCAGCAAGTGATCATATATTTCCGGCTCTTCCCCGATGGGTATCCGGCATCCCGGGCTGATGCCATAATCAGTATCTATCCCTACCTGGGCATGGAGCAGAAAACGGCCGTCGGTTGCTTTGCAGTATTGATTGTTATGCTCCGATACCAACTGGTGTATTCTTTCCACTATCCTTTGTCCAAGGGCATTGGCAGCATCATTGTGCCCGAACCTGTCCTTTTGTTCCGCTGCACCAAGCAAGTGATTCACACATTCCGCAAGCCCAACCATACCAAACATGGCTGTAAATCTATCTTTATATATTAAGCTCTCACCCACAAGGAAGCTGCTTTCGAAAAAACCGCTTTCTTCAACAATAAACCTGATGCGCTGGTCCATAAATTCACACATTTTAGAAACCGCTTCAGGAAGTGCTTCTTCAAGGAAGTGCTCTGCGTTATTTGATTGTTTTGCCAATCTTGCAAGTACCAGCCTTGCAAGAGTAAAGCTTCCGCCTCCTATTGGCAGCCCGTTATAGCAGCTGGCTATTGAATAATTTATACCAAAGTCATTAACAAACATCTCATGATTTGCAAAGCTGGGTTTTGCCGATACAAGGGCTGTTTCTACCGCTTCCAATGCAAATTCATCAGGAGTCTCTTTACTGTATTTGATTGTCAGATTCGGGACAGCATCCTGAAGCTCTTTCTCTGCCCTTAATATGAGCCTTCCTGCTTTTGTAACCCCCGGGCCGATATTTGCGTGGCAGAATGAATCGGTAACAGTTCGGTCCAAGTGCATCAGGAATAACCTGACAGCCTTATATGCCTCTTCCTCATCCTCAATATAAGGCTCCAGTAAAGTATCCAGGTTCCCTACATATACAGGCATTGTAGTAACGGAGGGAACATGTCTGTATAATATCAGCAGATTATTTGTGGCTTCCCATATGTCCTTTGCAGGCTTCAGTCTCAGGAACTCACTGCCTTGTTTCATAAACCTTTCATAGTCAGGTACAATGTAACGGGGCCTGTATGGCGCGTTTCCCTCATTCAAATCGCATAATATTCCTTCTCTCCTGTATTCCTGTACTTCTTCTGATATAGGAAGAACACTCAGGGTGTTTTCTGCAGCCCGTGCCAAGCTTACTATCTTTTGTTCATATGTCAGTGCCCTGTCTTTTATAATATTTAATATACCGTTCATATTAACACCTTCCATATTTATTTCAATAACCTTTTAATATTATTATACCACTTATTTCCGCCGTATAAAATAAAGAAAGGCACCGCCTTATGCAGTGCCCTTCCATGGGATGTCCTGTGCTTGTTTATTACTAAATTTTGAATTTTGAAATACTCTTTTGCATTTCCTCAGCAAGCTTTGCCAGTTCTTCGCTGGCACCGGCGATTTCCACCATTGACGAAGTCTGTTCCTCCACTGAAGCTGATGCCTGCTCTGTACCTGCCGCATTTTCTTCCGAAAGAGCGGAGAGGCTCTGGATAATATCTATTATTTCATCTTTCTTTCGATTCATGGCTTCTCCGGTCTTATTCAACATATCTAATGCCTCTCTTGTCTTTTCTATGGCCCCTGCAATACCTTCAAACTTGTTCTTTGTTACTTCCACGCCTTCTGTCTGAGCTGCCGTCAAAGCCGCTGCCTCTTTCATTGTAGTTACTGCACTGTTCGTCTTATCTATCAGCTCTGCAACTATCTCTTCAATCTCTTTTGTAAATTTGTTGGAATCCTCCGCTAATTTACGTATTTCATCTGCAACTACTGCAAATCCTCTTCCCGCTTCTCCTGCTCTGGCTGCTTCTATCGCTGCATTCAAAGCAAGCAGGTTTGTCTGCTCAGCTATGCTGCGTATCATTTGGCTTGCATTCTCTATTTTCTTTGCACTGTTGCTGGTGTTCAGTACAACATTGTATATTTCTTTGGATGATTTATTGCTTGCTTCAGTTTTTTCTACAAGATCGTTCAAGGACTGGAATCCTTCATCTTTAAGATGTACAACTTCATTTGCCGCATCATTTAATATCTTTCTTTGAAGCTCTTCTTCAGCTATCATGCTGCCTATTTCATTTACCTTTATTGCACCATTTTCAGTATCCCTTGCCTGATCACTGGCTCCATTTGCCATTTCCTCAATCGTCTTTGCCACCTCTTCAGCAGCCGTTGACGCCTGCTGGCTTGTGGCGGTCAGTTCTTCGGAAGAAGAAGCCACCTGCTGCGCAGCATCTGTTATCTCTCTTACGAATCCTCTGAGGCTGTCTGTCAATATCTGGAATGAACTTGCCAGGACACCTACCTCGTCCTTTCTCTTCATAAAGTTTTCAGGTACATCCATGGTAATATCCAGCTCTGCTATTTTCTTTGCGTGCATGCTGGCCGCCAGTATCGGTTTGGTTATATAAACACTGATAAAATATGTGAACACTATTCCTAAGAGGATTCCAACTCCTGAAAGGACTAGTATCCAAGTATTCAGCTCTTTCACCGGCTCAAGTATGTCATTTTCCGGAATTGCTACTGCCACAGTCCAATTTGTGTCCGGAACCGGTGTGTAAGCAACAATGCGCGTGCTGCCTTCAAAATAATATGAATCTACCCCTGTCTCTCCCTTTGTCATCTTATTCTCAGCAAGATCGGCCAGTTCTTTGTGTTCCGGCCTTTCCTTCCCATCTTCAATGATATTGAACTGTGTAGTTATGAATTCATCATTGGGATGAGCCATAACTACTCCTGATTCATTTATTATATATGTATAACCGGTATCCCCTGGCCTTATTCTGTTGGTAATATTCGTAATCTCAGTTCCATCCACCACCCCGTATAATACGCCTTTTACGGCACCATTCCTTTTTATAGGTGCGGCAACTATGATTGAGGGTTCATTTGTGGCCTTGCTTATCAAGACATCTGAAACATTTGATTTTCCGCTTGCCGCCAGCTTGAAATAGTCTCTGTCAGCGACATTGACTGGATCACCTTTAAGTCTTTTGGCATTACCAGCCAAATCAGCAATTGCAAAGGTTTCATAACCGTTCCTTTCTGCTTCGGGCTGCAGGGTGGCAACCTTCTCTTCCCAAGGAGTTTCATCAGTGAGTATCTTTTGTGCTGCTATGGCTTCCATAAGTATGATTTTTTGGTCCAGAAAGCTTCGTACAAGCATTGATGCCTCCAGTGTCGCCACCTGTAAGGTATGTTCCACCTCACTGGTTACGGCCTCTGCCGCTTTGTTGTTTGCTGCATATCCCAGAATTGCACATACTGCTATTAATATTATGCCAAAGTAAGTGATTAACCTTGTTCTGATAGACTTCATACCATCCCCTCCTTTAATCAGTGATTTATTTGTATCAAATATGCCAAATTCATAATTTTCTGAATACACTATATATGCATAATTCTCCATAAATCGACAATTTCCTGCATGTTTTGGAAAAACATGCATTTTTATTCGGAATAAAAACGCACCTCCAAATGCTAGTTTATTCTTATCTAACATTTGGGGTGCACTTCAATATTATGGTGCTTTTGATTCTACGCCCTCCAAATATGCCACAAATGGTTGTTCTGCCCTCTGGCAAATACATCCAGGCGGTTGCCTCCCCAGGATACTGCAGCAGGTTCTGAGGTCAGCACACCTCCGAGGGAGCTCCAGCCGCTCCAACGGGTTCCGTTCCAGGTTCTGATCATCAGTTCATTTCTCTGGCCTCTTGCAAAGATTTCAAGGCGGTTGCTTCCGGTAGATGCTGCAGCCGGTCCGGAAGTTATCTGCCCTCCGCCAAGGTCCTCCCATGCGCTCCATCGGGTTCCGTCCCAGTATTTATGCCAAAGGGACTGATTCTGTCCTCTCCCGAATACATCTATTCTGTTCGGCCCCCAGGATACTGCCGCAGGTGCTGAAGTCAGCACTCCTCCCAGATCCTCCCACTCGCTCCATCGGGTTCCGTCCCAATACTTATGCCACAAGGATTGATTCTGTCCTCGTGCAAATACACCCAATCTATTTGCCTGCCATGATGCAACTGCAGGCTCGGAAGTAATTATGCCTCCAAGATCCTCCCATGCACTCCAACGGATACCATCCCAATAAATATGCCACAAGGATTGATTCTGTCCTCTTGCAAATACATCTATCCTGTTGGGTCCCCATGATACCGCCCCCGGCCCCGTTGTCAGAATCCCACCCAGGTCCTCCCATGCACTCCAGCGGGCACCGTTCCAATAAATATGCCACAATGCCTGGTTTTGTCCTCTTGCAAATACGTCCAGACGGTTAGGCTGCCAGGATGCAGCTGCAGGTCCGGAAGTTAGTATTCCCCCAAGGTCTTCCCATTGGCTCCAGCCTGCGCCTTCAGCTACTTCAATATTCTCCAGCGTAAATTGAATTATATCCTTCATTATTTGATTTATACGGGCATTAGGGACTCCTTTTCGTCTAAGTATGGTGAATGCAAATGGATTATCCCTGCGCAGGGCATTCAGAAGTGCATTAGTTCTCTGTTCAATAGTCCCGTCATAATTGTTTGCATTTCTCAATACATAGATTACTGTGTTTCTAAATATGTTACGCGTATCTGCACGCCGTACCCCATACCTTTCAAGCTCTGAATAGTGGCCGGCAAACCTCCTGTTAATAAGCGACATGATGCGGCTGACATCCTGCGGCCTTTGCCTCATCCCTTCATAGTCATCCTCGGCATACTCATCCTCAAAGTACAAGTCTTCGTAATACTCTTCACTAAAGAAATCATCATACTCTGCATCCTCCGTTAAATCTCGGAACGGACAGATGTAAAACGGATTCATAGGACACAAATAAGGATTCTTGTACAATTTATTCATATCTCCTTTCTCCATTAAACCAATCATTACATAATATGCAAAAAACCATAATTTGGTTATCAAAAATTTGGCATAAGAAAAAGAGCTGCATTCAATTGAATGAGCTCTCTTTCAAAATATTTTATTCCATTTTCATTGGAGGGCCGTCATACCATGAAGGTGTCTTATATTTCTTGGACATTTCAGCACGGTATTTATCCATCTGTCCTTTCAGGAAGCCCAGGGGCGGAGCAACCGGTTTACCTTCCGGCACAAAGAACTTGTTGTTTGCGGGGTCATAGGTGTACTTACCCGACCTGCTGTACAAATAAGGCAGGTAAGATACATAATTCCCATTTTCATCATAGTTATAGCTGTATTTCTTCTTCATTTCGTTGAACTCTGCCTTTATTGCATCCAGCTTCTTCTTGTCAGTCATTAATTCTATGGCACTTATTGCCATAACCTTGGCACCTGCAATGAGGCCTTTATGGGCAACCGTTGAACCTGTAACAGCAACCAGGGACCAATGGTGGCTGCTTACTCCGGGAGCGCCTGAAGGGAAGTTCAAGGATGATAGCGGCACTACCAAGGATACTTCGCCT
>DAOLPD010000021.1:24121-25780 GCA_035417425.1 Bacillota bacterium
ATAAAGGCCCACTACTTCAGAGCCTAAAGCTTTTTGAATTGCCTTTGCCATGTTTTGCTCTTCAACAGACCACTCAGGATATCCGACCTTCTTTATGTTTTCAACCAGAACATTTGCAACACCTTCGTTACGATAGCACTGGTGGATGGCTGTATAAGGCGTAACCTCCATTGTGCAGCCTGTCGCCAGTGCCGCTGCCTTTGCACAATCCAGCACCTTTGCGACATCATCCTTTATTCTTTGGTCGGTGTCCCTTACAAAGTACCAGGTTGTTGCCCTGTCCGGAACAACATTAGGTGCTTCACCGCCTTCGGTAGTTACATAATGCATTCTGTATGTATAGAAAAGATGTTCACGGAGATACTCTGTATTCATGTTCATTATCTGCACAGCGTCCAGGGCGCTTTTACCGTCCCATGGTGATCCGCCTGAGTGTGCCGTCCTGCCGGTGAAGGTTACTGAGAAGGAGAAAATCCCGTTGCTGTTTACACCGTAGGAAGCACCGAAACTGCCTCCGCCGTGGTTATCTATGACAACATCCACATCCTTGAAAAGGTCTGCATAAACCATGAATGGACGGCTTATAACGGTTTCCTCAGATGGACTGCCGAACATTTTTATTGTTCCTGTAAATTTGCCTTCTTCCATTGCCTTTTTCACTGCTACCATCGTAGCTGCTGCCGCAGTTCCCATTGTGTTATGGGTGCATCCATGGCCGGGAGCAGCTGCTCCGTTTACCTCGCTTACAGGAGTATGTACAGGATTGCCTACTTCCTGGGACAGCATCGGCAGTGCATCGAGTTCGCCAAGAACACCTACTACAGGTCCGGGGCCATTGGTATATGTAGCAACAAATGCAGTGGGCATACCTGCTACTCCTTTTTCAACCTTGAAGCCTTCTTTTTCAAGGTAATTTACCAGTAATGCGGAAGTGTTGTACTCTTCCAGTCCCAGCTCTGCATAGGACCATATTGCATCACTTATTTCAGCGATTTTTTTCTGGACTTCAGGTTGATCCAGGTAATCAATAGCATACTGTTGATTCTTATCAAACTTTCCAATGTTGTCAGCAGAGATGTTCATTGGCATAACCATTGACAAGATAAGCAATGTCACTAAAAAAGCAATACCAGTCTTGTTCTTTCCAGTTCGTTTAAACATTTTTACTCCTCCTTAACTTGAAATTAAGATTCGGATGCCTATGCACTATTCACCTCCTCTTTTTAAATTGCATTCCTTTCCTCATCCGCACATACTGCTGTAATTCTTAAACTTTTTATCTCAGAGTAAAAATATTTTTATTACTTATAATTATACAAACGCCAGATCATGTTTTTTGTCATAGTACATTGTCGTAAAAAAGTTTCGTATTACATGTTCTTCTTAATGCGCTGTTAATTAGACAATTATGATTATACATTTATAATATCTTTAAGATTTTGACATTAATGTCCATGTATCACATCCGTCTGCAGCATCCAGTAAGCAGTTCAAAAAAACAAAAGAGACTGTACCAGCCTTTTTTACCAGGTACAATCTCTTATTATTCAACTATTGTTTTTACTAACATGCTATGGCATCTTCAAACCGTACATAATTCAGCGTCTTGCTCTCCTTATACAGCCATAAGCCTACAAATCCTTCATCAATAAGTTTGCT
>DAOLPD010000022.1:0-25551 GCA_035417425.1 Bacillota bacterium
TTGGAGAAACAGCCCAGGAAGCAATGCAGAAAGTAAAATCAGACTTGGGAAGAGACGCAATAATATTAAATACAAGAAAGATCAGGAAAAAAGGTCTGGCAGGTTTCTTTTCAAAGCCCCTTATTGAAGTAGTTGCAACAATAGATAATGACATCTCCTCAGGGGTCAGGACAAATAATGCCAAGAATGAGCATAACATTGAAACAAATGAATTTATAAAAGAGCTTAATGAGAATTTGCAGGCCCAGAAGGGTTCATTAAGGGAGAATCCCAAGAAGCATACTCATGCAGATGATAAAGAGCTTATACAACAGGACTTCATGGAGCTTAAGAACATGCTGAACAAGGTTTACGACGCAGTTAAGGTGGATTATGAGAATACCAAATTATCAGATATAGTGAAGAAGTATTTAAAAACCCTTGAGGACAATGAAGTCGACAAGGTGATTATAAATGAAATAAAAGAGAAGCTTATGGAGGCCCTGGACTCTGAAAAACAGCAAAGCGACGCAATTGTCAGAAATACCATTTATAATATTTTGATGAAGTACGTTAAAGAACCGGAACCCTTTTCATTTGCAGGAGGGAAAAAGGTAATTATAGTCATAGGGCCTACGGGTGTAGGAAAAACAACTACTCTTGCAAAGCTGGCAGCCAATATGGTTTTGAATGAGAAAAAAAGAGTAGGGCTTATAACTTCGGATACATATAGAATTGCAGCGGTTGAGCAGCTTAAAACCTACAGTGAAATAATAGGAGTGCCCCTATCCATAATTTACACTCCTGGAGAGATTCTTAATGCTATAGAAAACTATGCCGATAAGGATCTGATACTTGTTGATACTGCAGGCAGAAGCCATAAAGACAAATATCAGCTTATGGAATTAAAAACCCTTATAAAGTCAAGCATCAACTATGAAGTATATATGGTAATCAGTGCAACCACCAAGTTCTCTGATTGCATAGAAATAATTAAGAATTACAGTTTCCTGGATGATTATAAGCTTCTTTTTACAAAACTGGATGAAACCTCAGCCTTCGGAGTGATATTAAATGTTGCTTATATCACTAAGAAGCCGATTTCATATATCACCACCGGACAAAGTGTGCCTGATGACATTGAAATTGCCGATAACGGCAAGATAATAAACTGTTTGTTGGGAGATAAGCTATATGAAAGATCAAGCTGAGAGATTAAGAGAAATAATTAGCAGCATTAAGAATTATAAGGATGATGAAAAAAGAACAGGCATGCTTACGGATAAACCTGGTTCAAGGGTAATTGCAGTAACCAGCGGTAAAGGAGGCGTAGGAAAAACCAACTTTACTGTTAACCTTGCCATAAAATTTGCTCAGATGGGCCTGAGGGTGGTTATAATCGATGCGGACCTGGGCCTTGCCAACGTAGATGTTGTTATGGGCAAAATGTCAAAATACAATTTGTCGGATGTTATAAACAGCAATAAGAACATACTTGAAATACTTGAAGAAGGTTATGACGGAGTAAAATTCGTGTCAGGAGGTTCAGGGGTTCAAGAGCTTGTAAAGTTGAACAGGACTCAATTGGTGGATTTGCTTATGAAGCTCGGCAAGCTGGATGAAGAGGCTGATGTAATACTTATTGATACGGGAGCAGGGCTTTCGGAAAATGTCATTAGCTTTGTACACGCGGCACGGGAAGTCATATTGGTAACTACGCCGGAGCCTACCTCCATAACGGATGCTTATGCTCTGATAAAAACCATTACGCACAAGGATAAGACAAAGAATATCAAAGTTGTTGTGAATAGAGCAGATAACGCAGCTGAGGCTTTTAATATTCTCGATAAGCTTAATGTTGTAACACAGAAATTTCTTGGAGTAAAACTGCAAAAACTCGGCTACATACTGAATGATGCTTGTGTTACAAAAGCAGTCAAGATTCAGCAGCCATTCGTGATAAGCTTTGCCAGAAGTGAAGCATCAAAGAATATGAACGATATTGCTTTGACACTTATGGATAATAAAGAATTGAACCCAAGCTCGGTTTCAGGAATAAAAATGTTTATAAACAAACTAACCAGCCTGTTCAATTAAATTCTCTGCCATGTAATTGCTTTAGCTTATTTAAGTAACTAATGCGGCTATGAATTGATTGCACTATAATTTGCACTAATAATTCATAAGGGGAATTGTTATGAATGATTTAAAGAAATGCTATTCAATCGGAGATAAAGTACAAATTGACTATACGAATGCGGTAGGAGAAGTACAGGAATTTGTCAGTCAGATAGTTGACATTCATGAAGCGGGGTACATCGATATATTGATACCGATTTATAAGAGAATGAATGTGCATATAAGAAATGGCTCTTTTCTGAAGCTTGTCGCAATGAAGGGGGATGCAACTTATGAGGTCAGGACGGTACTTCAAGATAAGCTTTTTGGAAGCATACCTCTTCTAAGGCTTAAAGTAATTTCTGAAGTAAAGAAAATTCAGAGGAGAGATTATTTCAGGCTGAAAGTGTTCAAAGAAATTGAGGCCAGATCGGTGATTGACCTTGAAGAGGAAAAGTATGGCGAAAGCTTTAAGTGCAATTTGCAGGACATAAGTGTAGGAGGGCTTATGTTCAGTTCAAGAGAATATTTCAATGAAAATGATACACTGGAGTTCACCTTAAACCTTAACGGCACAACGAAGGTTGTACTGGGAGTAATTGTACGAAGAATCCTTAATGACAGCTACAGAGCCCCCTATTCATACGGAGTAAAGTTTAAAGATATAAATATGACTGACAGAAATGCAATTAGCAAGTTTATATTTGAAGAACAACGCAGATTAATTAAGAAGGGATTAATATAATATGATTACCCAGGATGAAGGAAAGATCAGAGTACTTATCATAGACGATTCCGCATTTATGAGAGTCGTGATTTCCGACATGATTAAGAGTGATGCGGATATTGAAGTAGCAGGCACAGCAAGAAACGGCAAAGAGGGGTTGGAAAAAGCAATACTGTTGAAACCGGATATTATAACGCTGGATATTGAAATGCCGGTAATGAATGGACTTGAGACTCTTACCGAACTGATGAAGCTAAAGCCTGTACCAAAGGTTATAATTCTGTCCAATCTGAGCCATGAGGGCGGAGAAGCTGCTATCAGAGCATTCGAACTGGGTGCCCTTGATTATGTTGTAAAACCGGTCCGTTCATTTATGGAGTTTGATGCGGAGCAGATAAGGGAAGAATTAATCAATAAAATAAAATCAATTTGCAGATCGAAGACGGTATATTTCCCTCATATAAAGTCAGATTACAAGCCGCCTTCTATTGTCAGGAAAGTTAAGTACAAAAGCGGCTCTGACGGATATCCGGAATACATTGTAGCCATAGGTGCTTCCACGGGAGGGCCCAAAGCCCTTCAGGAGATTGTGACAAAACTTCCTGAAGATATACCTGCCGCAGTACTTATAGTACAGCATATGCCTCCGGGCTTTACAAAGTCCCTTGCAAACAGGCTGGATAGCTTGTCCATGATAAATGTAAAGGAGGCAGAGGACGGTGATGTACTAGCATCCGGTTGGGCTTATATTGCTCCGGGCAGCCATCATATGCTTGTAAAAAGCAGTAATGACAATAGGTACAAAATCCTTCTGAACAAAGAAGCACCGGAAAACGGCCACAGGCCTTCAGTAAGTGTTATGATGAAGTCAGTGGCGGAAACAGGGCATAACAACATTATCGCGGCCATGCTGACAGGTATGGGAAGTGACGGTAGTGATGGGATCTTGGAAATAAAGAAGGCAGGAGGAAAAACAATTGCACAGGATGAAAGAACCTGCGTGGTTTACGGAATGCCTAAATCAGCAGTCAATATAGGCGCTATAGATACTATAGCACCTTTACACGGGATTACGGGAGAAATTTTAAAATGCATGGGGGTGTAATACTTTGGACGTGAATCAATACCTGGAAATATTTATTGAAGAATCCTTGGAACACTTACAGGAATTAAATCAAAACCTATTGAGCCTGGAAACGAATCCTGGTGATATGAAAACACTTAACGAAATTTTCAGAGTTGCTCATACATTAAAGGGAATGGCCGGTACAATGGGATTTACAGGGATTGCTAACCTGACTCACCAGATGGAAAATGTTCTGGATGCAATTAGAACAGGTAATATTGAAGTGAATTCCTCTATGATTGACATCCTGTTTGAATGCCTTGATTATCTTAGTAATTCCATAAACACCATATCCGCAACCGGACAAGAAAGCAGCGATAATGCAAATTCAATTATTGCAGGCCTTAATAGTATGCTGACGAAAAGGCCTGAAACAAAAACGGATGAGACATCCATCAATAAAGACCCTCAGGAAAGCAAAATGAAGTTTAATCAATATGATGACAATATAATAAAAAAGGCTGCCCAGCAGAACCTGGGAGTATTTAAAATTACAGTGGTGCTGTCAAAGGATTGCATGCTGAAATCGGCAAGAGCCTTTCTGGTATTTCAAACCGTTGAAAGATATGCGGAGATCTTCAAGTCTGAGCCGAAGGTTGAAGACATTGAAGACGAAAAATTTGATAATGAATTTACCATTGCAATAATTGCAAAAGAGTCTGAGGCGTTGATTAAGAAAGAGCTTGAATCCATTTCCGAAGTAGCTGAAGTCATATTTGAAAAGGTTGAAGTTCCTGAAGAGCAGGACATTAAAGATATCACCGGGGTTGATAATGAAGAAAAAGAGACATTTAAGTCATTAGTTGAAGAAAAGGAAACCGGGGATGACGTGCAGGGTAAAAAAGCCAGAATGGGAAAAACCGTAAGGGTTGATATCGACAGGCTGGACAAGCTTATGAACCTGGTAAGCGAACTGATAATTATAAAAACCAGGCTGGAGGGAGTAGGAACTGATTCAAAAAATCAGGATATGACAGAAGCTGTGGAATATCTTGAAAGAATTACTACCAGCCTTCATGATGCAGTAATGAAAGTAAGAATGGTTCCTATAGAAAGAGTGTTCAACAGGTTCCCCAGGATGGTAAGAGACCTTGCAAAAGGCCTTTCCAAGGATATTATCCTTAACATGTCGGGTGAAGAGACTGAACTGGACAGGACTGTCATAGACGAAATAGGAGACCCCCTTATACACCTGATAAGGAATTCCATCGATCATGGAATTGAAGAAAAAGATGAAAGAATAAAGAATAACAAGCCGTCAAGCGGAACAGTCAATCTAAGGGCATATCAGGACGGCAACAGCGTTGTTATAGAAGTGGAAGACGATGGAGCAGGAATAGACATAGATAAGATAAAACGAAAGGCGGTAGAAAGAGGCCTTTTGTCAAGCAGTGAAGCAGATGAACTGGATGAGAATAGTGCAATCGAACTGCTTTTCAAACCCGGCTTCAGCACTGCAGACAAGGTTTCAGGCCTTTCCGGCAGAGGCGTAGGACTTGATGTTGTCAAAACAAAAATCGAATCTCTTAACGGATTGGTTGAAGTTGAAAACTATAGGGGCAAAGGAAGCAAATTTATTATCAGACTGCCTTTAACTCTCGCAATTATTCAGGCACTGCTTGTAAATATCGGTGAAGAGAAATTTGCTATACCTCTTAATGTAATAAGGGACATAATTGTTATTGAAGCATCAACAATCAGAAATGTGCATGGACAAGATGTGGTTTTGAACAGGGGCAATGTTCTGCCGATAGTAAGGATTTCAAAGATGCTTGATGTAAAGAATGCTTCCAGTGATGACAACGAAGAACTGACTGCCGTTGTTGTAAAAAAAGGCGAAAAGAATGCTGCATTTATTGTGGACAGCCTTATGGGACAGCAGGAAATAGTTATAAAAACTCTTGGCAAGTTCTTGTCAGGTATTAGAAATATAGCAGGCGCAACTATACTTGGAGATGGACAGGTTGCACTGATAATTGATTCAAATTCACTGATATAAGGAGGTGCTTCTTTTGGAAACAGCAACATTTGCACGGCAATTTGTCATATTCAAACTGGAGAATGAAGAATATGGAATTGATATCCTAAGGGTTAAAGAAATCAAAGAAATGATGAGTATAACAAGGGTTCCAAATACCGCTCATTATGTGAGAGGCGTTATTAACCTAAGAGGAGAAGTGATACCGGTAATTGACCTGCGTAAAAGATTCAACCTTACCGAAGGAACAGACAACAACAATACCCGTATAATTATAGTATCAGTGGATGACATAATTGTAGGGTTTATTGCCGACTATTCCTCCGAAGTAGTTGAAATAAGCAGTGATGCGATAGAAGAAGCACCGGATGGAATCGGGAGCGTGGATCAGGATTATATTTCAGGTATAGGTAAAGTAGGCGAAAGGCTTATCATATTGCTGGATGTTGTGAAGATAATCACTAATCCGGCAGTTTAAAAAAGGGTGAGTAAAATGGGTATATCAATTGATGAATTGAACAGCCTGCAAATTGATGTTTTAAAGGAAATAGGAAACATAGGTGCCGGAAATGTTGCAACAGCTTTATCAAAAATGATATCAAAAAGAATTGATATGGATGTCCCCAAGGTAAATATCCTTGAGTTTAAAAATGTTGCAGAGCTGGTCGGAGGGCCCGAGACAGAGGTAATCGGCATTTATTTTAAAGTTAACGGAGATATTAATGGAAGCATTATGGTTCTGATCGACAAAAAATCGGCAAAGATGCTTGCAAACATGCTTATGGGCAGAAATGAAAATGAAGATGACCTGGATGAAATGGATTTATCCGCATTGCAGGAAGTTGGGAACATACTTTCCGGTTCCTATCTGTCCTCGTTATCAACTTTGACAAATTTGAACCTGACCATGTCTGTGCCTTCTCTGGCGATGGATATGGCAGGAGCGATAATAAGCGTACCCGTGATACTCTTCGGACAGGTTGGAGACAGGGTAATGCTTATTGAGACTGACTTATTTGAAGGCACATACCACGTAAAGAGCAATTTCTTCTTAATACCTGACGAGGATTCCTTTGAGATTCTTCTTAAGAGCTTGGGAGTATTTTAGTATGATTGATATAATTAAGGTTGGAATGGCAGATATGAATACGACATTTTGCCCAGGAGTGCTTACTACCCTAGGGCTTGGTTCTTGTGTAGGCATCTGCCTGTATGACCCGTCAACAAAGATTGCGGGATTGGTGCATATTATGCTTCCCAGCAGTGCTCAGATAAAGAATAACAGCAATGAAGCAAAGTTCGCTGACACAGGTATTGTAAAACTAGTGAATGAAATGATAAGAATCGGAGCAAAACGGAACAAGCTTGTCAGCAAGATAGCCGGTGGGGCACAGATGTTCAATTTTAATGATACCAGTGAAGTAATGAGAATAGGTTCAAGAAATATCACTGCTACAAAGGATACTCTTAAACTGTTGAATATTCCGCTTATTGCAGAAGATACCGGGGGAAACTATGGGCGTACTATTGAATTATATTCAGAAACTGGTATATTATTAATAAAAACCATAGGCTATGGAACTAAGCAGATTTAGATAAGTCCGGTATTTTGAATGTGGGGTTTAATATGAAAAAGTCTGATTTCATACCTATCTTAATAGTAATAACCGCACTTATTGTGAATGTTACACTGGGCATATACAACAATATTGATTTTTCTGTACTGATGATAAGATGCATTGCTGTTACCATAGTATTTGGTATATTTGGTTCCTTAATAACAAAAACTGTTTTGAATTTTATTGAGTATTACAGAGTGAGCATACATATCCAAGATAAAGGTGGAACGGTGTCGGCTGCCGGAAGTAAACTGGATATAAAAGTGCCTCCTTTGGATGATGAAGCACTGGAAGCAATCAATTACGACAATGACGATGAATTTGTCGAAGTTAATCCTGCTGATATGAGCAGATACAACAATAGCGACATGGATTAACTTATACTACTACACGGAGGTAATAACCGAAATGGCCAATCTTTGGGAAGTATATTCCAGGACAAAAGCTGCAGACATTCGAGAGGAGCTTATACTTAAATATACATATATAGTTAAATATGTTGCCGGGAGACTGTATTCAAGTTATGGAAGCAACGTAGAGTTTGATGACCTTGTCAGCTATGGAATATTTGGATTGATAGATGCAATCGACAAATATGATATTTCAAGAGGAGTCAAGTTTGAAACTTATGCACAGCTTAGAATAAGAGGTGCTATTATAGATCACTTGAGGGAAATAGACTGGCTTCCTCGCTCTGTAAGACAAAAATCAAAAGAACTGGAAAAGTCATATAGTGACTTGGAAAGCAAACTTGGCAGGCCTGCTACCGATGAGGAGATGGCGGAAAGCTTTGGATTATCGGTGGAAGACTTCCAAAAGAAGATACAGAGCATCACTACTTATTCAGTAGTATCTCTGGATGATTTGCTGGAGCAGAAAAGAGAAATTGTCAGCAATGAAGCGGACAAGCATTCCGATACTCCTGAAAATGTAATTGAAGATATGGAAATGAAAGAGATCCTTGCAGATGCGATAAGCGCTTTACCTGAAAAAGAAAAGAAAGTGGTTTCACTTTACTACTATGATGAGCTTACCTATAAAGAAATAGGAAAGCTATTGAATATTTCTGAATCAAGAGTCTCGCAACTCCATACAAAAGCAATTATCAGGCTGAAGAACAAATTAAGGGTTACATTTGAATGAGAGGATGGTGCTATTAATGGGTAATGAGTACATCATACTCGAGGGGAAGGATTATGAAAAGTTAATAGAAAAAGGAATGGAGCATTTTAGTGCCAAAAAGGAAGAACTCAATATTGAGGTTCTGGAAAGTAAAAAGAACCTATTTTCTTCTTATTTCAAAGTAAAGATAGCAAAGGCGGAGAATAAAACCCTGGAGATAATTGAGAACAATATTGACAGTATACTTAACGAGAATCTTAAATCAAACAATAGAAATATCGATTTTGATTTCAAGGAAGACGGAGTATATATTAAAGCAGATAAAGACGTTACATTAGTAGATATTGTAACCAAAATTGATTTGCGAAGAATTCAGAGCGTAGACCTGACAAAAATAAAGCAAATGCTCGAGATCGGAAGCTTCGACAATTGGATAAAAATAGCCGAACCCCAGGAAGAAAAGAAGATAGACAGCGAATGTATCGTAAAAGTGGCTAAGGATAAGATGAAGGCTTATATTGCTATAAGCAAACCCATAGGCGGCAAAGAGATTACAATAGATGCAATACATGAAGCACTTAAACAGAGCGATGTAAGATTTAATATTAAGGATGACTCAATTGAGAAAGCGGTTTCTCAGAAAATATATGACAAAGAAATACTTGTGGCTGAAGGAATAGAACCGCAGCCGGGAAAGGATGCGGAGCTTGTATACCATTTTGACACTTCCACAGAAAAGTCAATAAGTATAGATAAAGACGGCAAAATTGACTACCATGAGCTTTTCCTTATAAAAAATGTCAAGGCCGGAGAGAAGCTGGTAACTCTTATACCGCATACCTTAGGCATACCCGGTAAGAATGTATGCGACGAGGATGTTCCCGGCAAGGACGGAAAGAAGCTTGCTTTGCCAAGGGGAAAGAATGTTGTTACAAGTGAAGACGGGCTTGAAATGGTTGCTTCAGTTGATGGTGAGGTAAAAATCATTGACGGCAAGGTAAATGTCTTCTCCGTTTATGAAGTTAAGAATAATGTGGATAACTCAACAGGCAACATAAGATTTAACGGAAAAGTAGTAGTAATGGGCAATGTTTTGACAGGTTTCTTAATTGAGGCCGAAGGGGATGTTGAAGTTTATGGTGTTGTTGAAGGAGCTCAGATAAAATCCAAGGGCAATATCATACTTCATAGAGGAATACAAGGAATGAACAGAGGAGAACTCTATTGCGAAGGAGACCTTGTAGCAAAGTTTATAGAAAACAGCAAGATAGATGTAAAAGGAAATATCCAGAGCGATGCAATAATGCACAGCCAGATTACCTGCGGAAAGAAGCTGGAGGCAACAGGCAAGAAAGGTTTACTGGTTGGCGGTACTTTTAAGGTAGGCGAAGAAATAAAAGCAAAGGTTGTCGGTTCTCCGATGGCGACGATTACGGAACTGGAAGTCGGCGTCAACCCTGATATGAGGAATAAATTCGAAGAACTTAAAAATGATCTTAAGCAGGTTACGGATAATTTGGACAAGACAAGCAAGGCAGTTGAGCTTCTGACAAAAATGAGCAAAACTATGGAACTACCGGAGGATAAAAAGGTACTTCTCGCAAAATCCGTGCAGCTTAAGCTGCAGCTTCAGCAGAAGCAGGAGCAGATATTGAACGAACAGAATGAATTGGAAGTTTATTTCGAGGAGCTTTCAAAAGGAAAAATAAAGGTGTATGATGTGATCTACCCCGGCAGCAGGATAATAATCGGAAGCAGCATGATGTATATCAAGGATTCGATAAAGTTTGTCTCCTTTTGCAGAATGAATGCTGAGATAAAAATGCTTTCCTATAATGATATATGATAAATAATTGGGAGTGATTGTAATGTCTATACGTCCTGTTGACCTGCAGACAATTATACCTAAGCTTCCGGAGGTACAGAAGGCAAAAAACGCTGAAAATGAGCTTGAAAAGAATAATCTTAGTATTAATATGCATAAAGAACAGCAGCAGCAAGATAAAAACACGCAACAGATAGTTGAAACGAAAAAGGCTCAGGAGTCCAGGATTAACAAGGATGGAAAGCAAAACAGAGGGCAAGAGGAACAGAAGGGTGAACATAAGGACAGGCATCATGAAGATAATGAGGACAGCGAAAAAAAGAAAAGCAGTAACCCACTGACAAGAATAGATATAAGGATATGAACGAGGTGCTCAGATGATTAACTATGTATTATTGGCCGTTGGAGTATTTGTCATACTGGCTGCTTCAATAATGATTTTCCTTGATAAAGTAAGGGGCGAAGATATATATTTCAGTATGGACGTTAAAGAACAGGAGATAAAAAAGGTTATTGAAGACGCTGATGAAATAATATCCGAGCTTAATTACACATCAGAAATGGTAGTGCATGAAATTGAAGAGAAATTGAACAGCTTCAGGGAAGAATTGAAGAGCATCAATAATCCGGCTGCCATCACTTCACCGGCGGATAAAAAGACTGCAGCCCCTGTCGCACCAAGTGTCAGTGCAGCAAATAAAAAGAAAAAGATAATCAATGACGGTGATGATACAAATAAGTCTGTTGATGAAAAGCTCAGTCAAAAGCAATTATCGGTTTTTGAATATGCAGCCCAGGGCATGAGTGTGACTGATATTGCAAAACAGATGAATATAGGACAAGGAGAGGTTATGCTTATTTTGTCCTTGAAAAACGAGGTAGAGTAATGGGGAACTATAACCTGAAAAATATAATGCTTGGTTTGGGAATAGGCCTTGTACTTTCATCAATGATTAATATAAGCGCGGGAAGCAAGGAGCTGACATTGGAAGAAATAAAGAAAGAGGCACAAAAACATGGCCTTGTTGTTTTTTCAAAGGAAGAGATTATAGACAGCCAAAATAAAGATAATACTTCTCTCATTGAGAAAATCACGGTAGAAATCAAAAGCGGTATGAATTCCGAGAGTATAGCCGCTCTTCTCCGGCAGAAGGGTATTATTGATAATTCAGGAGCTTTCATTGATAAACTTAAAAAGGCAGATAAGGAAACAAAGCTTAAGGAAGGCACTTACGAGATACCCAAAGGCGCCGGTTATGATGAAATAATAAGCATACTTACAAAATGATATTACATAAATTTTATATAATTAGTTAGAATAAATACGGGATGCAGGGATTTGAAATCTATAAAAAAATTTATTGCCAATAAATATGTTATGTGATAAACTGTTAAAGGTGAAAAACACACATGCTCTGATCCTTCGGGGGAGTGCTTTTACAAAGTCCCCAAAGGATATGACGATCATGGAGGAAAAACTATAGGAGGTGAAACATTATGTCAGTAATTTCAATGAAACAGCTATTGGAAGCAGGAGTGCACTTCGGTCACCAGACAAGAAGATGGAATCCGAAGATGGCGGAGTATATCTTTACTGAAAGAAACGGCATATACATCATCGATCTTCAGAAAACAGTCAAGAAGGTCGAAGAAGCGTACAACTTCATAAAAGAGGTATCAGCTTCAGGCAAGGATATACTTTTCATCGGAACCAAGAAACAGGCACAAGAGTCAATCGAATCTGAAGCAATAAGAGCCAATATGTTCTATGTAAACCAAAGATGGTTGGGCGGAATGCTAACCAACTTTAAGACTATCAGAAAAAGAATTGAAAGACTTAATGAACTGGAGAAGATGGAAGAAGACGGCACTTTTGAAGTACTTCCGAAGAAGGAAGTTATCAATCTGAGAGCTGAAAAGGAAAAGCTTCAGAAGAATCTCGGCGGCATCAAGAACATGAGCGGCAATCCGGGAGCAATCTTTGTGGTTGACCCCAGAAAAGAAAAAATTGCAATTCAGGAAGCGCACATTCTTGGGATTCCGATAGTTGCAATAGTTGATACCAATTGTGATCCTGAAGAAGTCGACTATCCGATACCCGGAAACGACGATGCTATTAGGGCCGTAAAACTTCTTACTTCAAAAATTGCAGATGCGGTTATTGAAGCTAGACAAGGTGAACAGCTTGCTGAGTAACTGCTTGGTAAGCATATAAGGCGGCGAAAGCCGCCTTTTTCATAAATATCAAAGGAGGCGAAGAAAATGATTTCAGCTTCAGCTGTTAAAGAGTTAAGAGAAAGAACCGGTTCAGGCATGATGGACTGTAAAAAAGCTCTTACCGAAAGCAACGGAGACATGGAGAAAGCGATAGAAATACTTAGAGAAAAAGGACTTGCAGCTGCCGCAAAAAAAGCAGGCAGAATAGCAAGCGAAGGAATAGTTGACTCATACATACACGGAGGCGGAAGAATCGGAGTACTTATAGAAGTAAATTCCGAAACAGACTTTGTTGCAGCCAATGAAGAATTCAGGCAGTTTGTAAAAGACATGGCAATGCAGGTTGCAGCTTCCAACCCTTTATATGTAAAAAGGGAAGATGTTGACCCCAAGGTTATAGAAAAAGAACGAGAAATATACAGAGCCCAGGCATTGAATGAAGGAAAACCCGAAAAGATTATAGAAAAGATGGTCGAAGGCAGAGTCGAGAAGTTCTACAAGGAAATATGCCTTCTGGAACAGCCCTTCATTAAAGATACAGACAAGACAGTGCAAGAAGTACTTACGTCACTGATAGCAAAAATCGGAGAAAATATAACAATTAGAAGGTTTGTAAGGTTTGAAAGAGGCGAAGGCCTTGAGAAGAAAGAAGATAACTTCGTTGAGGAAGTAATGAGTCAGCTGAATAAATAAGGGAACACTTAGTGTTCTCTTTTTTTTGAAAAACAGAAGGATTTTTATTGGATTTGTAGAAATTTTATGCTTATATATGCCATATGAATTCTAATGTAAATTACTTGGAGGTATAATATATATGAGTGACGTGAAATATAAGAGAGTGATACTAAAAATAAGCGGTGAAGCTTTAGCGGGGGATAAGTCATTCGGATTGAGCCATGACATGCTCCTGAACATTGCGGAAAGAGTCAAGCTGTTAAGGGAGCTTCAGGTGGAAGTAGCGATAGTAGTCGGCGGTGGCAATTTCTGGAGGGGCAGAACCAGTGAGGGAATGGACAGGACAACAGCCGATCATATGGGAATGCTTGCTACTGTCATAAATGCACTGGCACTTCAGGATGCATTGGAAGGAATAAATGTACCTACCCGCGTGCAGACAGCAATTGAGATGAGGCAGATAGCCGAACCATATATCAGAAGAAGAGCTATCAGGCATCTTGAAAAGGGAAGGGTGGTAATATTTGCATCCGGAATCGGCAATGCTTACTTCTCGACTGATACTACTGCCGCTCTCAGGGCAGCGGAAATAGAAGCGGATATAATTCTTATGGCAAAAAAAGTTGATGGTGTCTATGACAGTGATCCTGTTATCAATAAGGAAGCAAAAAAATACGACAAGCTGTCGTATATGGAAGTAATCAACAAGGGATTGGGCGTAATGGATTCCACAGCTGCATCTTTATGCCGGGACAATAAAATTCCCATACTTGTATTTGACTTGAAAAACCCTGATAATATAATTAAGGCTATAAAGGGAGAAGAGATAGGTACAGTAGTAAAGGAGGATTAACAGTATGGTAAAGGATATCGAAAAGAACATTCAGGAGAAAATGGAAAAGACCCTTTCGGTGTTGAAGCATGAACTTTCTACTCTTAAAGCGGGACGAGCAAATCCAAGTCTTCTGGACAGGATTTCAGTTGAATACTATGGAACCCCGACACCTTTGAATCAACTGGCAAACATTGCTGCACCGGAACCCAGAGTGCTTACTATAAGTCCATGGGATGCAAAATCTATTCCGTTAATTGAAAAAGCCATACTAAAGTCTGATTTGGGTATTAACCCTTCCAATGACGGAAAGATGATAAGGCTTGTAATACCACAGCTTACGGAGGAAAGAAGAAAAGACCTGGTGAAAGTGGTTAAGAAGCTTGGTGAGGAATCAAAGGTAGCAATAAGGAATATACGGCGGGATGCCAATGAACATCTTAAGAAGCTTAAGAAAGATGGAGAAATTACTGAAGACGACCTCAAAAAATCCGAAGAAAACATACAGAAAACAACAGACAAGTTCATTAAAGAAGCTGACAAAGCTGTAGAAGCGAAGGAAAAAGAAATCTTGGAGGTTTAGAGTATATTGGATAATATACCTCTGGTAATAGGATATACGCTGGATCATGCACTGCAGATAATCGGTGAAAAACAAAATATCATTATTGATTCAACCTCAACACCCTTCGAAGACAAAAAGAAAGAAAGACAGGGAAATTCACCTATTGTTGTCAGGCAGAAAATTGCGTGTGACAAAATAATACTTACGACATCATGTTTTAAATAGTTTCCCTCACCTCGAGGGATACTTTTTTGAGGAGGTTCTCTGATGCTTGTAGATATTGATAAGGGCAAGCTTCCTGTACATATAGCCATAATAATGGACGGAAACGGACGCTGGGCACAGAAGAAAGGCCTGCCAAGAGTAATGGGGCATAAAGCAGGCATGGAAGCTATAAAGAAAACGGTTAAGAGCTGCAGCGACTTGGGAATTAAGATACTGACCGTATTTGCCTTTTCGACAGAAAACTGGAACCGGCCGCAGGATGAAGTTAACTACCTTATGAACCTGCTGGTGGAATATATGAGAAAAGAAGTGAATTCACTCCATAAGAATAAAGTGAAAATAAAGTTATTGGGTGAGGCTGATATACTTCCTGACCAAACGAGAATTGAGATAGAAGAGGCTATCGAGCTTACAAAAAATAATAAAGGGCTTCAGTTCAACATAGCGCTGAATTATGGCGGCCGGGCAGAAATACTTAGGGCCTGCAAAAGCCTTATTAAAGACTTGAAGGCTGAAAATGTGGACATTGATTCCGTTGACGAAAAATTGTTTTCAAAATATTTATACACAGGCAGTGATCCTGACCCCGACCTTATAATACGAACAAGCGGCGAACAGCGGATAAGTAATTTCCTGCTATGGCAGGGGGCATACAGTGAACTGCTGTTTGTAGACCAACTCTGGCCGGACTTTGATGAAAAGGTGCTTCACAGTGCTATATTGGAATATCAAAACAGGAACAGACGTTTTGGTGCACTGAAGTAGTGGAGGTAAAAATGCTGAAAACAAGGGTTTTAAGTGCGCTGCTCGGTATACCGCTTATAATATTTATCTTGTATTCAGGAGGGCTGTATCTTTACCTGTTTACAGCAGCAGTCTCTTTGACAGGATTATTTGAATATTACAGAGCACTGAGCAACATAAATATAAATACAAACAAAATATTCGGATATATTTCAGTTATATTGTACTATATAATGTTTCTTCTTCCCATTGCCTTTGACAGGCCCGGGTTTTTGATTGCGCTTTCTGCCATCACATTGCTTACATGTGAAATCATAAGTCAGAAGCACAATATGACTGAAATCTCCATAAACATTTTTGGAATAGTCTATATACCTTTCCTGTTCAGCCACCTGCTCTTCATAGAAAATCTCAGGTATGGCAATGTAATATTGTGGCTTCCTTTCCTGACTGCATGGTTTACCGACACCTTCGCATATTTCGTGGGCATATATATGGGAAAGAAAAAACTGTGTCCGGGGATCAGCCCCAAGAAGACTGTAGAAGGTGCACTGGGCGGCATTGCGGGTTCTGTTGCATTCAGTATAATCACAGGTATTATATTAAAAAATTATGGGATTGAAATAAGGTTAGTTCATTTTATCATAACAGGTTTTCTCTGCGGTATTGCCTCAGAGATCGGTGACCTGGCTGCCTCTTATATAAAAAGGTATGCGGGAATCAAGGATTTCGGAAACATAATTCCGGGGCATGGAGGAATATTGGATAGGTTCGATAGTATTCTGTTTACCGCCCCGATCATTTATTATTATTTCGTTCTAATAGGAGATTTGATATAGTGAAAGTTTTATCTGTACTGGGGTCGACAGGCTCAATAGGCACACAGACCCTGGATATTATCAGAGAGAATAAGGAAGAATTCAGGATAGATGCGCTGGCAGCTAATTCAAATATTGACTTGCTGGAAGCTCAGGTAAGGGAATTCAGGCCAAAGATTGCTGCCATAGGCGATATGTCAAAATACAAAGAACTGAAAAGCCGTGTGGGGGGAATGGCCTATGTTGCCGCAGGACTGGAAGGAGTGGTGGAAGCAGCAGTTTATGAAAGCTGCGACACTGTAGTTTCAGCGATTGTTGGTATAGCGGGACTCATTCCTACATATAATGCCATAAAAACAGGTAAGAATATAGCACTTGCAAATAAGGAAACCCTTGTCACCGCAGGCAGGATTATAACCCGGGAAGTAAAGCGCAATAATGTGAATATGCTCCCGGTTGACAGTGAGCATTCTGCAATATTTCAATGCCTTGTCAATAGTAAGCACAGTGAGGTATCAAAGATCATACTGACAGCCTCGGGGGGGCCTTTCAGGACCAGTACTTCGGAGGAACTGGAGAAGGTTACTGTTCAGGATGCATTGAAACATCCCAATTGGTCCATGGGCAGGAAGATAACGATAGATTCCGCAACTCTTATGAACAAGGGGCTTGAGGTTATAGAAGCCAGATGGCTGTTTGATATAATGCCTGAATCGATAGAAGTGTGCGTGCATCCGCAAAGCATTATCCATTCGGCGGTAGAATTTGTGGATGGTGCGGTTATTGCACAACTGGGACTTCCTGATATGAAAATTCCTATTCAATATGCCCTTACATATCCGGAAAGACTCCCAATGAGGGGCGAAAAACTCAATTTGGCATCCATAGGTGAATTGACCTTTTATAAGCCGGACATGGAGAGATTCAAATGCCTGAGGCTGGCATTCAGGGCTCTGGATATGGGAGACAGCGCCTGTGTCGTATTAAACGGTGCCAATGAAGAAGCAGTAAAATTATTCCTCTCGGGTAAAATCAGCTTTCCTGATATAGGAAATCTTATAGAAAAAACCCTTGATAAACATGATATAATTGAGAATATGAATATTGAAGAAATCTCAGAACTTGACCGCTGGTCAAGAGAGACACTGACCTATTTGTATGAAACGGGGTGTAACAGATAATGACGGTAATTGCTGCGATACTTGTATTTAATCTAATAGTATTTGTACATGAGGCGGGGCATTTTGCTGCCGCACGTCTCGGCGGCATAAAGGTTGTAGAATTCGCACTGGGTATGGGGCCGAAGATTATCAGCAAAAAATTCGGAGAAACAGTGTATTCCCTGAGGGCATTCCCTGTAGGGGGATTTTGCCTGATGCTGGGTGAGGATGAAGAAAATAATGACCCGGGTGCCTTTAATAACAGCCCGATGGTTTCAAAGATATCCTCAGTTGCATCCGGACCCGTTTTCAATATTATCTTGACAATTCTCATATACTCACTGGTAATTGCCCCGGTTACTGCTCCTATAATCGGTCAGGTGACCAAAGGAATGCCTGCTGAAACGGCAGGTATTAAGGCCGGAGAAAAAGTAGTCAGTATAAATGACGTAAAAATAAATGAATGGAAAGAAATGAAGCCTGAAATAGCAAAGCATGAAGGTGAACAAATCACCGTAACCCTTGAAAAAAACGGAGTCCAAAGAGAAGTAAGGCTTACTCCGGTTAAGAATCCCAACACTGAAGATATCGTAATAGGTGTCACTCAGAAGGTTGGCATTTCCGGATTTTCCATTAAAGAAGGAATAGATACGACTGTTAACGTATCAAAGATGATGCTGAGTTTTCTGGGACAGCTGGTAGTGGGCAAAGCTGATACGGATGAAGTAAGCGGACCCATTTCAATTATTGTTTACATGAATGAAGCTGCCAAAACAGGTTTCATAAGTGTGCTTTATCTTACTGCATTAATAAGCCTGAACCTCGGTATACTTAACCTGCTTCCTTTACCTGCTCTTGACGGAGGAAGACTGTTATTCCTATTGATTGAGCTGATCAGAAGAAAGCCTCTTCCTGCTGAAAAGGAAGGGATGGTGCATTTTGTCGGCCTTGTAGCACTGATGGCTCTATCAATATTCCTTATGTATAAGGATATTATAAAATTCAATTTAATAGATATTTTCAGGTAGGTCGTATTATGGGCGCATATACAAGGAAAATAAGAATAGGCGACAGATATATCGGAGGCGGAGAGCCAATCCTCATACAGTCCATGACAAATACCAGGACTCAGGATAAGCAGGCCACCATAGAGCAGATCAAAAGGCTGGAAGCCGCAGGCTGTGATATTGTCAGAATCGCAGTTCCTGATGCGGAAGCTGCAGAAGCAGTAAAAGATATTAAAAGCAGAATATCAATACCTCTGGTTGCCGATATTCATTTTGACTATCGACTGGCTATACAGTCAATTATCAACGGAGCCGACAAGATAAGGATAAATCCGGGTAATATCGGGGACAGCGAAAGGGTAAAAAAGGTTGTTGATGCAGCCAAAGAAAGGGATATCCCTATCAGGATAGGCATTAATTCAGGTTCCCTGGAAAAAGAGATTCTTGAGAAGTATGGGAGCCCTACAGCCGATGCGTTGGTAGAAAGCGCTTTGAACAATGTAAAGCTTCTAGTGGATATGGACTTTAATGATATAGTGATTTCCATAAAATCTTCAGATGTAATGCTGACAATAGACAGTTATATAAAAGCCTCCAAGGCTGTGAGCTATCCTCTTCACCTGGGTATAACAGAGGCGGGAACATTGCTTGCCGGTTCTGTAAAATCATCGGTCGGACTGGGCATACTGCTGTACAACGGTATTGGGGATACTATAAGGGTTTCCTTAACAGGAGATCCAGTAGATGAAATATATGCGGCAAAAGAGATACTCAAGAGCCTGAAGCTGCTGAAAGAAGGCATAGAGATAATATCCTGCCCCACTTGCGGAAGAACCTGCGTGGACCTTATCAGAATTGCAGAAGAGGTTGAAGAAAGAATAAGGGGAATAAAAGTTAAAAAGCCTATGAAGCTTGCCATAATGGGCTGTGCGGTAAACGGGCCGGGAGAAGCAAAAGAAGCTGATCTGGGTATTGCCGGAGGGCAAGGGGAGTTCCTGTTATTCCTGAAAGGCAAAATAGTCAGAAAGGTACCTCAGGAAAATGTTATAGAAGAATTAATTAAGGAGATAGAAGCTTTACAATCCGTATAATTTTTGCATGCTATGACAAAATAATGCGTAGTACCAAAAGGAGGAAACCCAATGAATGTAACGGCGGTAATTCCTGCTTATAACGAAGAACAAACGATAGCAGACGTAGTAAAGCGTGTAAAAAATATTGACAAGATCCAGAAGGTAATAGTAGTCAGCGACGGCTCCACCGACAGTACTGCAGAAATTGCAAGGCAATACGGTGCGGATGTAATTGAGCTTAATGAGAATGTCGGTAAGGGCGGCGCAATTAAAGCAGGCATTAATGAATGCGGAACGGAAATAATCTTGTTTCTTGATGCCGACCTTATAGGGCTTACGGAAAAACACGTCCTTGATCTCATAGAACCTGTAATTGAAAACAAGGCAGATATGACAATAGGAATATTTAAAAACGGAAGAATGTTGACAGATCTGGCTCAAAAGGTAACGCCATACCTTTCCGGGCAGAGAGCAATCAGAAAATCAATTATTGACAGAATACCGAATATTGATATTACCAGATACGGTGTTGAGGTTGCTTTAACAAAATATGTTGATAAATACAATGTAAGGGTCCAGGAGGTAGACCTTCCTGATATGACTCATGTTACAAAGGAAGAAAAGCTGGGAATTATCAGAGGTGTTCAGGCACGCCTGAAAATGTACTGGGATATTGTAAAGATTCTAAGCAGCTATAATAAGAAATCAGGCAGCAGCAAATAGGCAAAAGCCTTCGGAGGTCAAAATGCAAAATGATATGAAACTTGATTCGAATTTTTTTCTGCAATATAAGGACAAGTTCGAACTGAAGAAAATCAGGGTTTTGAAAAAGACAAGGGAATGGGAGCTGATAATAAGCCTAAAAGGCTTTATTTCAATTCCCGAGCTTGGAGAAATAGAATCAACTATAGAAGAATACTTTAAGCTGAATAAGGTACGAATAATTATTGATGAGTCTTCTGTAAGCTTAAGCGCAGATGAACTTATCAAATCATACTGGGAGGACTTAAAAAAAGCTGTTATCGCAAGCAACCCGTCTTTTACGGGTTTTCTTATGGATTCAAATGTCCAGCTTGAAAATAACATCATTAAGATTACGGTAAAATCTGAAGAAGCAGCAAAATATCTCACTTCAAAAAAGTGTAACGATATAATTTCCCGTTATATCAGTGACTATTTCAATATCAGTCTGCATGTATCAATATGTTCCGATAGTGAAGAAAATTACTGCGAGGATGAGTATCTGAAGTGTTATTTTGAAGAGGAAAACAAAATAATAACTGAAGCCCTGAAGCCCGTGAAAAGCGACAGCAACGGCAAATCAAAGGAAAGTAAAGACGAACTGATAATGGGCAGACCTTTCAAAGACACTCCTGTCAGCATCGCTTCAATTACTGAGGATTCAGGAAGAGTTACAATCCAGGGCTGCATATTCAACACGGAAATAAAAACATTGAATAACGGAAGAACAATCATAACCTTCAATATAACGGACAATACAAATTCAATAACGGCCAAGATTTTTCTGAAGGAAGAAAATGATTTCGCCAAATTGACTTCAAATATCACCGACGGCAGGTATATCGCCGTAAAAGGAGATATACAGTATGATAAGTTCATTAAAGAATTGGTAATATTCCCGGTCGGTATTACAGCAGCAGAAAAATCAATGCGTACGGATAATGCGGAAGTAAAAAGAGTTGAGCTTCATGCCCATACCGGAATGAGCGCCATGGATGGTATCTGTTCCGCGTCAGATCTTGTTAAAAGGGCAAAAGCCTGGGGACATAAGGCTGTTGCAATTACAGACCATGGTGTGGTTCAGGCGTATCCGGAGGCCTATGAAGCGTCTAAAATCCATGGGGTCAAGATAATATACGGAGTTGAAGGCTACTTTGTCAATGATGGGGTACCGATAGTTTATAATGCTGTAAACAGAAGCTTAGAAGAAGAATTCACAGTATTTGATATAGAGACTACCGGTCTTTCACCTATTAAAGACAAAATAACCGAGATTGGCGCAGTTAAAATAAAAAACGGCAGGATTACGGATAGGTTCTCAGAGCTCATCAATCCCGAAATACCGATTCCTGATAATATTACAAGACTAACCGGAATAACAGACTCCATGGTTAAAGACAAACCTGCAATCAGGGAAATATTACCGAAGTTCCTTGAGTTTGCGGGTGATTCACCGCTGATAGCACATAATGCAAACTTTGACAGCGGCTTTATCAGGGCAAAAGCGGCAGAATCGGGATTAGCATTCGATAATACAATAATCGATACCCTCCAGATGTCAAGGGTCCTGCTTACCGGACTTAAGAAGCATAAGCTGAATATTATATGCGAATACCTGGGCATTGGACTTGAAAACCATCATAGAGCCGCCGATGACGCAAAAGCAACCGCAGAGATAATGCTCAAGTTCATAGAGATGATGAAGGACAAGGGAATAAATGACATAGCTGATATAAACAAGCTCTCTCTGGCGGGAAGAAGCCATAAGACAGGTGAATCCTATCATATTATTCTCCTTGTAAAGAATATGACAGGCCTTAGGAACCTGTATAAATTGATATCAATGTCCCATCTGGACTTCTTTTATAAAAAGCCGCGACTGCCCAAAAGCCTGCTTGTTCAGTACCGGGAAGGCCTGTTGATCGGTTCTGCCTGCGAATCGGGTGAAGTATTCAGGAATATATTGAATAACCTGGATGAAAATACAATAATTGAAAACGCCAGGTTTTATGACTATTTGGAAATACAGCCAAACGGCAACAACGAATTTCTTGTGAGAAACGGCATGGTTGCAAATAAAGGAGAGCTTGAAGCAATAAACAGACGGATTGTTGAACTGGGAAAGAATCTGAACAAAATGGTAGTTGCTACAGGGGATGTTCACTTTCTTGAACCTGAGGATGAGATATACCGGCGCATAATAATGGCCGGCCAGGGTTACTCTGATGCGGATGAACAGGCGCCATTGTATTTTAAGACCACGGATGAAATGCTGGAGGAGTTTGAATATCTCGGCAGGGAAACCGCCTTTTCGGTAGTTGTGCGGAATCCAAACAGAATACTGGAGCAGATTGAAGACATCATTCCTATACCGGAGGATACCTATCCGCCTAAAATCGAGGGAGCAGAAGAGCAGATAAGGGAAATGACCATGAAAAAAGCCCATGAGCTTTATGGAGAGATACTTCCAGAGGTTGTGGAAAAGAGACTGGATAAGGAACTTAACTCCATAATAAACAACGGCTATGCCGTAATGTACCTTATAGCACAAAAGCTTGTTGCAAAGTCTATGGCGGACGGTTATCTGGTGGGCTCAAGGGGCTCCGTAGGCTCTTCCTTCGTTGCGACAATGTGTGATATCACCGAGGTAAATCCGCTTCCGCCCCATTATTTGTGCCCGAAATGCAAGTATTCCCGTTTTTTCCTTGACGGTTCAATAGAATCAGGGGCTGACCTCAGTGATGAAAATTGTCCCCAATGCGGAACAGCACTCAGAAAAGAGGGCCATGACATACCTTTCGAAATGTTCCTGGGTTTCGAGGGAGACAAGGAACCCGATATTGACCTGAATTTTGCCGGGGAATACCAGCCTGAAGCCCATAAATACACTGAAGAACTATTCGGGAAGGGAAATGTCTTCAGGGCGGGAACCATCGGTACAATAGCGGAAAAGACAGCTTACGGTTTCATAAAAAAGTACTATGAAGAAAAAGGTATAAAAATAAACAACGCCGAAGCCAACAGACTGATCAAGGGCTGTACCGGAATAAAGAGAACAACTGGGCAGCACCCGGGAGGAGTTATGATAGTACCGGATTACACCGATATATATAATTTTACTCCCATTCAGAGGCCGGCTGATGACCCAAGCTCCAATATAACAACCACACACTTTGACTATCATTCCATAAGCGGAAGGCTGCTTAAGCTGGATATACTGGGTCATGATGTACCGTCAATCATAAGAATGCTTGAGGATATAACAGGCTTCGGAGTTAATAATATACCCCTTGATGATTCCAGGACAATGAGTCTGTTTACATCTGCAGAAGCACTGGGAGTAAACCTTGAAGATATTGACTGCAAGGTCGGAAGCCTTGGAATACCGGAATTCGGAACAAAATTCGTACGGCAGATGCTTATGGACACACAACCCGGCACCTTTGCAGAGCTGGTGAGGATTTCCGGGCTTTCCCACGGCACCGATGTCTGGCTCAATAATGCACAGGAGCTTATAAAAAGCGGTACCGCAACTCTTAAGGAAGTCATTGCCACAAGGGATGATATAATGCTGTTCCTGATATACAAGGGAGTAAACCCCAGGACCTCTTTCAAAATTGCGGAAAATGTGAGGAAAGGCAGAGGTTTGACTCCCGAATACGAAGCAGCTATGAAGGAACAGAATATTCCCGAATGGTACATAGAATCCTGCAAGAAAGTCAAGTATCTGTTCCCGAAAGCCCATGCCACGGCATATGTTATGATGTCCTTCAGGGTGGCATATTATAAGGTATATTATCCTGAAGCCTTCTATGCCACCTATTATACTGTAAAGCTGGACGATTTCGATGCCGATTTATTCATAAAGGGCAAAGAGGCTATAAGGGCAAAATGGATAGAAATCGATAAATTGGGGAACAATGCAACTGCAAAGGAAAAAAACCTTATGACCCTTATAGAGGTTGTTTACGAAATGTATCTCAGAGGTATAAAGCTATTGCCGGTAGACCTTTATAAATCCGATGCAAAAAAATTCTTAGTTACAAAGGAAGGGATTCTGCCCCCACTGGCTTCCCTTCAGGGAGTGGGCACAAGTGCCGCACAGAATATAGCGTGCACAAGGCAGGAATCGTGCTTCATATCCATGGACGATCTCCGGGAAAGAGCAAGGTTATCCAAGACAGTTATCGAAATACTGAAGAATCACGGATGCCTGGAAGGACTTCCGGAAAGCAACCAGTTAAGCTTATTCTCCGCCGGCGGAAACCTTGGAGTTTAGAATAACATAAAACTTGCATGTAATTAAAAAGAGTGCTATAATTTTGTAGTGGATAGGAAAATAATGTTTTTCCTGCGAAGATGCAGCAAAGTACTTATTAATGACTTTATTAACAGAGTGGGCAAATCCCACTCTTTCGTATTAATATAAGTAAAATTACTCAGAATATCACATAAAAGGAGAGTGGTCGCTATGGCAAAACGAAAAGTTGAAGATATTGTCTACGAGCTGGCGAAGCCTATAATTGACAGAAACAACTTCGAGCTCGTAGAAATAGAATACAAAAAGGAAGGGCCGGACTGGTTCCTGAGAGTCTACATAGACAAAGAAGGAGGAATTACAATAGACGACTGCCAGTCTGTAAGTGAGGAGCTCAGTGATTTGCTTGATATAGCTGATCCGATAGAACAGTCATATATATTTGAAGTTTCTTCTCCGGGCTTGGATAGGCCTCTGAAGACGGAAAGAGACTATAGGAAGAATATCGGAAAGCCTATTGAGATAAAACTGTTTTCACCCTTGGAGGGCAAAAAGGTCCTTGAAGGTATTCTGAAAGGACATACCGAAAGCTTAGTTGAAATTGAAATTGACGGTAAGGACTTGAATGTAGAAAAGGCTTCAATTGCCTTAATACGGCCTTTAATAAAGTTTTAATATATTATTTGTGACTCTGTAAAGTTAACATGAAAGATTAGCACAATGTTTCGTAAAATAGCTCAAA
>DAOLPD010000023.1:0-2829 GCA_035417425.1 Bacillota bacterium
AAGAACTGCAAGATGGTTGAAAAGGTGCAAGGAAGCACATAATAACACCGAGAAGCAGTCTCTTTTCGGAATTGTGCAGGGAAGTGTCTATAAAGATTTAAGGATTGAAAGTGCCAGAAGGACTGTTGAAGAGGATTTGCCGGGTTATGCAATAGGAGGCTTGAGCGTCGGAGAGCCAAAGGAATTAATGAATGAGGTGCTGGAATATACCGTGCCGGAGCTTCCCTCCGATAAACCCAGGTATCTTATGGGGGTGGGCAGTCCTGATTGTTTAATAGAAGGCTCAATAAGAGGAATAGATATGTTTGACTGCGTGCTGCCTACAAGAATAGCAAGAAACGGTACTGTGATGACCTCAAAAGGAAAGCTGGTTGTCAGAAATGCAGAATACAGTGAGGATTTCAGACCCCTTGACGAGGAATGCGACTGCTATGCCTGCAGAAACTTCTCAAGAGCCTATATAAGGCATCTTATTAAGGCTGGAGAAATACTTGGAGGCAGGCTTACCACCATTCACAATCTCAGATTCCTTCAGAATCTGATGTCTGAGATAAGAAAAGCCATACTGGAGGATAGTCTTACTGAGCTTAGGAATGACTTCTTTGAAAAATACGGATATGAAAGATGATTGAACATAAATAAAATAATATCGGATAAATGTGCATGCCAGGAAGGATTTTTGACATGTATATTGAATAATATAATTTACGGAATAATATCAGCCACCGGTGTTTGAACTCAGCACTTTTATGCAGTTATTATGAGATTTTTGACTGGTGGAACGAAAGATGTGAAAGGAGGAATGTGTGAAGCATGGAACAGTATGGATGGATATTACCCTATGTGGTTGTCATTGCTGCTTTTTACTTTTTTCTGATAAGGCCTCAGAAGAAGAAGGAGAAAGCAACTCAGGAGATGAGAAGCAGCGTTAAAGAAGGCAATGAGATTGTAACCATAGGCGGATTATACGGAAAAGTCGTTAATGCTAAGGAAGATATACTTACCATAGAGGTTGGAGCAGATAAAGTTAAGCTCAGGATTGCAAGATGGGCAGTCGGAAAAGTATTGGATAGCAATGAAGAAAAGTAACTTGAATTCAAGTTACTTTTCTTCATTTCCCTGAATTTTTATCATATGAGAATAAATGTCCCTTATAGCGAATAGATTTATAGAAAACAAACCTTGTAAAAATACTATAGGGGGTTATTTTTTATGAGAAAGTTTAAGAGCTATACTAAGATGCCGCCTGCAGAAGAAAAAGGAATTAATATATATGGGATATTCTTAAAATCACTTGGGATATGTTTTGGTGTGTCTTTCGTACTGATAATGCTGTATGCGCTGATACTGTCATTTACAAGTATGAGCGATTCATCAATGAACATGACAATACAGATAATAATGATTGTAAGTATAACGGTTTCGAGTATTTATGGGGGCAAGAAAATTCTGAAGAAAGGCTGGCTCTTTGGAATAGTATTGGGATTGGCATTCACGTTGCTGCTTGTACCCTTGGGTATGTGCTTCGGACAGAGCCTGAGCCTTGACAAGTTTTTTGCGGCAAAGGTGCTTATGGGAAGCTCTGTGGGGTTAATAGGAGGAATAATAGGGATAAACCTGAATTGAGCCGGTTTTTTGTTGATATGAAGGCAGATTTTTCTTTCCCATAAAAAACTAATATGCTATAATCATAACAGTGACAAAACATGGAGGAGGAAACAGAATGAAGCATATAAAAACGATAAACAACAGATCATTATCTGACAGCGTACAAAAGGGCGGCTGCGGTGAGTGTCAGAACTCGTGCCAGTCAGCATGCAAGACTTCCTGTACAGTAGCAAATCAGAAATGTGAAAATGTTCAGAACAGCAGGGTTAAGCAGGGAACTTCGCATAAGAATACAATTTAAGAGAATATCATATATAGTTATGGTACATAGGCAGTAATATAAGGAGATGCTTTAGGGCAGATCCCTTATGTTACTGCTTAAAACTTGTATTATGGAGGGCATATGATAATATCGTACAAGCATTATAAGCCAAGTATAGGAAAAAACACATTTATAACAGAAAACAGCACAATTATAGGCAGATGCTTTATAAACGAAAACTGCAGCATTTGGTATAATACAGTGGTTAGGGCGGATGTCAATGAAATAATCGTTGGAAGAGGGACTAATATTCAGGATGGGTGCATTGTTCACTGTGCAAATGATTATAGGACCATTATCGGTGAAAATGTCACTATAGGACACAATGCAATCATTCATGGATGCACGATAGGAAACAATTGTCTTATTGGAATGGGATCCACTATACTTGATGGTGCAGTTATCGGAGACAATGTAATAGTAGGGGCTAATTCATTGATTACTTCAGGCAAGAAAATTCCATCAGGGGTTCTTGTTATGGGGTGTCCCGCAAAGGTTGTAAGGGAACTGGTTCCTGCGGAAATTGAAGAGATAAGCCGTTCTGCGGAAGAATATTCAATTCTTTCAAAAGAGTATTCAAAGCTGTCAATAGAATAAGTAAAGCTTGAAGCAGTGAGCTGTTGATTGGATAAAAAAAGAAAAGAAGCGAATAATACATATGAAGCCTAAAATTTGCAATGGTGAAGTAATGGAAAGTGAAGCAGTGCAATATTTATCTTCATTGACTAAAAATTGTAAAAGTAATATAATAACCATTGTGAAATCAAATAAGGGGGAATAAGCAAATGAAGTCAAAGAGCCTAATTTTGTTTCTTGCAATAGTTTTGATAATTTCATTTTTTGCATATATAGCGTTTTTCGGGCTTAATATAGGAAAATATGAAATTGTACCGGCTAAG
>DAOLPD010000023.1:2839-3174 GCA_035417425.1 Bacillota bacterium
ATTGGGTCTTGATTTAAGAGGCGGTGTGACTGTTCTGCTGGAGGCAAAGGATAAACCTGATGATCCGATAAATGATGAGAAGATGGCAAGAGCAGTTGCAACTATAAGAGAACGTATAGATACTCTCGGAGTAACAGAACCTATTATTACAAAAGTAGGAGCAGACAGGATAGAGGTACAGCTTCCTGAAATACAGGATCCTCAGAGAGCTTTGGATTTGATAGGACAGACTGCTCAGTTGGAATTTATCGAAGAAGAAACAGGAAAGGTAATACTGACCGGCAATGATGTGAAGAAAGCACAGGCAGAGTTCGCACCAAGTAAAGACGGATTAG
>DAOLPD010000023.1:3184-25122 GCA_035417425.1 Bacillota bacterium
AGGCTCCGGTAGTGGCTTTTGAACTGTCACCGGAAGGGGCAAAGAAGTTTAAGGAAGCTACTGAAAGAAACATTAATAAAATAATTGGGATATATCTCGATAAGAATCCGATATCACTTCCAAAAGTAGAAAGTGTAATACCTGACGGAAAAGGCATAATTATAGGTTCAGCCACCATGGAAGAGGCAGGAGACCTTGCAACGCTTATCAGGGCAGGCGCACTTCCTGTGCCAATGGAGACACTGTCAGTAACAGCAGTGGGGCCTCAGCTGGGGGCGAATTCTTTTGAACAGAGTGTTAGTGCAGGACAGATAGGAATATTACTGGTTTTCATTTTTATGATATTCTATTATAGGATACCCGGCCTTGTTGCAGATATAACTTTAGTTCTCTATTTGACTCTTACATTGTTTGCACTGGCGGCAATGAAAGCGACACTTACTTTGCCGGGTATAGCAGGTTTGGTTCTTTCGGTGGGTATGGCGGTTGATGCAAATGTGGTAATATATGAAAGAATAAAGGATGAGCTGCACCTGGGAAAAACTTTGAGGGCAGCCATAGAAAGCGGTTTCAGGAGAGCATTCCTTACAATATTTGACTCCAACCTGACAACAATAATTGCCTGTGTTATACTGTTCTACTTTGGGTCCGGACCCATAAGAGGCTTTGCAGTAACTCTTATTGTCGGTGTAATCATCAGCATGTTCACTGCAATAACTATTACGAAAATCATGTTGAAGCTGCTGACTCAAGGTGGCATATTAAAGAGCATGAGATATTTTGGTGAAAGGGGAGTGAAGTAATATGAAGACCATTAACTTTATGGGACCAAGAAAAATATGGTTTGGAATATCACTTGCCCTGCTGGCTGTAGGATTGATATTTTTGATAATTAACGGCGGTTTGAATCTGGGTATGGATTTTGTAGGGGGAAGCTCTATTCATGCAACCATAGGTAAAACCTTTGAGGTATCTGAAATAAGAGAAATAATGGACAAATACGATCCGGAAGCAACAATAACTCATGCAGGACAAAACAAGGATCAGGTCATAGTAAGAACCAAGATAAGCTTTGACAATGAAAAAAGAGCAGAGATAATAAAAGCCTTCTCAGACAAGTATTCAATAGAATCAAAGAATATTTCCTTTGAAACAATAGGCCCTACAGTAGGAAAAGAGTTGGCTATGCAGTCACTTATTGCAGTGCTGCTTGCATTCGCAGGCATAATGATTTACATATCCGTCAGATTTGAATGGAGATTCGGCTTGGCTGCATTGTCAGCACTGTTTCATGATACCGCGATGATGGTTGCGGCATATGCCGTTTTCCAGATACCGGTCAACGGTACATTTATAGCTGCGTTGTTGACAATAATAGGCTACTCAATAAATGACACAATAGTAATTTTTGATAAAATCAGAGAAAATTTAAAAATCGAACATAGCAAGAAAATCGACTATGATAATCTGGTGAATGTATCGGTCACTCAGACTCTTGCCCGTTCAATCAATACTTCATTGACTACTTTGATTACAATATTTGCTTTATACTTCCTTGGGGTGCCTGCTATAAGGGATTTCGCATTTCCGATGATTATCGGTGTAGTAAGCGGATGCTATTCCACCATATTCATTGCAAGCCCGTTATGGGTGGTACTGAGAAAGAGATTCAAAGTAAGCTGAGACTGATGAGATAAGTTATTAGGGGGATGTCGCAGGACTACTGAATAAGTAGACAGCGATATCCCTTTTCATATTAGAAAACAGTTGAAGTATCGGCTGAAAAGCTATATATTAGATTTAAAGTATCAAGTTTTTGCAGCAGTGAAGGTATACTTTATGCATGGAAGCTTGGTGACTTACATATATTTAATCAAAAATGGCGGGAGGGTTTCAAATGCAAATTACAATTGTAATTTCATTGGTTTTTGCTGTTTTTATTGCATTTTTTGCAGTACAAAACGCAGGAGTAGTTGTCATAAATTTTCTCTGGTATAAGGTAAGTCTGTCACAAGCTGTGGTAATCCTTTGTTCTGCATTGATCGGAGTATTGATTATGCTTCCATTTGATGTAATAAGAAGAATAAAGTATAAATTCAAGCTTAGGGAGCTGACAGGGGAAAATAAAAAGCTTAAGGAAGAGCTTAAAAGGTTAGAGCCGGAAAAGCTTCCGGCAAAGGAACCGGTTGTGCAGGAAAAGCCTCAGACGATCGAAGATATTGATAAAATGAATACCTAGTATATTGAACCAGTAATTTAGTAAGGCAAGTGATGAGTATTGAACAAAAGATGGACAGCTTACAGTAAAAGCATGGATAGCCTTAATCTGATGATTAAGGAGCTTCAATTACCGGAAATAATTATCAGAGCAATGATTAACAGAGGTATTGATACTGTTCAAAAGGCAAGGGACTTTATTAACACTGGCCTTAGTTCACTTCATGATCCGTATCTTTTGAAGGGGATGGAGCGAGCGGTAGACAGGATATTTAAGGCAATCCGAAGCAATGAGAAAATATGCGTTTATGGTGACTATGATGTAGACGGAATAACTTCAACCGCGGTAATGATAAAGACATTGAGGAAGCTTGGGGCCAATGGAGTATACTACATACCTAACAGATTAGAAGAGGGCTACGGAATGAACCTCAACTCCATGAACAGAATCAAGGGGATGGGGGTAAGCCTTATTGTAACTGTAGACTGTGGTATAAAATCCAATGAGGAAGTTGATTATGCAAAGGAACTGGGAATAGATGTCATTATAACTGATCACCATGAGTGCGGGGAAATACTGCCGGATGCTCTAAGCATCATCAATCCGCATCAGCCCGGCTGCGGGTATCCATTCAAAGACCTGGCCGGAGTAGGGGTCACATTCAAGCTTGTCAGCGCACTGCTTTACAAAGCAGGCAGTCCCGGTTTTGCGGAAGGGCTTCTGGATATTGCTGCAATCGGAACAATAGCAGACGTAGTTCCGTTGTTGGGAGAAAATCGTACAATTGTGAAGAACGGCCTTGCAAGTATCCAAAATACTGACAATCACGGCATAAAAGCACTGCTTGCGGTATGCGGATTAAAGGGCAAAGAGCTGAGTTCATATAATGTGGCCTTTATGCTTGCGCCAAGATTAAATGCAGCGGGCAGAATCGACGACGCCGGCGAATGTGTTGAGCTGCTGCTGACCGATGATGCGGAAAAGGCAATGGAAACAGCTGCCAAGTTGGATTCTGACAATAAGATGCGTCAATCGATAGAAAATGGAATACTGAACCGTGCAGAAGCTATGATAGGTGAAAGCGTGGATTTCGATAGGGATAAGGTGCTGGTACTGTGCAGCGAGGATTGGCATATAGGCGTTATTGGGATTGTGGCATCGAGGCTGGCAGATAAATTTTATCTCCCTGCGTTTATTATGGTTCGTGACGGGGAGTTCTGCAAAGGGTCAGCAAGAAGCATACCCGGTTTCAATATTTTTGAGGCAATGTCCAGACACGGACATCTTTTTGAAAGGTATGGCGGGCATGAAATGGCTGCAGGCTTTGCTATAAGAACTGAAAGAGTAGATGAGCTCAAGGAGAGGATGAATTTTGAAGTTGAAAATGCCTTAGGCAAAGATAAGCTTATACCGGAAATATTCGTTGATTATAAGCTTGGGCCTAAAGATGTTACACTTGACACAGCAAAACTGTTAAAGCTGATGGAACCCTTTGGCACAGGCAATACAGTCCCTCTTTTTGTGTTCAGGGAGCTTTTAATAAGATCATTCAAAGGGGTCGGGAATGATAGCAAGCACCTCTCCCTGAAGGTTTTTGACGGCGAAAAAGAAATCAGCTGCATAGGTTACAATTTGGGAAATATGCAAAAAATATTACAAATCGGCGGAAAAATTGATATAATATGTAGTATTGAGAATAACATATGGAACGGAACAGAAAGTGTCCAGCTGAACATAAAGGATATAAAGCTGATAAATTAATAAATGGGGGTAGTATTATGGATTTAGCAAAGTATATAAGGACTATTGAGGATTTCCCGAAGGAAGGTATAAGCTTCAAGGATGTGACAACCCTGTTGAAAGAGGGAGATGCTTTCAAATATGCTGTGAAATCCATTACAGATAACTTAAGGAATTATGATTTTGATATTATCGTAGGACCGGAAGCCAGGGGGTTCATTTTCGGAGCACCTGCAGCATATGAGCTTGGGGTAGGTTTTGTTCCCATAAGGAAACCGGGCAAGCTTCCTGCCGAGACTGCCAGTTATAAGTATGAGCTGGAATATGGAATGGATGCCCTGGAGATTCACAGGGATGCAATAAAAAAGGGCACAAGAGTGGCTGTGGTGGATGACCTGCTTGCAACCGGAGGTACTGTGATGTCTGCGGTTAAATTAGTGGAGCAGCTTGGCGGAGAAGTAGTGCACATTGCATTTCTTATAGAATTGGAATTCTTGAAGGGAAGAGAGAATTTAAAAGGGTATGATGTAAGTTCAATTATCAAATATTAATATTAAGTTTTTATTTATATTTGATAATTGAAGGAATATATACTAAAATAAATGTAAATATGTGAAAGCTGGCGCAACCAGCTTTTTTAGTAGTACTTAAATACGCAGCCCATTAACGTTCAAAAGTTGGTGTTGTTATGTTAGAAGACTTATTGAAGATAATTAAAAAGTATAATCCGACCGGTGACACAGAGATTGTCGAAAGGGCTTATAATTATGCTGCCCGTGCCCATGACGGGCAGAAGAGGGTATCCGGGGAGGACTATATTTTTCATCCCCTGGAAGTCGCAAAAATACTGGCCGAGCTTAACATGGACAACACCACTATTGCTGCAAGCCTTCTTCATGATGTTATTGAGGACACGAAATGCACCTATGAGGATTGCAAGAATCTTTTCGGCGAAGAGATTGCAATGCTTGTAGATGGGGTCACCAAATTAGGAAGGCTTGAATACAAGACAAAAGAGGAACAGCAGGCGGAAAGCCTCAGAAAGATGTTCATAGCTATGGCTAAGGATATAAGAGTGATAATGATAAAGCTTGCAGACAGGCTGCACAACATGCGTACTCTCAGATTCCTGCCTCCCGAAAAGCAGAAGGAAAAGGCCAGGGAGACAATGGAGATATATGCTCCTATTGCTCATAGGCTCGGAATATCAAAGGTGAAGTGGGAGATGGAAGACCTGGCGTTAAGATACCTTGAACCAAAAGGGTATTACGAATTGGTGGACAAGGTTGCCAAGAAGAGGAAGGAACGCGAGGATGAAATCAATCAAGTTATGGAGGTCCTAAGGGGAAAGCTGGAGGAAGTAGGAATAGAAGCTCATATTGAGGGAAGACCGAAAAGCTTTTACAGCATATACAGGAAAATGTACTATCAGAACAAGAGCTTTGAGCAGATATTCGACCTTACAGCAGTAAGAATAATCGTAGACACGGTAAAAGATTGCTATGGAGTACTGGGTATCGTACACACTTTATGGAAGCCCATACCGGGAAGGTTCAAGGATTATATTGCAATGCCCAAGCCAAACATGTACCAGTCCCTTCATACGACTTTACTGGGTTCCGGAGGGCAGCCCTTTGAAGTACAAATTAGGACATGGGAGATGCACAGGACATCTGAAATAGGCATTGCGGCTCATTGGAAATATAAAGAAGGCAAGGCTTCCCAGTCAGAGTTTGACGAGAAGCTGAAATGGCTGAGACAGATGCTTGAATGGCAGAACGAGATCAAGGACACGAGAGAGTTCATGGAGACTCTGAAGGTAGACTTGTTTACCGATGAAGTATATGTATTCACACCGAAGGGTGATGTTGTAGATCTGCCTGTGGAATCGACCCCGATAGATTTTGCATATAAGATACACAGCCAGATAGGCAATAGGTGCATAGGAGCAAAAATAAACGGAAGAATAGTTCCATTGGATTATAAGCTTCAGAACGGGGATATTGTTGAAGTCATTACTTCTGCTGTTGCCAACGGACCGGGCAGGGACTGGCTGAAAATAGTCAGGAGCTCACAGGCAAAAAACAAAATCAGACAGTGGTTCAAAAAGGAAAAAAGAGAAGAAAATATTCAAAAAGGAAAAGAACTGCTGGAAAAGGAGATAAAGAGAAACGGATATACCACCGTTCAGCTGATGAGGCCCGAATGGGTGGAGGCCATATATAAGAAATTCAGCCTCCACAGCTTGGAGGATATGTATGCCTCCCTTGGTTTCGGAGGCTTGACACCCAATCAGGTAATAACAAAGCTGAAGGAGGAATTCAGAAAAACCCAGAAGTTAGAAGAGGATACTGAGGATAGTATTGAGCGCCAGGTAGAGAAGGCCTTGGAAAGGAAGAAAAGGTATAACAGCACAGGAGTCAAGGTAAAGGGCGTGGAGAACATATTGATAAGGTTTTCAAGGTGCTGCAATCCTGTGCCGGGCGATGAAATTGTCGGATATATTACCAAGGGCAGGGGGGTGTCGGTGCATCAGAAGGATTGTCCCAATGTAGCCGACCTTTTGAACGAGGAAGAAAGATTTATAGAGGTGGAATGGAGCAGCCAGACAAAGGAATCATACAATGCCGATGTGGAAATAAGGGCAAATGACAGAAAGGGCTTACTTGCCGAGATAACTTCAATCATTGATGAAAGCAAGATAAATATCAGTGCCTTCCATTCAAGAACAACAAAGGATAAGATGGCAATAATAAATTTCATTTTGGAGATTACTGATATTGAGCAGCTTAATAAGCTTATAAGAAAGTTCAGAAGAATCGAAGGGGTAATTGATGTCTTCAGGGCAAAGCAATGATGCAGAATTAACAGGAGGGTAAATAATGCGGGCGGTTATACAAAGGGTTAACAGCGGAAGTGTTGCTGTTGATGACAAAATAGTGGGAAGCATAAACAAGGGCTTTGTCGTTTTACTGGGTGTAAGCGAGAAGGATACCGAGGCGGATGTGCTGTATATGGTTGACAAGACAGTTAATATGAGGATATTTGAGGATGATAATGAAAAGATGAATCTGTCTCTGCTGGATATCAAGGGTGAATTGCTTGTGGTTTCACAATTTACATTATATGGGGACTGCAGGAAGGGGAGAAGGCCGAATTTTATGAGCGCAGCAAGGCCCGAAAAGGCAGAAGAGCTTTACAATGAGTTTGTCAGGAAGTGCAGGGAACTGGGTGTAAAAACTGAAACAGGAACCTTTCAGGCATATATGAAGGTTAACATTGAAAATGACGGACCTGTCACAGTAATTGTCGACAGTGAGAAGATTATATAGAAAGAAGGAGATGAGTTGGGATATGATGAAATTTAAAAGAATGCCTTTAGGAATATATCAAACCAACTGTTATATTATATATGACGAGAAAACAAAGGAAACGGCTGTAATTGATCCAGGAGGAGATTTTCCAGGAATAAAAAGCTATATTGAAGACAACGGATTAAATATGAAATATATAATAATCACTCATGCCCACGGAGACCATATTGGTGCCCTGAAGGAGCTGAAGGAATACTCCCGCGCTTTAGTCTGCATACATAGAGAAGACAGTGATATGCTGAAAAGCAAAAGCAAGAATTTTTCGGGCATGCTGGGCGGGACGGCGATTGAAATGACAGCGGATAAGTACCTTGAAGACGGGGAAGTACTTGAGCTTGGCGATACAAAGCTCAATATAATACATACGCCGGGACACTCCCTGGGAGGTATAAGTATTTATTGTGACAGGGTATTGTTTTCAGGGGATACGTTGTTTCAAAACTCAGTCGGGAGGACAGATTTGTACGGAGGATCCATGACTGAGCTGGTAAAATCAATAAGAGAAAAGCTTTTTTCACTGCCTGACGACACAATGGTTTATCCCGGCCACGGGCCTTCAACAACAATATTGCATGAAAAGCAGGAAAACAGCTTTGTTTGATTGATTATTAAATGAATATGCTTGGGGCAAAAGGAAAGACTATGATAATAAATACCTGTTTCATGGGAGGTTTTTATATGAATAAGTCTTCTAAGAAAATCCTGGCCAATAAGCATAAGAATAGGATGTATCAGGAGTATAATGAGCTTATTGATATGATAGAATCCGGAATGGAAGATTATGAAATAGCCACGGAATTGGGAATAGCTTCAGCTATTGTTTCGGAGGTTAAGAATCAAATATACAATGATGATATTTAGAGGGAGCTATGATTGAAATCAGACTGATTAACCATAATTATTATAATGAGGCTGCCGATATAGTAAGAATGTATTTCGGAAAGTGCGAAACAGTAAGGTCTGAGAGAGCTTTGGCTGACAGCCAAAGCTTTTTGCAGGATACAGATATTTTCATAACGAGCAGGCTGGATATAACCGGTGAAACTGCTGTATGCACATCTACATACCAGGAAGGGCAAAAGCATGAAGAAGCTGTTGAAAAATGCGGTATAAAGGCTGAGGATGTCAATGAAGCGAAGCGTCTGGTCAAAAAATCCATGTACAAGCTTCTGGCAGCAGTATTCAAACGGGAATATCCATGGGGGATACTTACCGGAATAAGGCCGGTAAAAATTGTTCATGAGCTTATGAATAATATGGTCCCTTCTGCCGAAATACCGGAAAGGCTGGCGGAAGAATATCTCATCAGCAGGGATAGAGCTGAACTGGCAGTCAAAATCGCAGATATTGAAAGACCCTTTGTATACCCTTATAATAATAGGGAGATAAGCATATACATAGGAATACCCTTTTGCCCCAGCAGATGTGACTATTGCTCATTTACTTCTAATTCGGTAAATGTATATCGCGGATACATAGAACCCTACATGGAAAAACTCACGGAAGAAATCAGAAGGATTTCGGAATTTATAAACATCAATGGCTTTAAGGTGCAGACCATATACATAGGAGGAGGCACTCCCACCGCCCTGAACGCACAACAGCTTGAAAGGCTTATTGAATGCATCGGCCGGAGCTTTGGAAGGCAGGAATGTGAATTCACCTGTGAAGCCGGCCGGCCTGATTCCATTACAAAAGAAAAGCTTCAGGTATTATATGGGAATAATATAGGCAGGATAAGCATAAACCCGCAGACCATGAATGATGATACCCTTATACGTATAGGGAGGGCCCATAATGCGGGACAGGTTGTAGAGAGCTTCAAGCTTGCCAGGGAAATAGGTTTTAACAATATAAATATGGATATAATATTGGGCCTTCCGGGGGAAACAATGGCGGAACTGGCACACACTCTGGAAGAAATAAGAAAGCTTGATCCTGAGAGCGTTACGGTACATACCATGGCATTGAAAAGGGCTTCAGTTTTGAACGAAAAGTATATGAAAAGTGCTTTACCCGATGATGAGAATGTATCCAGGATGATGGAATATACAAAAGGTTTTCTTAGGGATATGGATATGCATCCTTATTATCTATACAGGCAGAAGCATATGGTGCAAAACCTTGAGAACATTGGCTTTTCAAAAAAAGGCTTTGAATGTATATATAATATGCAGATTATTGAAGAAAGACAAACCATTGTTGCCTTTGGAGCGGATGCTGTGACCAAGGTTGTCATAAACAGTGAAAACAGGATAGAAAGGCAGCACAATATAAAGGATATAAAGCTTTATATTGAGAATATCGAAGCAATGATAAGGAAGAAGCTTGATGTTTTAGAACAAATATTGTCGGAGGAGTGATTTATATGTTAACGCAAGCACCTAAGGGTACAAAGGATGTATTGCCGTCTGAATCATACAAATGGCAGTATGTAGAAGGCCTGATCAGAGAAATCTGCGCCTTGCATGGATATAAGGAGATGAGAACACCCATTTTCGAGCATACCGAGCTTTTTGAAAGAGGGATAGGGGATACTACTGATGTTGTGCAAAAAGAGATGTATACAATGAAGGATAAAGGGGGAAGAAGCATTACCCTTAAGCCGGAAGCGACAGCACCATTTGTAAGGGCATTTATCGAGCACAGCATGTTTAATGATATTCAGCCGGTTAAAGTCTATTGTACAACACCTTGTTTCAGATATGAAAAACCTCAATCGGGAAGGCTTAGGGAGTTCCATCAGTTTGATATTGAGGTTCTCGGCAGTTCCGACCCATCTGTAGATGCCGAGATAATCAATATTGCCATGATTCTGTACGAAAGACTTGGAGTTAAAAACCTGGAAATAAGGATAAACAGTGTAGGATGTCCCAAATGCAGGGCGGAATACAATAAGAAGCTGAAGGAGTATTTATCGGGCAGAATTGATAAGCTATGTGAAACATGCAGGGACAGATTCCATAAGAACCCAATGAGAGTGATTGACTGCAAGGAGGAAAGCTGCAAGAAGCTGCTTGCTGATGTCCCTTACATGCTGGATAATGTCTGCAGCGAATGCGGCGAGCATTTTGAAGGTCTTAAAAGATCCCTGGAACTTCTTGGACTGGAATATGTCATTGACCCTCAAATAGTAAGAGGCCTTGACTATTATACCAAGACTGCCTTTGAAATTGTGTCCAGAGATATAGGGTCGCAGGGCACCGTTTGCGGAGGCGGCAGGTATGACGGGCTGATAGAGGAATGCGGCGGCCCCAGCACTCCGGGGATAGGTTTTGGACTTGGATTGGAAAGGCTGCTTCTTGTAGTTGAAAATCAAGGAATAAAAATACCGGAGCCTGTTTACATGGATGTTTTTATCGCAAACATAGGAAAAGAAGGGGCGGAAGAAGCGCTCAGGCAAGTCAACCTCTTGAGAAAAGAAGGTATAAAGGCTGAGAAGGACTATATGGGGAGAAGCCTGAAAGCCCAGATGAAATATGCAAATAAGATTAATGCAAGATATGTGGCGGTATTAGGGGAAGAAGAGATAAAAAGCAGAAAAATCAAGGTTAAGGATATGAATAAGGGCAGTGAAGAAGAAATAGACCTTGATGCGCTTGCGGGCTATATAAAAAACATATAGGAGATGAAATTATGGCAAGAATCAACAGAACACATATGTGCGGAGAGTTAAGCCTGGATAATCTTGGGGAAAAAGTGACTCTGGCAGGTTGGGTTCAGAGGAGAAGAGACCTTGGAGGACTTATATTCATACAGTTAAGGGACAGGAGCGGTATTATACAATGCACCGTCAACAAGGATGCCACACCTGATGTATTTGCCGAAGCTTTTAAAGTCAGAAGCGAATATGTGCTGGCGATATCCGGCGAAGTTATAAGAAGAGATGAAAATGCAATTAATCCAAAGATGCAGACAGGTTATATCGAAATAGCTGTCAGCAGCCTTGAAATATTGAGCAGGGCTGAGACAACACCTATATATATTGAGGATGACCTGAATGCTTCTGAGCAGTTGAGGCTTAAATACAGGTATCTGGACTTGAGGCGTCCGCATATGCAGAAGTTTTTATTAACCAGGCACAAGATTGCAAAGGTAACCAGGGATTATATGGATGAAAACGGATTTGTGGAAGTGGAAACGCCGATACTTATCAGGACATCACCGGAAGGTGCCAGGGATTATTTGGTCCCAAGCAGGGTGCAGCCGGGGAATTTCTTTGCGCTGCCTCAGTCTCCGCAGCTTTTCAAACAGCTGCTTATGGTGTCCGGCTTCGACAGGTACTTTCAGATAGCCAAGTGTTTCAGGGATGAAGACCTTCGGGCCGACAGGCAGCCGGAGTTTACACAGATTGATATGGAGCTTTCCTTCGTTGAAAAGGAAGATATAATGGAGGTTAATGAAGGGCTGCTGAAGAGACTGTTCAAAGAAGTTCTTGACGTAGAGATACAGACACCTTTCAAGAGGCTGACATACAAGGAAGCAATGGAGCGTTACGGTTCTGACAAGCCGGACACAAGGTTCGGCTTGGAGCTGAAGGATATAGGAGACCTGGTTGCAGATTCGGAGTTCAAGGTGTTCGCCGAGACCCATGCAAATGGAGGGATCATAAGGGCAATAAATGCTGAGGGGCTTGGAGCAAAGCTCAGCCGCAAAGATATAGACAGCCTTGGGGAGTTTGTAAAAACATACAGAGCCAAAGGCCTTGCATGGATCAATATTACTTCCGAGGGCGTGAAATCGCCTATAGCAAAGTTTTTGAAGGATGAGGAACTGAACGGTATAATTGATAGAGTAGGTGGGAAAATAGGAGATATAATTTTTATTGTATCCGATAAGCCGAAGGTGGTCTTTGACTCTCTCGGACAATTGAGGCTGGAATTGGCAAAACGCTTCGGGCTTATTGACAATACAAAGTATGACCTTTTATGGGTAACCGAGTTCCCGCTGTTGGATTTCGACGAAGAAGAAAACAGATACGTAGCAATGCATCATCCTTTCACAAGCCCCATGGACGAGGACCTGGAGCTTCTGGAAACCGATCCGCTGAAAGTAAGGGCAAAGGCTTATGATGTGGTATTGAACGGCTATGAACTTGGAGGAGGAAGCATAAGGATTCACAAGCAGGAGCTGCAGGAAAAAATGTTCAAGCTCCTGGGCCTCTCGCAGGAGCAGGCTTGGAGCAAGTTCGGATATCTGCTGGAAGCATTCAAGTATGGTACTCCTCCTCATGGAGGATTGGCCTTTGGCCTTGACAGGATAGTAATGCTTTTTACCGGAACAGACAATATAAGGGACGTAATAGCATTCCCCAAGACACAGACAGCAAGCTGCCTTATGACAAACGCTCCCTCAGACGTAGATCCAAAACAATTGGAAGAACTTCATATAGAGGTAAAAATTTAATAAGGTCACGAGAAGGGGCGTGGGGACGTTTGAAACGTCCCCATGTCTCACCCATGTCCCGCTAACCTATTTGGAGGTAATTTATGAATGCATTTTCAAGGACAGAACTGTTGATTGGAAAAGATGGTATTGAGAAACTTAAAAAAAGCACCGTAGCAATTTTTGGGATCGGCGGCGTAGGCTCCTTTACCGCCGAGGCATTGTGCAGATGCGGAATCGGAAGGCTTGTGCTGATTGACTATGATGATATCTGTCTAACCAATATTAACAGACAAATACATGCTACAAGAAAAACAGTGGGCCTGCCTAAGGTGGAAGTAATGAAGGAAAGGCTCACAGATATTAATCCGGAAGCCGATATAGTCATACATAAGAAACTATATAATGTAGAAACCACGGAAATGCTGCTGCTTCCCGAGTATGACTATGTTGTGGATGCAATTGACATGGTCAGCTCAAAGATCAGCCTTGTGATAAAATGCATTGAAATGAACATACCGGTAATCAGCTGCATGGGAGCAGGCAACAAGCTTGATCCCACAAAACTTGTCATTACTGATATATATAAGACATCTGTATGCCCGCTGGCTAAAGTAATGAGATATGAGCTGCGCAAAAGAGGCGTAAAGAGCCTGAAGGTTGTATACTCGGAAGAGGAGCCCATTTCGCCTAAGAAGGATGTTGCGGATTGTAAAACAAACTGCATCTGCAGTAACAAAGAAACTGCAAATTGTACAAAAAGAAGGCAGATACCGGGAAGTATATCCTTTGTACCTTCGGCGGCAGGCCTTATTTTAGCATCGGCTGTGGTAAGGGATATATTAGATTTATCTTAATGCATGTATTCTGTACAATTTTAAAATAGTGTTGACAAAATCTGCAAATGCATTATAATAGAGTTAGGTACCGGTACGGGGTATGGGAGGCGATAATTTGGATAATAAGGAAATCAGTAAGGAAGAAATTCTTAACCGGATGAAAAAGATTGAGGGCCAGGCTAAAGGAATACAAAAGATGATTGAGGAAGACAAGTGCTGCGGGGACATTATGGTTCAGATTTCCGCCATAAGAAGCGCAATAAACAAAGTCGGCGGCCTTATTATGGACAGGTATATAAAGGAGTGTCTCAGGGAATCCCTTAAAGATAAGAATAGTGACAATAGCATTGAAGAAATAATTGAAACAATAGTAAGATATGTCAAGTAAAAGGATTGATACAAGCTTATGAGAGAAATAGGGAAAGTAGTAAAGATAGAAGGGAACCAGGCTATAATATCATTTACCAGAGGCACAGCCTGCGGCGAATGCGGGAAATGCCAGGTAGGCAAGGATAGACTTGAGATGGTTATGACAGCTGATAATGACGTAGGAGCCCAAGTTGGTGATGAAGTTGAAATAGAGCTTGAAAACATGAACTTCATGACTGCAGTTACTATTGCATATGGTTTTCCTTTACTGGCACTGGCAGCCGGAATATTTGGCGGGTATTACGGTTCCTTGGCTTTGGGCCTGAAGGATAATACGGCGCAAGCAATTGGCGTTGCTCTGGGACTTGCTGCATTGGCTGTTTCTTATGTTATAATAAAATTCAAGGATGAGTCTATTAAAAAAATGAAAAAATTCAAGCCTGTTATTATAGGAATCAGAACAAAAGACAGTATATAATGGAACAATTTCTATTGTTTATAAATTTAATAATCGACCTATTGGATAAAATAATATATATGAATCTGTATAAAAATTCATGGCAGATTTGAAAGGAGTACTAATAAGTGAGAAAGAATATTAAGATAGTGAATCAAAGTAATTTTGACAGTGAAGTATTAAAATCGAACAAGCCGGTATTGGTGGATTTTTGGGCGGCATGGTGCGGCCCTTGCAGGATGGTGGCACCCGTCATAGACCAGCTGGCTGATGAATATGAAGGAAAGATTGAAATAGCAAAGGTTAATGTTGATGAAAACCCCGAACTTGCAGGCAGGTACGATATAATGAGCATACCCTCGGTGTTTTTGTTTGATAAAGGCAGCAAGGTAGACGGAATTATTGGGGCAAGGCCCAAGCAGGCCTTTGATGATATGCTGAAGAAGCATATATAGCGAGGCGAATAGATGTCCCCCAGTTCTACACACTTAATGGTGGATGCCGCTTCTGTTGCCCAACATTCGGTGAGCATAGGAATCTTGTTATAAAACGAAGCGCTTATAGCATCTATAAGTGCTTCTAATATTTCCGGCAGAAAGTGTAAAGCTGAAGAAGGAAGGTATTTATCCATTAAACACGTGTCTTTGTAATGATATGTATTGAAAAGTATAAATATCAGAGGAGGAGTTATTATGAGAATTGACAGAATCAAGGCTTTCGATAGTGAGATAGCCGAAGCAATTCTAAAGGAACTTGACAGGGAGAGGAGCAAAATAGAACTTATAGCTTCAGAAAACTTCGTATCGCCGGCTGTAATGGAAGCACTGGGTACAGTACTAACGAACAAATATGCTGAAGGATACCCCGGAAAGAGATATTATGGCGGCTGTGAGTATGTAGATATTGTTGAGGACATTGCAAGGGAACGGATGAAAGCCTTGTTTGGAGCGGAACATGCCAATGTGCAGCCGCATTCAGGTTCAAGCGCGAACCAAGCGGTTTATTTTTCGGTACTGGAGCCTGGTGATACGATAATGGGAATGGATCTATCCCATGGGGGACATTTAACCCACGGAAGTCCTGTCAATGTGTCAGGTAAGCTTTTTAAGTTCATTCATTACGGAGTGTCACAAGATACAGGGATGATTGATTATGATAATGTCAGGGCTATTGCAAAGGAATGCAGGCCGAAGATGATTGTCGCAGGAGCAAGTGCCTATTCAAGGTGCTTGGATTTCAAAGCTTTCAGAGATATAGCAGACGAGGTGGGAGCGCTTTTGATGGTAGATATGGCGCATATTGCAGGAATCGTTGCCGTCGGATTACATCAAAGCCCCGTGCCATATGCCGACTTTGTCACTACAACGACTCATAAGACACTAAGAGGCCCCAGGGGCGGTGCGATACTCTGCAAAAAGCAGTATGCGAATGCTATAGACAAATCGATTTTCCCGGGAATGCAGGGGGGTCCTCTTATGCACGTAATTGCAGCCAAAGCTGTTTGCTTCAAGGAGGCAATGAGTGAAGAATTTAAGGGATACATAAAGCAGGTGCTCAAGAATGCTTCGGTTTTGGCAGATTCATTGACAGCCAAGGGCTTTGATATTGTTTCGAAGGGTACTGACAATCATATGATGCTTCTAGATCTTAGAGGAAAAGGCATAACCGGTAAGGATGCAGAGAGATTGCTTGATGATATAGGGATTACAACGAACAAGAATACCATCCCCTTTGATCCTCAGAGTCCTTTCATCACCAGCGGATTGAGGGTGGGTACTCCTGCAGCGACTACAAGGGGTTTCAAGGAAGATGACATGAAGGAGATTGCCGAAATAATATCTGCAGCAATTGCAGATCCGAACTCAAAGGCCGAGTGCATCAGCAGAGTGAAGGCGTTATGCGATAAGCATCCTCTTTATCCGGAGTTTGCATAAATCAATTTATGATATAATAAGGTATGACCGATATATATTATGTATTGGTATACCTTTTTTGTTTGTGAGGTAATAATATGACGATGAGTTTAATTTATAAGTCAATTATTGACACAATATTAAAAAACATAGATATCGGCATTCATGTGGTTGACAGCTCAGGGAAGACCATTATTTACAACCAGGCTATGGCCGATATGGAAGGGCTGGATACAAATGAGGTCATGGGCAAAAGCATCCTGGATATTTTCCCCAGCCTGACCCCTGAAACCAGTACGCTTCTGACAGTACTGAAAATGGGCAAGCCCATATACAACAAATATCAGACTTATCTGAACAATAAAGGCAAGCAGATAAGTACTTTAAACAGCACTTTACCTATCAGGATATCTCAGGGCAAGATCGGAGCCCTTGAAATTGCAAAGAACATAACAAAAGAGAAGGAGCTGTCCGATAAGCTTGTGTACCTGCATCAGGAGCTTGCAAGCAAAGATATTGATGGCAGCAGTCTTAAAGGGTATACCTTCAGAAATCTCATCGGGGAAGATGAGAAATTCCTTAGCACTGTAGAAATAGCCAGGAAAGCAGCTATGTCATCATCCACAGTATTAATATGCGGAGAGACAGGTACCGGAAAGGAACTCTTCGCCCAGAGCATACACAACGAAAGCAGCAGGAAGCATAAGCCGCTCATAGCACAAAACTGCGCTGCGCTGCCGGAGTCGCTTCTGGAGGGAATTCTGTTCGGAACAGTTAAAGGAAGCTTTACAGGCGCTATCAACAGGCCGGGACTATTTGAACAGGCAAGTGGAGGAACTCTCATGCTGGATGAAATAAACTCTATGGGTCATCAGCTTCAAGCAAAGCTCTTAAGGGTGCTGCAGGAGGGCTACATAAGGAGAATCGGGGGGCTTTCGGATATACCGGTTGATGTAAGGATATTGGCTACTACCAATGAGGATCCTTTGGTATTACTTCAAAAGGGAATTCTCAGAAAGGATTTGTATTATCGGCTTAATGTCATTTCTGTCAACATACCTCCCCTGAGGGAAAGGAAAACGGATATCATGCTTCTGGCAGATCATTTTATCAAGAAGTATAACAATATACTGCAGAAGGATATCTGGTATGTTTCCAATGAGGTAAAGGAGGCTTTCCTGAATTATAACTGGCCGGGCAATGTCAGGGAATTGGAGAATATAATTGAAAGTGCAATAAATATGATCAACAGCGGGCACGTAATCAAGCCGGAACATATCTCCCAGGAAATGCGTGATGTAATGTTCAAGGCCAACCAAAACAGCCGTTACCTGAACTTGAATGAAGGCAAGCCACTGGACAGGATAATTGAAGAGGTGGAGAAGGGGTTGATTCTGGAAGCACTGCGGAAGTGTGAAAATAATATATCAAGAAGCGCTGAAATGCTGGGCCTAAAGCGCCAGACCCTTCAGCACAAACTGAGGAAATATAATATAAAGATATAAAGACATAAGCAGTTGAAAGCAGTAGGGACGGTTCTTTTTACTTTGCATTTGAAGCAAAAAGAATCGTCCCTACTGCTTTATATTTTTATAAATATGGGTTTTCTGTCCTTATATATTGCATAATATTTGAATCCAAGATCCGAAAGGGCGGATAATGCATTTTTTATTCCATAGCCTAAGTTATCAGGGCTGTGAGCATCGGAGCCTAAAGTTACTATTTCGCCTCCCAGTGAACGGTACAGCTTGAGAATATCCGGCAGCGGATGGAAGGAGGAAAGACCGTAACGAAGGCCTGCAGTATTCACTTCTATTCCTTTGTTTGAATGCACAAGCCCGGACAGCACATTTCGGACAAGTTCTTCATACAGATTCAATGAAAAGCTGTCATCTTTATTGTAAAGGTATCTTCTTACTGCATCCAAATGACCCAGTATGTCAAAATTCTTGAAACCCTCAATACACTGCAGCATATCGTCAAAATAGTTTCTTATTCCTTCACTTTCAGTAATTCCTTCAAGAAAAGCCCTGTAATATATGTCCTTCTTATTCACACAATGAATGGAACCTATTATAAAATCAAAGCTCCTGCCTTTAAGAAGAGCCTCGTTCTCAGCGCATAGGTGAGGCTGCATCCCCAACTCCATTCCGGTATATATTTCAAGACCCTCAGAGGAATATGCCTTGAGACTCTTAATCTCCTCAATATAGTCATCATAGGAAAATTCAAAGTTGATTTCCGGGCTTTGATATTCCAAATCATAGTGATCTGTAAAGCAGATGCCCTTAAGACCTATGGATTTTGCCTTATCTGCCATGCTTTGCATGGATGCTGTGGAATCGGAAGAAAAGTGAGTGTGTACGTGAAAATCATACATGGCAATATCTCCTTACAAAGTTAGTTCATTCATGCATAGAGCATATAATTCATTTTAAGGTTTATAATAAAGAAAGTCAATGTAAGCAATAAGAATACATGCAATAATGTGCAAAAAAATTTGCATATATCAAAATCATTGTTTTTTCTAACAAACAGACTGAAGTAATGGACATCCCAAAAACCTAAAAGGAATGCAAATAAATTTGCAGAAGTGCAAGTAAATTTGCGTGAATATGGTATGTTGCACAATTCTGAAATATGCAGTTAAGGAGCAGGCTATCAATTAAGCAGCAATATCAACGATTATAAATATTATCTTATTCACTGATTTACTGATTCATTTGGCATGGGGTTTGCTATAGTATTAAATAGTACTCTAATTTTTATTAGGAGGTTAACTTAATGAGAAAAGAGAATGTAAAGGTAATTATCTGGGGATTAGGTGCAATGGGCGGCGGAATGGCTGATATGCTTCTTAAAAAGAAGGGCGTGGAAATCGTAGGTGCTGTTGGAAGAGGAGCTAAAATCGGAAAAAGCATGTATGACTACATAAAGACTGAAAAAGGCAGCAGAAAGGACGTAATAATCGGATCCTATGAGGATGTTATTAAGGAGAAGGCTGCAGATGTTGTGCTGATTTGCACAGATTCATTTACTAAAGGTGTTTTTGACAAAATAAAGTATTGCCTGGAGAAAAAGATAAATGTCATATCCAGTGCGGAGCAGATGGCATATCCGAAAGCTGCTGAACCGGAACTTACAAAGCAGCTGGACGAGATAGCAAAGGCTAACGGCGTTACTGTGCTCGGAACAGGTATCAATCCGGGACTGATCATGGATCTTCTTGTTATAGCTTTCACTGGTGCCTGTGAGGAAGTAGAGCATATAGTTGCAAGACGTGTAAACAGCTTATCACCTTTCGGACCGGCAGTTATGGAAGAGCAGGGAATCGGAATAACGGTTGATGAATTCAAAGAAGGGGTAAGGACAGGAAAGCTTGCGGGACATGTAGGCTTTGCAGAATCCATAGGTATGATAGCAGATGCCATTGGCTGGAAGCTCAGCGACTTCAAACAGAGCATGGAGCCGATAGTAACCGAGGTTGACAGGAAGTCACCTTATGGATTTGCCAAAGCGGGAGATGTTGCAGGTTGTGCTATGAAAGGATATGGCTATGTTGACGGAGAGCTTAAGATAGAAATGGATCATCCGCAGCAGATTGAGCCTCATCTTGGAGGAGTTGAAACAGGAGATTATATTATTATTAAAGGCACACCAAATGTAAATATGGCCAATAAGCCGGAAATACCCGGAGGTATTGGTACAATCGCAATGTGCGTCAATATGATTCCTCATGTTATCAATTCAAGGCCCGGTCTTAAGACCATGATTGACCTCCCTGTGCCCAGAGCTATTATGGGAGATATGAGAGAAATGATAGAAGAATAGCAGTTAAAAACGAGGGACATATATTTATTTTTAAAATTCAAATATGTCCCTCGCACCTTGTTACGAGGCGAAAAGATGCTGCAAGGCACAAAATATAAATATTTTTTATTAGTGATAAAGAGGAGTGTTGTTTAATGATTTCGGCAAAAAAAGGGGACTGGGTGCAGATACGCCAGATTGTCCTGAAACCTGAGGAGAGAGCGCCGCAGGTTCCGGAGGACACCAAGAAGGTTCCTCTTGAATTATGGGTAAAGGGTATAGCGCAAGAGGATGCAAAAATAGGTTCGACAGTTGAAATCATAACTGCAACCGGGAGGAAGGTCAAGGGTGAGCTGACTGCGGTAAATCCCAGATATATACATGACTATGGTGATTTCGTACCTGAGCTTTTAAAGGTAGACATGCAGCTTAAGGAAATCCTCTTTGGAGGTGATTCAAATGAGTAAGGATATGTCATACGCAGCGGTAATGGCAAGAAAAAATGAAATAATGAAAAAGGCAATAGGTATAGACTACAGCGTATTTGAATCGGGAGGAATTTCCTTCGATTATGAAAGAATGATGAGGGAGGCAGGCTATACACTTGAGGAAATGCAGCAGATACAAGCTGAGACAAGTGTAGGGAATACACCTATTGTAGAGCTGAAAAACCTTACTGCACTTGCCAGAAAGCTGGCTCCAAAGGGAAAAGGTGCAAGGATTTTTATAAAGGATGAAGCTGCAAACCCTTCCGGAAGCTTTAAGGCCAGAAGAGCGGCCACTGCAATATATCATGCGAAAAAGCACGGATACAAAGGAGTGGTAACGGCAACAAGCGGCAACTACGGCGCAGCAGTGACATCACAGGCAGCAAAGAGGGGGCTTAAATGCATTGTTGTTCAGGAATGCTACGACAGCAGGATGGTGGGACAGCCCGAAATACTTGAAAAGCAGCGTGCCTGTGAAGCTTATGGAGCAGAGGTGGTACAGCTGACAGTCGGACCGGAGCTCTTCTACACCTTCCTGACCTTGCTGGAGGAAACAGGATACTTTAATGCATCCCTGTACACGCCTTTCGGAATAGCAGGGGTGGAAACCCTAGGCTATGAGCTTGCCATGCAGTTCAGGGAAAAGATCGGAAGGGATCCGGACAAGGTTGTAATTACCCACGCAGGAGGCGGCAATGTGACAGGTACTGCCAGAGGGCTCTTGAAAGCGGGAGCAAAGGATGTTGAGGTTGTTGGTGCAAGCGTTGACCTTTCGGGGCTTCACATGGCTTCTGATAAGGATTTCAACAGAAAATCCTTTACTACAGGCCATACCGGCTTCGGTATACCTTTTGCCACATGGCCTGACAGGGCTGATGTACCGAGAAATGCTGCAAGGCCTTTAAGATATCTTGACAGATATGTTCTGGTAAAACAGGGTGAAGTATTCTATATCACAGAAGCATTATCAGTGCTTGAAGGGCTGGAGAGAGGGCCTGCCGGAAACACATCCTTAACAGCTGCTTTTGCCCTGGCACAGGAAATGGATATGGACCAGATTATTGTGGTTCAGGAAACAGAATATACGGGTGCAGGGAAGCATCCGCTGCCGCAGCTTACATTTGCAAAGCAAAACGGTATAGAAATATTATTCGGTAATCCTGACCGTGACGAACCCGGAAAGAACATCATTATTCCGGCACATCCGTCAGATATAAAAGTAAGAGATTACGATATTGACAAGGCAAGAGCGTCATATATCAAAAACTGCATCAACAATTATAAAGTAACTGAAATTACAAAAGAGGATTTTGAATTCCTTGTCAAGGATGCAAAGACTGATGAC
>DAOLPD010000024.1:0-24473 GCA_035417425.1 Bacillota bacterium
AATATGAGGGAAATAAGGAGGCTTGCTAAGAAAGATGCCCTTGTAACCGCAGTAATTAAAGCTGACGGATATGGACACGGAGCAACAAAAATAGCACAGACCCTTTTGGAGAATGGGGCAGACAGATTTGCCGTTGCTGTGCTGGATGAGGGTATCGAGCTTAGGGAAGCAGGCTTTGAAGTGCCTATTCTAATCCTCGGCTTTACCGACAAGGAAAGGGCAGAGGAAATAGTAAGCTACGATTTAGAGCAGGCTGTGTATTCCTGGGAACTGGCAGAAGCAATTTCTAAGGAGGCCGTGAAGCAGAATAAAACTGCAAAAATCCATATAAAAGTTGATACGGGGATGGGAAGAATAGGCTTAAGGCCCGACAAGGACTCCGTACAGCTTATAAAGAAGATCAGCAAACTGCCCAATATTGCTATTGAAGGCATATTTACACATTTTGCAGTGGCTGATACCTTGGATAAAACATATACTGAAGGACAATATGAGAGATTCACGTGGATATGCGGAGAGCTTGAACGTGAGAATGTCAAAATAAATGTAAAACACTGCGGAAACAGTGCTGCAATAATTGACCTTCCGAATATGCATCTTAATATGGTCAGAGCGGGAATAATCCTCTATGGCTTGAAGCCTTCGGACGAGGTAATGCTTGATAAGATTGAGCTTAAACAGGTTATGTCATTGAAGGTCAGAATCACACATGTCAAGGAGATAGAAGCCGGACAGAGCGTAAGCTACGGAAGAAGGTTCATTGCAGAAAAGAAGAGCAAAATCGCATCACTGCCTGTCGGCTATGCCGATGGCTATACGAGAATGCTGTCAGGCAAGGCAGAAGCATTGGTAAAAGGCCGGAGAGTACCTGTGGTGGGAAGAATATGCATGGACCAGTGCATGATTGATGTAACAGGTATCGAAGATGTAAAAGTCGGTGATGAGGTGGTGCTTTTCGGAAAACAGGGAGAAGGCTTTATTCACATTGATGAACTTGCAGAAAAGCTTGATACCATAAATTATGAAATTGTATGCATGATAAGCAGGAGGGTTCCGAGAGTATATGTCAGGAACGGAAAGATAGTCGATGTGTTGAATTATTTATTAGACTAGCTGCTGCCATATATTGTACGTAGGCATAGTGCAAGAATTGGTATATAATATTGTATATGCGGTTAGTATAATCATATATGGTACAATGTGCATTTCCGACACATAATTTTACACTCCTTGCTCATACATATTATTGACGATGCAGAATGTTGCTTACTCTGTGTGGTCTTCAAAAAACTTAGGAGGTGCTAGTGTGGCTGATTTAAAAAAGATTGCCGTTTGCATGCCGGATTCTCTTCTGAAAGAAATTGATGATATGGTATGCCATAAATGTATTAATAGAAGTGAATTCATCAGAGACGCCATGCGTTTTTATATAAGTGAGATAAAGAGGACTAATACAGTGGAAAAGTTAAGGAACGGATATCTGGAGATGTCTGAAATAAATATAACACTAGCAGAAATAGGACTTACAGCAGATTATGAAACAATAATAAGATATGAAACAAGGCTTGCGGAGTGTGAATAATGTGGTTTTAAGAAGAGGGGACATTTTCTATGGAGATTTAAGCCCGGTGATAGGATCGGAACAGGGCGGTGTAAGACCCGTATTGATAATACAAAATGATATAGGAAACAAATATAGTCCCACTGTTATTGTTGCTGCAATAACTTCACAGATTAATAAAGCAAAGCTGCCTACACACGTTGAGTTGGAAGCTTTGAAATACGGCATAACAAAGGACTCGGTCATATTATTGGAACAAATACGGACAATAGACAAGAGAAGGCTGAAGGAAAAAATCGGCCATTTGTCAGAGGAGCTTATGAAGCAGGTGGATATCGCCCTGCAGATAAGCTTTGGATTAATAGAATATACATAGTGCCAGGTGCAGAACATAAGAACATATTAAGGGAAATATTAACATTTAATACACCTTCTGATGATATTATATCGGGAGGTGTATTGTTTTAGGGGGAGTGGAGAGAAGAATACAAGGTAAGCTTTATGGATATGTGCTGATGGATAACCACTGTCATCAAAATCCGGTCAAAGCAGGCATATGTAAAAGGGGCGAGGATTATAAATGGAGCAGTGGTAAGTTTTATAGGAAAAGGTTGAATGATTTTATTGAGACAAAAATAATAATTGAAATTATAGAAAGTGGATTTAATGGTAAGGAAAGTTCGAAAAAATACAAGGAAATTATGGACAAGATTGAAGAAACGGATTATGATAAGCTAAATGATATAGGAAACAGGGCATATGAAATAATGATGAAAAGCAGCATAAGCACAGAAAAACGATTATACTATGAGAGAAATCGGCTCAATTTTAGGTCAATCTGGTGTATCAGTCTGGAAGATGTTGAAGGATAAATAGGTTAATAAGTCAACAGGCTGGTACTTAATAAGGGAGGTGCAGGAATGTATCCGGGATATATAACGGATGTAAAAGGTATTATAGTTGGGCACAGCCAATCCGAGAAAGGCATGACCGGCTGTACGGCGGTTATCTGTGAAAAGGGTGCCGTAGGGGGAGTGGATGTGAGAGGCTCTGCCCCTGGAACCAGGGAAACGGACTTGTTGAAGCCGGACAAGCTGGTGGACAGGATCCATGGAGTAGTACTGTCAGGAGGAAGTGCTTTCGGCCTTGAAGCGGCCTCCGGAGTGATGAGGTATTTGGAAGAGCAGGGAATAGGATTTGATGTCGGAGTTGCTAAAGTGCCTATTGTGGCTTCTGCCGTTATTTTTGACCTGAACATCGGTGATCACAGAATCAGGCCGGATTTGAATATGGGTTACGAAGCGGCAAGGAGCGCATCTTCGGAAGAAAGCAGGCAAGGAAATGTCGGCTGCGGATTGGGTGCTACCGTAGGTAAAGTCTTTGGCCCCGAGCATGTTATGAAGTCCGGGCTGGGAAGCGCCTCTGTCAAGTCAGGGGAACTGATAGTGTCTGCAATAGTATCGGTAAACAGCTTTGGAGATATTTTTGACTATGAAACCGGCAGACAGCTGGCAGGGGTATATGACTATGAAAAAAAGGAAATGCTGAATACATATGAAATAATGAAAAGGGAAGGCAGGGCGTTGGGTTTTCCCATGAGGAATACAACCATAGGAGTGGTCGCCGCAAATGCCGTATTAACCAAAGCTGAAGCAAATAAAATTGCAGCCATGGCGCAGAACGGTTTTGCCAGGTCAATCAATCCGGTGCATACCATGATGGATGGTGATACAATATTTACTATGGCTACCAACGAGATAAGAGCAGATATCAACCTTGTGGGTACTATGGCCGCTGAGGCGGTTTCGCGGGCGGTAACCAACGCAGTTGTAAATGCAAAGTCATGTCATGGGCTGATTGCCTGCAGCGATATATAGTATACCGTAAAATATAGCTTATTGTTTTTTTATATTATTTTTATTATAATATTCTTGAAGCCAGCATCCGTAAGGAGTTGGACCGGATATGGTTATAAACGATATGTTTTACGACTGGTATCCAAAAAAAGGAACTAGAGCGGAGGTATTAAAAATGGAAGCAGTAAAGAGATTTGACGTGAGAAAATTAGTTATTGTCGGGGTATTGGGAGGTGTATCCGCACTTCTGGGCATGACGCCCTTGGGATTCATACCCGTAGGACCGACAAGGGCAACTATAATGCACATTCCTGTAATAATAGGTGCAATTATGGAAGGCCCGTTAGTCGGCGCACTTGTAGGACTTATATTTGGATTCTTCAGTATTTTTCAGGCATTAACCAATCCCACACCGGTATCCTTTGTTTTCCTTAATCCATTGGTTTCCGTAGTGCCAAGAGTACTTATAGGTATTACTTCCTATTATGTATTTGCTGCTTTGAGAAACCTTGGAAACAGAAAAACCTTAGTCATTCTTAATGTCATCTGGATAGCAATAATCGGCTACTTGAGCTATGGTATTTATAAAAACATTGCAGATTCTCAAAGCCCATGGTTAATAGCTATGAATATTTTCCTGATAGCTTTAACAGCAGCATTAGCATTTTTAGCAAACAGGAAGTTCAAGGGTAAAGCACTTGATATTGTAATATCAGCTATTGTGGGAACAATGACCAATACGGGACTGGTTTTGAGCCTGATATATCTTATTTATGCGGAAAGTTTTGTTAAGAGCCTGGGACAAGACCCGGAATTGGCAAAGAAAATAATTATTGGTATAGGCATTGCAAACGGAATACCGGAGACAATTATTGCAATATTGATTGTTACCAGTGTGATAGGCGCTTTAAAAAGGGCTGAATAGATTACCGGGAGCCTATATATTTACAACCGAGGCACCTTCTGTTAGTATATTGACAGAAGGTGCATTTTTTATGAAAATACTGTGAAAGGAGCGGCATTTATGTACTCTGATAATAAAGTATTGATAGCCAAAGGGGATAATCCCGTTTACCTCCTGCCCAATATGGCAAACCGGCACGGGCTGATAGCGGGAGCAACCGGTACAGGAAAAACCATTACTCTCAAAGTAATGGCAGAGTCTTTCAGCGATATGGGAGTTCCTGTCTTTCTTACAGATATCAAGGGAGACCTGGCCGGACTGGCGGAGCAGGGCAGCGATAGCCCCAATATGGCAGAAAGAATAGCTAAGTTGGGGTTAGAGGGCTTCAGCTATAAATCGTACCCCGTATGTTATTGGGATGTATTTGGCAAGGGCGGCCATCCTGTGCGCACTACCGTTTCTGAGATGGGGGCTTTGCTGTTGTCCCGGCTGCTGGGCCTGAATGATACGCAAACAGGGGTGCTGAACATAGTATTCCGAGTAGCGGATGATAACGGCATGCTCCTATTGGATATGAAGGATCTTCGGGCTATGCTCAACTATGTGGGCGAAAACGCAAAGGAATACACCTTGAAATATGGAACTGTCTCCTCTCAAAGCATAGGAGCAATTCAGCGCAGCCTGCTTGTACTGGAAGGTCAGGGAGGGGCACAGTTCTTTGGAGAGCCTGCTCTGGATATTCATGACTGGATGAGGACCGATTCCGAAGGACGGGGATATATCAATATATTGCATTGCGTGGAGCTTTTCCATAGTCCTGCATTGTATTCCACATTCTTGCTGTGGATGCTGTCGGAGCTCTTTGAAACTTTACCTGAAACAGGAGATGTGAGTAAGCCCAAACTGGTATTTTTCTTTGATGAAGCACATCTGTTGTTTGATGATACGCCAAAAGTACTGCTTCAAAAGATTGAGCAGGTTGTAAGGCTGATAAGATCCAAGGGGGTCGGAATATATTTTATAACACAGAATCCTATGGATTTACCTCAAGAAGTGCTGGGACAGCTTGGAAATCGTGTGCAGCATGCGCTTCGTGCTTATACGCCGGCGGAGCAGAAGACCGTAAAAGCAGCGGCAGAGACCTTCAGAACCAATCCTGCCTTTGATACGGAAACTGCCATAACAGAGCTGGGAACGGGGGAAGCATTGGTGTCATGCCTGGATTCCAAAGGGATCCCGGGTATGGTGGAGCGTGCGTTCATTCTTCCGCCCCAGAGTAAATTCGGAACTATTGATGATTTTACCCGCCTTCGGATAATTAATTCTTCATCCATGAGCGGCAAGTACGATACCGAAGTGGACAGGGAATCTGCTTACGAGATGTTACAGGCAAATGCAATGCGGGAGCAGATGGCTGAAAAAGAGGAGAAGGAATATTTAGAACGGCAGAAACAGTTGGAAAAGGAAGAAAAAGAGAGGCAGAAGCAGTTGGAAGCAGAGATGAAGGAGAGGGAGAGAATCAGAAAAAGAGAAGAAACCCGTAAATATAGCAGAAAGACTTTAGCTGAACGAGCTGCCGATAATATTGTCGGAACTGTTGGCAGAGAGGTCGGAAGAACTCTCATACGCGGAATACTCGGTTCATTAAAGAAATAAAAAGAGATGTCGCAAAACTACTTAAGTAGTTAGCGACATCTCTTTTCACAAAAGAAGAATGATGCGACGTAGTAATAAGTCTGCATAGCCAAGCAAGAGCTTGTATAGTATAGCAGGGCACACTTTTATGCATTATGACCTGTAGCTTCCGTTTATCTTTACATAATCATAGGTAAGGTCGCATCCCCAGGCAGTAGCCGAATATTCCCCTTCCTTCAAATCCACTTTTATTATTACATATTCTTTGGCCATTATTGCAGAAGCGGTTTCTTCACAGAACTGAAGAGGCTCTCCATCGGCCACAAGCTGGATGCAGCCTGCCTCGCTTTCAAAAAAAATATCCACCTTGTCGGTCGAAAAATTCCCGCCGGAGTAGCCAAGAGCACACAGGATCCTTCCCCAATTGGCATCATTACCGAAAAATGCGGCCTTGGTCAGATTTGAACCGATAACGGATTTTGAAAGTATGCAAGCATCGGCATACGAGACTGCGTTTGAGACTGTGCACTCAATCAGCTTTGTGGCGCCTTCGCCGTCACGGGCAATTTTTTTTGCAAGCTCGGTATTTAGGAGGTCAAGGGCTTTTCTGAAAGTATCAAAATCTTCATCCCTGGCCTCAATCAGTTTATTACCCGCGGCTGCATTAGCAAGTATTATTACCATGTCATTGGTACTTGTGTCCCCGTCCACCGATATCATGTTATAGGTTTTCTTTACGCTTTCGCTCAAGGCCTCCTGGAGCATTTCTTTTGATATATTTGCATCAGTTGTGATAAACCCAAGCATTGTAGCCATGTTGGGATGTATCATGCCTGAGCCCTTAGCAATACCGCTGAGCAGTATCTTTTTACCATCAAGCTCAGCTTCGACGGTTACTGATTTTTCACATGTGTCGGTGGTCATAATCGCCCGGACGGCATCCTTGCCGCCGCCATGGGATAGATTCTCACATGCATTTCTGATTCCCGATTCAACATATTGCATCGGGAGAGGAACACCTATAACTCCGGTTGACGCCACCAGAACTGATTCAGAGGGAATATTCAGGAGGGAGGCAGTCAGCTCTGCCATTGCATTTGCATCCTTATGCCCCTGCTTCCCTGTGCAGGCATTTGCATTGCCGCTGTTTGCAACAACTGCCCGAATGCTTTTTGACTGAATATGCTTCATGTCAAGAATCACCGGTGCCGCTTTTACTTTATTCGTCGTAAAAACAGCAGCAGCAACCGAATCCTTCTCACTGTATATTACACATAAATCCTTATTGCCGTTTTTCTTTATGCCGCAGCTTACACCGCTTGCCTTGAAATATGGCACATCTGTTATAGTCATATCTTTAATAATCTTCATTTATACAATCCCCTTTACAGCATATTCGGCAGCATATCCAAACCCATATGCTCATATAACCCGAAGAGGATATTCATGTTCTGCACCGCTTGCCCTGCAGCACCCTTTATAAGATTGTCTATTGCACTGACCGCTATAACCCTGTTTGTCCTCTCATCCACCCTTACAGCAATGTCACAGATATTTGATCCTCTTACATATCTTGTTTCCGGCAGGGAGTCGGTAATTCTGATAAAATTCTCATTTTTATAATAGCTTCTGTATAAGTCGTAGAGTTCATTCTGTGAAATATCCTTCTTGAGGCTGCCGTAACAAGTTGCAAGTATTCCCCTGCTCATCGGAACAAGATGAGGTGTGAAGCTGAGAGTAATTTTTTCACCTGCCGCATCGGAAAGCTGCTGTTCGATTTCCGGTGTATGCCTGTGGGTTGCGATATTATATGCCTTGACAGATTCGCCGCACTCACAAAAAAGTGATGACATGTTTGCGCTTCTGCCCGCTCCTGAGACTCCGGACTTTGCATCGATAATGATTGAGGTGTTATCGATAACACCGGTGTGTACTAGAGGTGCAAGAGCCAGAATGCTTGCGGTCGGATAGCAGCCGGGGTTTGCCACAAGGCTTGAGTTTGAAATTTTGTCACGGTAAAGCTCGGGAAGGCCGTATGCGGCATCTTTCAAGAGGCCGGGAAGCTTATGGGTTACACCGTACCACTTCTCATAGATATTTTGATCCCGAAGCCTATAATCAGCACCAATGTCAATGACCTTCACTCCGAGGCTCAGGGCTTTTTCCACAAGGTCAAAAGATTGGCCATGGGGGAGTGCAAGGAATAATACATCGATTTTTGAAAGCTTACTTTCTATGTCTTGCATATCTATGCATATGTTGTCCAATAAACCTTTCAGATTTCCATAGACATCACTGAACCTCATATTAGAATAATTATGAGACGATAAAAAAACAATAGATACATTTTTATGTTGGGACAATATCATAGACAGCTGATAACCCGCATAACCTGTTGAACCGACGATACCTACTTTTACCATATTAATCACCTCAATATTGTGTTTTTTAAATATTATACATGTGAGCGGTTATTTATGCAATAGAAATAATAAAAATACGCAAATATTATTGCATAAAAATCCAATACGATGTATAATATGTACCATTAAGAATCAGAGGTGAAGGCCGAATGGATTTAGGCGGGACAGTAGTAATAAAATATGGGGGAAGCATTACTAAGGATAACGAAGCAACGGACGCATTCATGGAAGATGCAGCAACCCTGAGAAATGCCGGAGTAAAAGTTGTGATTGTTCATGGCGGCGGGCCTGATATAAACAGGATGCTTGACAGGCTGAATATTGCGGGGGAATTTGTAAAAGGGCTGAGGAAAACAGATGAGGCCGCCATGGAAGTGGTTGAAATGGTGTTGTCCGGCAGGGTCAATAAGGAACTGACCTCAAAATTGACTGCAAAGGGAGTAGATGCCGTAGGTATAAGCGGCAGGGACGGAAAGCTGCTTGAGGCGGAAAGGATATACCTGAATGAGAACGGCAGAAAAATCGATATAGGCTTTGTAGGCGAAGTATCCAAGGTTAACGGCAAAGTATTAAGGGATTTGCTGGCTATGGGATATGTTCCGGTTATATCACCGGTGGCAGAAGACAAAGAGGGTAAGGCTTATAATATCAATGCGGATTATGCGGCAGCCGCCATCGGTGCTTCCATCGGTGCAGACAGCCTTGTATATTTATCCGATGTTGACGGGCTGTTCGGAGATATTGATGATCCCGGCAGCTTGATTAGCAGCATTACCGCGGCGGAAATTGAAAAGCTTATGCAGGACGGTGCCATATCAGGAGGAATGATACCCAAGATGAAGTGCTGTATCGAAGCCATTGAAAAGGGAGTAACGTCAGTATGCCTTATAGGCGGAAAGAAGCCTCATATTCTGCTGGAGCTTTTCCATGGCAAAAAGGCAGGGACAATTATAATAGGAGGGGAAAAAAATGTCTAAGGAAAAGATACTGAAAACTTATGCGCGGTTTGATGTTACTGCAGTCCGCGGTACAGGATGCCTGGTTTATGATAATAATGGGAAGGAATACATAGATTTTGTGTCAGGGGTAGCGGTAAACTGCTTGGGACATTGCCATCCTGCTATTATAAGCGCCATCCGGGAACAAAGCTGCAAGCTGATGCACGTGTCAAATCTGTACTGGAATGAGCTTCAGATGGAGCTGGCTGACAGGCTGTGCGAATTAAGCGGGCTTGAGGGGGCATTTTTCTGCAACAGCGGAACAGAAGCAGTAGAGGCTGCCATAAAGTTTGCGAGAAAGTACGGCAAGCTTAAAGGGGGCATCTCAAAGCATGAAATAATATATCTGAATAACTCTTTCCACGGCAGAACCCTGGGAGCACTTTCCGTGACCGGACAGGAGAAATACCAGAAGGATTACATGCCGCTGATACCGGGAGTTAAGAGCGTTGACCTGAATGACAGCGATAAGCTGAGAACAGAAATGAACCCGAATGTATGCGCAATTATTGCCGAGCCGGTCCAAGGCGAAGGGGGAGTAATAGCAGCTGACAAATCATTTTTGGAGGAAGCAAAAAAACTCTGTGAAAAATACGATTCCCTGCTTATATTCGACGAGGTGCAGTGCGGGATCGGAAGGCTGGGGAGTTTATTTGCCTTTGAAAAGTTCGGTGTTAAACCCGATCTGGTATGTATTGCAAAAGGGTTGGGGGGAGGCTTCCCAATCGGTGCGGTTGTTGCATCAGGGAAGGCGGCGGAATGTATAGCTTATGGAGATCACGGTTCAACCTTCGGCGGCAATCCTCTTGCCTGCAAAGTAGCATTGGCAATACTTGAGGAGCTTCTGCAAAACGGAGTGCTGGAAAATGTTGAGCATATGAGTAAGTATTTTGTTGATAAGCTGCAGGTTTTGAAGGAAAAGCACGGCTCCATAAAGAGCATCCGCGGTATTGGACTGCTTTTGGGGCTCCAGCTTTCAATCGATACCAAGAAATTCATCGACCAATGCATTGATTCGGGACTGCTTCTTGTGGGAGCCGGTGCGGATGTCGTAAGGCTTCTTCCGCCATTGAACATTCAAGAGGAATATATTGACAGGGCAGTTGATATAATTGATTCGGTATTGAGCAAATAGAGACACCTTCAAGAGTTTTTTGACATAAATAATTAAATAATATATAATATGCTTTAATGATTATTCAAGGCAATGATGAGGAATAGTAGAGGGGAAGATTCTGAAAGAGAGGAAAACTCAGCGGCTGAAAGGTTTTCCAAGATTATTTCCTTTGAACCCGACCTTTGAGCTGCAGGTGAAAAGTCTGCCGCATGCCGGCGTTACAGGCGTCAAGTGGTCACATATTTTATGTATATGCGTTCAATTTGGGTGGTACCGCGAATAACCTTCGTCCCTTAACAGGGCGGAGGTTTTTTTATTTTTTTAAGGAGGGAAAGACATGAATAAGAAAATAGGTTTCATAGGATGCGGGAATATGGCACGGGCAATGATTGCAGGCTTGCTGGATTCAAATATTGCCGTGCCGGATTCCATTTTAGCCAGCAACAGTACTTCCGGCAAATTGGAGGCTGCAAGGAAGGATTTCGGAATAGGAATTACTTCGGATAACAAGGCAGTGGCACGATTTGCCGATATATTGATATTGTCGGTGAAACCAAACAAGTATACCGAGGTAATAAGAGAAATTAGGAATGATGTAAAAAAGGAAGCCGTTATTGTCACAATAGCCGCGGGTATAAAGATAAAAACGGTTGAGGCTTACTTCGGGAAAGAGCTGAAGATAGTGAGAGCCATGCCGAATATTCCTGCTGTCGTTGGGGAGGCTATGACTGCATTGTGCTGCAACGGACAAGTGACTGAAGAAGAACTGAAGTCCGTATATGATATCTTCAGCAGCTTCGGCCTGGCGGAGATACTGGATGAAGAACTGCTGGATGTGGTTACAGCTGTTTCAGCATCCTCTCCTGCCCTGGTATACATGTTTATCGAAGCATTGACAGACGGAGCGGTGTTAAAAGGGCTTTCCAGGGATAAAGCCTATAGGATGGTTTCACAGGCGGTACTGGGAGCGGCAAAAATGGTCCTGGTTACGGGGAAACACCCGGGGCAGCTGAAGGATAGTGTCTGCTCAGCTGGAGGAACTGCCATAGAAGCGGTCTACAGCTTGGAAAAGAAAGGCTTCAGGGGCCATGTCATTGAAGCAATTCAACGCTGTACGGAAAAGGCAGAGAGTTTGGGCATTGAAATAAATGGCAAAGCTGAAAAATAGCATGTTTAATAAGAGTTTGGGAGTGATAGTGTGGCTGATTATAATCGTATTGTAGTTAAGGTTGGTACATCTACTTTGACTTACGGGAACGGGAAGCTTAACCTGTCGGGGATAGAGCGCCTGTCTATGGTATTGTCGGACATTGCAAATCAAAATAAGGACGTTGTACTTGTGACATCAGGTGCAATCGGGGTCGGTATGAGTAAGCTGGGATTTAAAGAAAGGCCTTATGATATTGGGTTGAAGCAGGCTTTGGCTGCAGTGGGCCAGGGTTTGCTTATGCAGACATATGAAAAGATGTTTGCAGAATACGGGCGGGTCGTGGCACAGATACTTATAACCAAAGAAGATATCTTTTTGGAAGACAGAAGTATTAATGCAGTAAATACATTTAATGCCCTTTTCAAACACAATGTCATACCGATAGTCAACGAAAATGATACCATTGCTACTGATGAGATCAAAATCGGGGATAATGATGTATTGTCCGCATATGTGGCAAAGCTGATAAAAGCCGATCTGCTGATATTGTTGTCGGATATAGACGGCCTGTATGACAAAAATCCGGCTTTGGAAGATGCAAAACTGATAAGAAGGGTATACAGTATTGATGACAGTATAACCAGTGCTGCCGAAGATACCTCTTCCATCCTGGGCACCGGGGGCATGAGGACCAAAATAAACGCAGCCAGGATTGCTATGGAAAATGGAATACTAATGGCTATTGTAAACGGCAGCAGGCCTGATAATATTTATGACATAATATCCGGCCGGGAAGCAGGCACATTGTTTTTACCGGACAGAAAACTATGATTTTCTGCCCAGGTGTATTTTTAAAGAAAGGGATGATATTAATGGAAGATATTATTGAAAAGGCATGTCTTGCGAAAAAAGCGGGAATTGTGCTGTCCAAAGCAGATACCGTGCAGAAGAACAAATGCCTTAGACATATGATGGACGCAATTGCCGAAGACACCGACTATATACTGAATGAGAATCAGAAGGATATGGCGGCTGGGCGATCAAAGGGTATGAGCGAAGCCATGCTTGACAGGCTTCTCCTGGACAAAAAAAGGCTGAAGGCCATCATAGAAGGGCTTGGACAATTGATTGCCCTGAAGGATCCGGTGGGGGAAGTAATAAGCATGAATAAAATGCCTAACGGCCTTTTAATAGGACAGACCCGTGTCCCACTGGGAGTTATAGGAATAATATATGAGGCAAGGCCGAATGTGACAGTAGACGCCGCATCCTTATGCATTAAATCAGGAAATGCAGTTATATTGAGAGGCGGAAGCGAGGCTGTCAACTCCAACATAGCCCTTGTAAAATCATTAAGGAAAGCGCTTGCTGCATCAGGTCTGCCGGAGGATTCGATTTCGATTATCGAAGATACCTCAAGGGAAACCGCAATCAGGTTTATGAAGCTTAACGAATATATAGATGTTCTGATACCCAGGGGAGGAGCCGGGCTTATAAAGTCTGCTGTAGAGAACGCTACTATACCTGTTATTCAGACGGGTACCGGCAACTGCCATGTTTACGTCGACAGCTGCGGTGACCTGGACATGGCCGAAAAAATCGTCATAAATGCGAAGGTCAGCAGGCCGGGAGTATGTAATGCAGAAGAAAAGCTTCTGGTTCACAAGGATGTGGCAGATGAATTTATACCGAGGATAGTAAAGAGCCTGAGGGAAAACGGAGTAGAGGTGCGGGGCTGCGAAAAGACGGTAAAATTATCGGCAGAAGTAAAACCGGCAGAGGATATTGACTGGTACACCGAGTACCTTGACTATATAATTGCCGTTAAGATTGTGGACAGTATCGACGAGGCAATAGAGCATATCAACAGGTACGGTACAAAGCATTCCGAAGCAATCGTAACGGAAAACTACTCCAATTCAAGGAGGTTCCTGGCCGAAGTTGATGCTGCCGCCGTATATATAAATGCATCCACCAGGTTCACCGACGGGTTTGAATTCGGATTGGGGGCGGAAATAGGGATAAGCACCCAGAAGCTTCACGCAAGGGGGCCTATGGGATTAAAAGAGCTTACATCCACAAAGTACGTCATATATGGTAACGGACAGGTAAGATAAATAATTACAAATTTGTAACATATACAGGAGTTTTGCGATATTTGACGAAATATATACTCAGTCTGAAGATATTTTATCTTATTTCATTTTATAGGCATCTGTGAAAAAAGTACCTGTTTTTCGCAATTGCCTCTGAAAAGGAGAATTGGGATGGTAAACAGTAAGAGTCGCAAAACGGGTATCATAGTATTGACTGCAATTATCCTGGTGCTCTCTGCCGTTGTTATAAGCGCTGCAGACGGGGTAGCCCCGGGTTCGGAACAAGATCCCATTGTTACACAGAGTTATGTAGAACAGAAATCAGAGCAGATCAAATATTATATTGACAACCTGCTTGCACAGGAAACAGCCAAGCTTAAGACTGAATTGGAGAAGAAGGATCAGGAGATAGCTAAGCTGAGAGAAGAAATAAAAAATGCCGCAAAGGCGGCGGCGAAGTTTCAAGTAGTGGAAATGCAAAAAGGCCAGGTGCTTATTGCAGGGGAAGGTGCGGAAATAATTCCGAGATCCGGAAAGTTTTCCGCTATAGAAGATGCTTTTGGGGGCCTTTCGGATATTACTGCGGCAAAGGATCTAAAGAACGGCGAGGCTGTTGTCAATAACCATATGCTGATAGCAGCCAGGGGCGAAGGCAGAGGGTTAAAGGCACTTGCTGACAAGTCCTTTCTTATAATCAAAGGTACTTATACGCTTCAATAGGCACGAGACGGGTAACACCGGGCGCACGGATAAACCACGGAACACAGGTTGGGTTTTGGTGGCTTAGTGTTATCCGTTTTTGTATTTACTTTACATTTAGGCGGCAATAATAATATAATAATGTAAATGTTTAGTGTAAAACATAATAGGAAGTGTAAAATGAAAGAAAGCGCGATATTCGGAATGATATTGAAAGTATATGGCAGGCTTGTTTTCTACTATGAAAACAGCATGTTTTTCATTGTTATGCAGCGTTTAGGAATTGGTTTCGGGAAGCTTGCAGCCTCAAGCAGCATATTGGGTTTTTTCGACATGGAATGGAACATCGTGGATGCGTGGAAGCAAAGCCTTGTATTCAGAATCCTCGCATCGCCCTTAAGTTGGTTCAGATATGCTTCACAAAGATTCTCGGAGGGTGTAAACGCTGCTGTTGAAGGGAGCAGGTTACTGAATGCCATAAGGGTTTTTCTGGAGAACCTTTTTGATATGAGCACGCGGGTTTATGGGCTGCTTTTCATTACCTTTTCCGCAGCACAGGGACTGTTGGATTTTGCCTCGGGTAAAATTTTAGAACTGGCTTTATTCCTGGCCGGTGCAGCGCTGATACTGATAAACAGGCCGGTGAAGGCCCTGGCGGAGGGCAGTATGATCAGCAGGGTGATATATAGGTTTTTTAACGTATTTTACGGTGAATCATATGATAAAAGAACGGTAAATCCAGTTTTAAACAAAAGCTATGAAATTACTGCGATCTTTACAGGAATAGCATTGGGAGTGATATGGCATTTTCTGCCGCCGGTGGCCTTTGTTCTCGCAGTCGGAGGAATAGCCGCTCTTGTATTGGTGCTCTGGAGGTATGAGATAGGAGTTTTTGCCGTTGCGGGATTCATTCCTTTGGCCCCGACCATAGCTCTGCTGGGGCTCATCCTGCTTACCGCGGTATCATTTTTTATCAGGCTGTTCAGGGATAAGAGCATGAAGCTCAGGAGCACAATTCTGGATTATTTCGTAGTATTGTTTGGAATGGTGCTTCTCTACAGCTTCATTACATCATATACCCCCGGCAGCAGCATGCTTGCATTATTGATACATATAGCATTCATAGTGTTTTATTTCATATTGGTAAGTACAATTAAGACCAGGCAGCAGCTTTATGTTTTGGCAGCACTGCTGGTGCTTTCTACAACCGTCGCATCCCTCTATGGACTATATCAGCTGAAGACTGTGGGAGCCACCTCCGAAGCGTGGGTGGATACAACGCTGTTTGAGGACATAAAAGCCCGGGTGGGCTCCACCTTTGAAAACCCCAACGTGCTGGGAGAATACCTGGTACTCATCATACCTGTTGCAATTGCCATGCTGTGGGGACAGAAGAGTTGGATATCAAAGCTTGCAACCCTGGGACTTACGGCTATTATGCTCGGATGCCTCGTCTATACTTACTCAAGAGGTGCATATATCGGATTGATACTGGCTTTTGCCTTGTTTGCAGTGCTTAGGGACAGGAGGTTCATAATTCTTGGGGTAATCGGACTGCTGATGCTTCCCTTTGTGCTGCCGGCTTCTGTAATCAACAGATTTGCGAGTATCGGAAACCTGAACGATACATCTTCCTTCTACAGGATTTCCGTATGGCTGGGGTCTTTGAGGCTGGCGCAGGATTATTGGCTTTCCGGCATAGGATTGGGCCTGGAGCCCTTTAAACTGGTTTATCCCAAGTATTCACTTAACGCCGCATATGCTCACCATTCCCATAATATATACATACAGCTTATGATAGAGACAGGCATAGCGGGCTTGTTGATGTTCTTTGCAATTATAGCGGTATATTACAAGACTATGCTGACAGGCTTCTATAAAACCAGGGACAGATTCATATCCACCTTCATGATAGCCATTGCATCCGGCATGGCAGGATATCTTGCCCAGGGAATGGTTGAGAATATATGGTACAACAACAGGGTGCTTCTGACCTTCTGGGTCATGCTGGCTTTCGGAATGGCAGCCAAGGCTCTTATAACAGAGGATAATGAGGTGTCGGGCATATGATTAAGGTAATGCATGTTTTAAGTGATATGAAGATAGGCGGAGCAGGCAGCTGGCTGCTTAATCTGCTTGGAGCCATAGATAAGGAGAAGTTTGAAATAAAGGTTGTGCTTCCTCAGGGGAGCATGCTTACAGACAAGATAAAAAATCTAGGCTTTGAAGTAATATCTGTTGACGGCATTAAAGACAAATCCTACGATTCCAGGGCCGTAAATCTTTTGTATTATATATTCAGGGCAGAAAAGCCGGATATTGTGCATACCCATGCATCACTGTCCGCAAGGCTTGCCGCAAAGAGGGCGGGAGCAGGAATAATTAATACCAAGCATTGTATTGACGGCCGTACAACCGGAATAAGGAGATTTGCGGGAGCTTTAATAAACGACAGGTATAGCGACGGCATAATTGCCGTATCGGAGGCCGTGAAAAGGAATATTGCTGAAAACGGGGTGCCCGGTGATAAGATATCAGTGATATATGGAGGTATAAACCCGGTTAAGATACTTGATGATAAGGAGAAAAGCCTTGTCAGGGAGAAATGGGGAATTTCCGAAGAAGAAGTAGTTGTCGGAATTGTAGCCAGGCTTACCGAGGTTAAAGGTCACAAATATTTTATAGATGCGGCTGAAATTATTTCCCGGGACAATGACAATGTCAGGTTCTTCATTGCCGGTATCGGACCGAAGGAAGAAGAGTTAAAGGAACTTATTAAACAGAAGGGGCTTACGGACCGGGTAGTTTTTACGGGCTTCGTGGATGAGATACACGAGGTATTTAATATTATAGATATTAATGTTATTTCTTCCTTATCTGAAGCACTATGCTTGTCACTAATCGAAGGGATGAGTGTCGGCAAGCCGTCTGTAGCTACAGATACAGGGGGAATACCTGAGGTAGTTAAGGACGGGTATAACGGATTTCTTGTTCCCCCGGAGGATGCCGAAGGGCTGGCTGGTGCGATACTTAAGCTGATCCATGATCCTGAGCTGCGAAAGGCAATGGGCGATAGGGGAAGGAAAATCATGGAGAAAAATTTTACTGCCGATATAATGGCTGAAAAAATAGAAGGATTGTATGAATCTGTGGTAAGGAAAAACAGAAGGGAGTAAGATGAAGATTATGGCTTTAGCGGATAATAGGGGTAAGCTGTTTGGAAAAGTAAACATTGTCGATTTGATCATAATTCTGCTGATAATATTGACTGCGGTTGGCGGATATATGTTTTTTTTCGGAAGAAGTGAAAAAAAGGTATCGGAAAGCAGTAAAGTAGTGTATGACTTCGAAATAACCAATGTCAACAAGGATTTTGTGGATGCGATAAACCCGGGAGACCCGATACGTGACAGCACCAGGGGGAATGAGCTGGGAACGGTAGTAAGCAAGTCCTCCAGGGGTGCCACAATGCTCAATGAAGACCTGATTAACGGCAGATATATCATAGCTGAAGTGCCTGATGCCTATGACGTGGTCATAACGATAGAGGCTGATGCCAATATAACTCCGGCGAATATAATAATCGGAGGTGCCGAAGTGAAGGTGGGCAAGAAGTTTTTTATTAAAGGCAAGGGATATGCAAATCAGGGCTTCGTAACCAAAATGACCTTGGTCGGGCAGTAAGGAGGGATTGATATGCTTTTGGATGAAAAAGGAAGATTGTTCGGCAAAATCAGTATTGTTGATATAGGTGTATTGCTGCTTATCGCTGTGCTTATCGGGGGAGTGTATTATAAATTTTTTATGGTTGACAAGGATCAGAATGCTGCAAAGTTTGATACCATTGAGTACAAGGTACTGGTGGAGGAAGTCAGGCAGCAGTCGGTGGATGCTATAGAAATCGGTGCGGATATTTATGATGTCAAAACCAACAGCCCTATGGGGAGTATTACGGATGTTGAAGTGCTGCCTGCAACAGACCAGCTTACCAAGGCCGACGGTACCATGGTGATAGCGGAAAAGCCTGAAAGGTTTAATGTACTGATAACAATCAGGGTACCGGGAATAGAGACAAAATACGGCTTCAGGGCAAACGGAAGGCTGGATATCAACAGGGAGTCCCAGCAGGTGATGGATACAAGAATGATAGAAATGGTGGCAAAAATAGTAGACGTGAAGAATTTGAGCAAAGCGCAGCAGTAAGATACTGCTGCGCAGTTTTTTTCTATTGTTCAAGGAGCCTTATAGCTATCTCCGCATTTTCGTAGGCCTTTTGCTTCAGCAGCCTGTTGCTCTTTTCCAGCTGCTGTGATATTTCTTTTTTATTGCTCCATACTTCGTCAATAAGCCTTTTGAGGCTATCCAGATTCAAGTCTGCCACATTGCCTGCCCAGGGCTGATTCACGTATTCCAGGAAGCCCTGTACCTTGGGGTCATATATCAGTCCGATAACAGGAACCGAAAGGCTGACCGAATATATAAGGGCATGAAGCCTCATTCCCAGCACTAAATCCATCCTTTTCATTATTCCGAGAATTTTATCCGTTTCATATGTATTCCTTAGTATAAAGGGAGCATGCTTCATTTTTGATGCAATATCCTCCGCTACTGTCAAGTCTGAAGGAAAATGCAGCGGTATGAAAACTGATTTTGCATTGCAGGTTTCCTCTATATAATCAGCAGCCTGGGCGATAATACGGCTATATGCCTCGTAGCCGCTCCACTTTCTGATGGAAAAACCAATCAAAGGGGTATCTGCGGGTATTCCTTCTTTTTGCAGCAGCTTTTCTATTTCTTCAGAGCCTGCCGGTTCAAGTCCCAGGGCGGGGTCGGCAGTGACACGGATTTCGGGTTTTTTAACGCCCAATGATTTCAATTCCAGGCCTGAGGCTTCCTCCCTCAGAGTTATAATATCCACTCTGTCTATTATTTTTGAAGTAAAATAACGGTTGGTGCGCCCGGCAACCGGGCCGATTCCGTTTGCGTACAGCATGACCTTAAGTCCCATAAGTTTGGCGAGATAAATGGTAGTCAGGTAATATACCAATGAACGTGTGCTTGTAACATCCTGTATGAGGTTTCCGCCGCCGTTCAGAAAAAGCCTGGTTTTTTTCATTGTGCCGATTACTTTAAAAAGGTTAAAACGATCTATGGAATCCACACCGTAAATTGATGCAGTATCCTTCGGATTTTTTGAAAGCACTACAATTCGTATATCTTTTTTAATTTTTCTCAGGTTCTCAATAATAGCCAGCAGTATGGCATCGTCGCCGCTGTTTCCGAAACCGTAATAACCTGATATCATAACGTCATACATAGGTTTGTCCCCTTTATTTATGTTCAAGCAGCTGAGCATATACTTCCATATTGTCCTGCACCATTTTTCTCACGGAATATCTGTTTTCAATCACACTTCTGCCAAAGTCCCCCAGGGCTTTTCTCTCTTCGCCGCTTAGACTCAGCACCTTTAAAATATCATCCTTTAAGGATTTACTGTCTGCCTTGCTTTTTCCCCGACCGGAAAAATTGGATTTGACTGCATCGTCCAGGCTGTTTTCATTCAATATTCCTATATAGCCTTCATTGCCTGCGAGGATAAGGGGCTTTCCGGCAGAAAGTGCTTCCAGTGAGGAACGGCCAAAGCCGATGAATAAATCCGCCAGGGCGGTGAATTTGTTTATATCGGTACGGGAGCCTGTAACAATAATCGTATCCTGCCCCGTCATGTTATTTATCTCCCGGGCTTTTTCCTTTATCGAATCCAGAATATTTCCGCTGCCTACCATAATAACTTTAAGGTTCGGAATGCTTGATGAAAGCTCGGGTATTACTTCCAGTAGCTTGTTTATTATATAGCTTCTGTCACTGTCAAATCGGCTTATGTATACTATTTTAATATCTTCCGGTTTGAGATCCAGCTCATCCATTACATCGGAGCAATCGATTCCGGAGGAGAATTTATCGGTATCAATTCCGTTTATTGTGACCTTAATATCCTTATCCTTAATCTTATAGTTGTCAAGAAGATATTTCCTTATATCCTCGCTTACTGCCACCGTCTTCTGCCCCCAATTGGTTATATAGCGCAATCCGTAACCGGTCTTCCAGGTTCCGTGGGCAGTAGTCACAAAAGGAAATCCCATTCTTTTATGCAGCAGGCCGCATATAAATCCGGGAATACGGGCATGGGCATGTACCAGGTCTATGCTGTTTTCTTCTATTATATTCTTCAGCAGGAAGTAAGCCTTTATCACATTGTGAGGCTTCTTGTTATCCAGGGGCACGTGATATACCTTGATGCCGGATTGGGTCAGCTCCTTTTCATATACGCCCCCGGCGGATGCTGCAATTACATTAAAGCCCTCACGGGAAAGCCCTTTGGCAAGCTCTACTATATGAGTTTCCGCACCGCCTATGTCAAGGCGCATGGTTGTAATCAGAATATTGTAATTGCGCATATAATGCCTCCGGATAATAAATATTTTCAGTTTCCTTTCAGGTTTACATTGTCATCATTTATTGTAAGATTGAAAAGCTCTACTTTTCCTCAATGCGCCTTATTTTTGCACCAAGGTTTATAAGCTTTTCCTCCAATCTTTCATAGCCTCTGTCAATATAGCTGATATTGCTTATAGTAGTCTTTCCTTCCGCGGTAAGGCCTGCAACAACCATTGCAGCCCCTGCCCTCAGGTCGGTGGCATAAACGGGAGCACCAGTAAGCTTTGAGACTCCTTCTATTACGGCTATCCTGCCTTCGATTTTTATTTTTGCCCCCATTTTTTTCAGTTCGTCAAAGTACTTGAACCGGGATTCAAATATGCTCTCGGTTACGATTCCGGTGCCCTCAGAAACAGAAAGCAGTACGCTCATAGGCTGCTGCATGTCCGTAGGAAAACCCGGATAGGGCATTGTTTTAATATTAACCGCTTTTGTTCTTGTGGGGGCTTTAACTCTTATGGAATCTTCGTATTCCGTAATTTCCACACCCATTTCCCTGAGCTTTGCAGATACTGCATCAAGATGGGTGGGGATGATATTTTTAATAAGAACATCGCCTCTGGTAGCGGCGGTGGCTATCATATAGGTTCCTGCTTCCATCTGGTCGGGTATCACGCTGTACTCGCAGCCTCCCAGGGATTCAACACCTTTGATTTTTATGACGTCCGTACCCGCTCCCTTGATATCGGCTCCCAACGCGTTGAGGAAATTGGCGGTATCCACTATATACGGTTCCTTTGCCGCGTTCTCTATAGTAGTAGTGCCTTTTGCCGTACATGCGGCAAGCATTATGTTGATAGTTGCACCTACGCTTACCACATCCAGATATATTCTTGCACCCTTCAGCCCGTCGGTTTTTGCCTTTATAAGGCCGTGGGATATTTTGATTTTGGCGCCAAGAGCTTCAAGCCCTTTAAGGTGAAGGTCTATAGGCCGTACTCCTATATCACAGCCTCCCGGGAAAGGTACTTCAGCCTTTTTGAACCTACCGAGAAGAGCGCCCAGAAAATAGTATGAAGCCCTCATTTTTTTTGCCAGTTCAAGATCTATTTTATGGGCGGCGATTCCGGAAGTGTCTATTCTTATTTTATCATTGTCAAGTATATGTATTTTCCCGCCCATTTGTATAAGCATGTCCCTCAGATAAGTAACATCCTTTACCATGGGAAGGTTTTTTATAGTGCAGGCTGAGCCTGCAAGAATTGTAGCAGGCAGTATCGCCACTGCTGCGTTTTTGGCTCCGCTTATGCTGACCTCACCGGTAAGCCTCTGAGAGCCCTCTATTAATATTTTTTCCAATACGTTCGACCCCTTATAACAAGATTTTAATGATGGTTTTTGCACACCTGCAAAAACCTGCCCGTGCAAAAATATGACATATAGCTTATTTCATCTACATTATATCACTGTTTTTATGATTTGATAATATGATATAATATTTACCAGATATATTAAGATATATTAAGCTTTGAATATTGGGTTTGAGGATAGGTGACTTATGAATGACGTGGTAGAAGTAGTAGGAATAAAAATTGATAATGTAAATATGGACGAAGCAGCGGCTTTAATGGAAGTATTTCTTGAAACCGACAGATGCAGCAAGGTTTTTACCCCCAACAGCGAGATTTTGCTTACGGCAGTAAAGGACAGAGAGTTCGAGAGTGTTTTGAACAGCGGCCATCTTGTAGTTCCGGATGGAATAGGAGTTGTAATTGCTTCAAGATTTTACGGCACTCCTGTAAAAGAGAGGGTTGCAGGCTTTGATCTGATGATGCGGCTTATGGATATAGCCGATTCCCGGGGCAAAAGCGTGTATCTTCTGGGAGGCAGGGAAGGTGTGGCTGAAGAAGCTGCCATAAAGCTTACCGAGAGTTATGGCGGCCTGAGGATAGCGGGAACACGGAACGGTTATTTTGAAAGCGAGGAAGAGGATAAGATAATAAACGAGATAAACAGCAGCAAGGCAGACATTCTTTTAGCGGCATTAGGCGCCCCGAAGCAGGAGAAATTCATATATAGGCACAGTGATAAGCTGAAAGTAAAGATTGCCATGGGGGTGGGAGGAAGCCTGGACGTGCTTGCTGGCAAAGTGAAAAGGGCTCCCGAATTTTATCAGAAGGCCGGGTTGGAGTGGTTTTACAGGCTTGTAAAGGAGCCCAGGAGAATCGTAAGAGTCCTGAGGATCCCCAAATTCATAGCCCTTGCATTCTATGATGCAAAGTTAAAATAGCTGTGAGGAATGTATTAAAGTTGAGAGGAGAGTGCTGAATGAGCAGATTTAGAGAATTGGCCCCGGAGGAACTGAGCAACAAGATTGACTGCGGCTTTTTTGAGTTTGAAACCACGGCGGACCTGGATCCATTAAACGGTATTATCGGACAGAGCAGGGCTGCTGCAGCAATGGAGTTCGGGCTTGCAATCAAGAGGCCCGGCTATAATATATATGTTTCCGGAATAACAGGCACCGGAAGGAGCAGCTATACCAGGTCCATAGTGAGCAGGGTAGCTGCAAATGAAAGCGTTCCTGATGATTGGTGCTATGTATATAATTTCAAGAATCCGGATAAACCTATGTGTATAAACCTGCCGGCCGGAATGGGGTACAAGCTTCAAAGAGATATGAAAAGACTCTTAAAGGACCTTAAGGTAAAGGTTCCCCAGGCTTTTGAAGGAGAAGAATATGAAAAGCAGAAGGGTCAGATTATACAGGAGTATCAGGGGAAAAGCTCCGAATACATGGAGTCCTTCAATGCTTTTGCAAGAGAGCAGGGCTTCATTATAAGAAAGAGCGAGCACGGGCTTATGACCATTCCCCTCCGGGACGGAAAGCCGATGGAAGACAAAGACTATTTGGAGATGCCTCCTGAGGAAAGAAAGAAGATAGAGGATAGTTCCTTCATGGTTCAGGGAAAACTAATGGAGACACTGAAGCGGATGAAGGACATAGAGAAAACCGCCAAAGACAAGATTGACCAGCTGGAAACAAAAATAGCGCTTCTTGCAGTGGAACAGCCGATTATGGAGCTGAAGGAAAAGTACGATAAGCACAAGAATATAATCGAATACCTTCAGGCTGTCCAGAGGGACATAATACATAATGTGGAGGATTTCAGGAATTTGGAGTCCGGCAAGGCTGAACCCCTTGACCTGGTGGGAAGAATCAGGGAAAAGGATTTCACAATAAAGTATCAGGTCAACCTGGTAGTAGACAACAGGGATACAAAGGGTGCCCCCGTCATTCTGGAATCAAACCCCAAATATGATAATCTATTGGGTAAAATTGAATATGAAAGCAATATGGGGGTAGTCACAACAGATTTTACCAAGATAAAGGCAGGTTCGCTTCATCAAGCCAATGGGGGCTATATAATAATCAACATGTCCGACCTGATGAGAAACCCTGAAAGCTGGGAAGGAATAAAAAGATCCATAAAAACAGGAGAAATAACTATTGAAAATATATTTTCCATGTCAGGTATTGTATCCGGAGGTATAAAACCGGAGCCCATACCTCTGAACGTAAAGATTATTCTTAT
>DAOLPD010000025.1:0-23951 GCA_035417425.1 Bacillota bacterium
ATCTACGAAACATGAAGATATTTAAAGAAAATGAGAGTATATTAAGGGAGGAAAGTCAATATGAGTATCCATTATGAAGTCGTTTCTGAAGATAATACTATCTGTATTAAGGATCTATGCAACGATTTAATGGCTTATCAAAAATCCAAAGCATATATACATCCTGAGTGGTTTGACAACATGTCTTATGAAACCAGAGTGATTCCGTCCGTCAAGGGTGCCAAGGCCAACTATATAGTTGCTGCAAAGGATGAAGAAAAAATCATAGGTTATGCATATAGCAATATTTCTTCGAAATATACATATTCAGGCGGATTTGCAACTCTTAAGCCTGTAGATTTTTTTGATTTTGATTCCGTTAAGACCGATGATGTCGGCTGCCTTTCCCAGTTTTTTATAAAGGAAGATTATCGTAATATGGGCATAGGAAGTATTTTATTTGAAAAGTCGATGAATTGGTTAAGCACCTTTAAGCCAATAGATGATTTTTTCATCTTTGTATCGAACGGAAACGACAATGCACTGAATTTTTACGTGCATAAAGGTTTTAAGATAAGCCATCAAATACTTGACGGGTTTATAACAGTATTACGGAATAATTGACTATTGTAAAAATATTTATGCATTAGTATTGTAATATTATGCATTTTTTGCTATGATAAGCATTATATATAATACTAAGGCAGGTGTTTGTATTGGTTATTCGCAAGGCAATATTGCCCCATGTTGAAGAAATGTATGAATTAGTGAATTATTATGCAGAAAAAGGTCTGATGCTTCCCCGCTCCCGCAGTGCCTTATGTGAAAACATCCGTGATTTTGTCGTTGTTGAAATAGACGGTCAAATCGCAGGAATCGGAGCACTTCATGTGTTTTGGAACGATCTGGCGGAGCTGCGGACCCTGGCAGTCAGGAGCGATATGGAAAGGCAGGGAATAGGAAGACGGATAGTTGAATTCATACTAAAAGAAGCAAAAGAGCTGGGGCTTCAAAAGGTGTTTACGCTGACCTATCAGCCCGGATTTTTTGAAAAAATGGGCTTTAAGGTTATAGATAAGGAAACTATGCCTCAGAAGGTCTGGACAGATTGTATCAATTGCCCCAAATTTCCTAACTGCAATGAAATCTGCCTGGAAATAAATATTTCGTAACCCCAAACCGATACCAAAATATGAAAAGGCGGCTAAGCCGCCTTTTTAATTAATGACCCTTCTGGCCGTATAGTAACATCTCTCATAGTATCCCGACATAATTGTTGTCTTCTTTACCACATCTCCCGTTTGAGGAGAGTGCACCATCATGCCGTCCCCCACATATATGCCTACATGATTTATGTTCTTTCCGTCTCTTGCGAAAAGCACCAAATCGCCGTACTGCAGTTCTTCCTTTGATACATAGGTACCTGCTCCCGCCTGATCCCGTGCTGTTCTCGGCAGCGGTATGCCAAGCTTGCCATATATGGAATACACCAATCCGGAGCAATCATAGCCGTCAGGTCCCGTTCCTCCCCACTTATACGGCTTGCCCAACTCCTGGGAGATAAGTTTTGCCAATTTTAATTTTAAATCATTTTCCTGTCTGCTTGTCCCATCTCGTGACGCAATCAGATTATCCTTGGACGCAGAAACTTTATCGTGCATTCTTTTTGCAAGCACTATTGCCTGTTCTCTGGATGTATTTCCCTTTGGGCTGAATCTGTTATCTCCGACTCCGTTTACAACCTCCATTACATATAAATAACTTACTGCTTCCCGTGCCCATGATGAGATCGTATCATAGTCCGCAAATATATGTTCATACTTTTTTGAATAATCGTATCCGGGCTTTGCTGCCTGCAGTGTACGGTACATCATCACGCTGATTTCCTGCCGGGTTATCGCATTGTCGGGAGCAAACCTGCCGTCTCCGATGCCCTTTACTATTCCCAGACTATTTGCTATCCTGACTTCTGTGCTTTGTGTATCGGTAAAAGGATTCTCTCCTTGTAATTCAGCCTCTTTTCCGCTTAAGGCTTCATACAGATTCACAGCAACCTCACTGAACTCTTCTCTGGTGATATTGCTTCTGTATTCTCCTTGCAGCCTTTCCGGAAGAAGATTGATTTCTATTGCTTTTTCAATTTCCGCTTTCGCCCAGCTGCTTGGCTGTGACGGATCCGAATCAGCATATGTAATGTTTGCAGTCAATGCAACCACCATAATTATTAATACAAAAATAAAGCCAGTTATACTGCATTTCTTTCTCATCCTCTACTTCATCCTCTCTTATGAAGCTTGTCCTTGTTATATACATGATATCACAAAAACCCATTGAATGGGTCGGCTTTATTATTCCATTTCAGTTATAATCTGTATTTTGCTATCTCAACATCTTCAGATTACCGGTAAGCTTGTTAATTTTTTTCTTAGGGCCATAGATACATATGCCCAAATATTCAATTTCATCCTTGCGTGCAGCTGCCAGCTTTATCTCATAATCATCATAGTTCAGGGATTTTTGGGCAATTTCGCTGAACCCGATCACAAGAATCTCCGGGTCATCTTTCTCCAGAAGTTCATCATATCGGATCCTTAGTTCTCTTTTAGATAAAGTAAGTATTGGAATCGGAATATTTGTAATGCCCTGATGCAGTCTTCCATCCCTGTCAAATAATCCCTTTCCTATTAATCCGTCCACCGCACTTGCCAAACTGATCCCCAATGCTGCTGTTGCATTGGCAATTATCCCCGCAGGCAGGTTTTCATCAATAATCATCACGCACTTCATAGAAAATCTCCTTTACAGTAATCTCTGGTGAAAATTATAAAAGAGATTTCTGTATACTTATTGTAAGATATTGACCTCTAAGGATTCAGGTTTTTGTAATAATTAAGCGGTGTTATTCCATATGCTTTTTTGAATTCTTTTGTAAAATGAGCCTGGTCATAAAAACCGGATCTCAGTGCAACATCTGCAATATCATTGCTGCTCTTCAGAAGGCCCTTGCCGTAATTGACCCTCATCTGCAGTTGGTAGGCATTGGGCGTGGTATTGAATTTTTCCCTGAAATTCCGAATAAGAATGAATTTATTGATACCGAAAGTTTTTTCAATATCTGTAAGGGAAAGAGTCTTAAGAAAGTTTTCCTCAATATATGCCTTGATTTCCATCAGCTTTTTGCTGCTTTCGAACTTTATAGCCACATCCTCCAGTTTTAATAACTGAATAAGTGTACTTATCAATTCAACTTCCTTATCAAATCCGCATGTGTCACTCTTCAGAACCTCCGCCAGGCATTTAATCTGATCAAACTCGGAGGCACCCAGTTTCTTAATGCCTATAGCTTTATTTCCTCCCAAATGATTAAACATTTCTTCACAAAACTCATTCCGGATATAGATCATTGTAAATCTCCAGTTGTTGATATCTACAGGCTGGCACTTATGGCTTACATATGGATATATAATGATTGCTTCCCCTGCTTCCATATGATAATCCTTTCCGTTAACATTCAGGATGGATGCGCCTTCTTCTATGTAACCTACGGATAATTCCTCATGAAGATGATCCTTGTATGCGTGCACATCGTTGGAACAGGTTTTTACCTCAACCATATTGAAATCATCTGATTTGTAATATACGACTCCGTTCATAACGGCCCTCCCGCGCACCCGCACCGTCACTGTTCTTCATAACAGATAACAGGTGTTCCCTCTTCTATATTTTCATAAATTCTTCTGGCTAGATATAACGGAACGTTTACGCATCCATGGGTTCCGTTCCTTTTATAGATATTTCCCCCGAAGGAATATCTCCAGTCGGCATCATGTATTCCTATATTCCCGTTAAAAGGCATCCAATAGGTTACTTCCGCTTCATAACCCGGCCCTCTTATAGTAGTATCGGTTTCTTTGTAATTCAGCATATAGACACCAAGACTGGTGGCATTTCCCATGTTGGGATTGCCTGATACTATGTGGCCTTGCGCTATAAGCCTGCCGGCTTTATAATACCACAAATACTGCCTTGTGATATTTATTTCCACATAGGTATCCCCTATATCGTTTTCATCCCGGGATAAAGCCTTTTGAATGTATATGGGTTCTTTTTCAAGCACTTCGCCGCGTTTTATATTTTCCGTCAGTGCCTGGGTTTCAGCGGTAATATCCGTTTTCCATCCGTAAAAACCGCCTTTTACTTCTACTGATTTATTCACAGATGTCTTAAACTTTCTTGCAGCACCGGCTGTATCATACTTTTTGCTCAATCCCTTTACATAGCTCCTGACAGCATTTTCGTCTATTACTATCTCCAGGTCTTCATCAACACTAAGCCATTGATTTATAGTGTTTTGATCCAATATTTCCTTCTCACTTCTGAGTATGTAAGTGATTCTTGCTGATACATACTTGTTCAGCAGACTCTGAGTTTGTGAAGTCTTGGCAGAGCTTAAGGTGTACTTGGGATTTATGTAGCATAGGCTTTTATCCAGGTCCAATTCTCGTTGTCCTCTTAATATGCTCGATTTTATTACTTCATATAGTCTGCCTTTATGAAGCTTATTCCCATATATCTCCTTTACTGCTTCATAGCAGCCGTTTGCATATTTGAAGCTCACATTTTGAGGCTCTGTGATATCTTTGTTCAAGCAGTCCAAATTATCTATTCTGTCTTCCAGGTTTTCTCTATTATAAACAAACAAATCATTAACATAGAATTTTTGTTCCTTAAATAATGAAATCGGCCATTTAAATGAGCTTTGCATTTTATGAATCTTAAAAATACTGTTATTTCTATTGAATTTCATTTCAATATCTTGTCCTGTTATTTCTTCTTTTTTTCCGTTTCGTTCAATCAGCTGCAGCCTATAATCCTTAACATATCTTATAATAACCTCGTCTGCTGCATTATGTGCTTTTAATGAAACGTCTGCCCCGTTTATTACAGTATTAAAAAAGAAATGATTCATAAAGTATAATGAAACAGTCAAATATATCAGTAGTATTGAAGCTGTTACAATTCTGGCATTTTCAAGAGACCTGCTATTATGCGGCTTTTTAATATTAATACTCTTCATATCGGTTGAAATCCTTCACCTGTAATAAAAATATTCAGCCATAATGACTAATTAATTCTATGTTTTTATTTTTGATTTTAAGACTATATTTAAGCACAGCAGTTGTCATACCCGGTTCCATACAGCTGCAGTTGCCATTATATATAAAGTGGTATAAAATAAAGTGTGACTAAAATGCAGGGAGCTGTACAAAATGATAGATTTACATATTCATACCACTTCGTCTGATGGTTCGGAAGAACCGGAAGAAGTAATTGCAAAAGCACAATCAGCCGGCTTGAAATACATATCAATTACAGACCATGACTCGATAGGTGCTTATAAAAAGCTTGAGAAAATAAAGGTAAGTGACTACTTTACCGGTAGTATCATCACCGGCTGTGAATTTACAGCCGTACATGACGGAAAGCCTGTTGAAATACTTGGGTATGATATAGATCTTGAATCCATATCAGAAACCGGAATTATATCGGATGAAAGGTTCCTGGAAAGGGAAAATGAATACCTTAATAAGCTGAAAGATGTATGCAAAAGCTTGGGTATTAAATTCAGCAGGAACCTATCCATCCGGAGCGGCAGATATTTTGCAACACAAGTGATGCATTCCGATATAAAAAGTTATCCCGAAAATGAAAAACACTTCTCAAAGGAAGTATGGGAAAAAATCAACGCATTCTACAGGACGTGCGTTACTAATCCGGACAGTCCGTTTTTCCTGGATCAGATGAAGAATTATCCTACCGTACAGGAAGCTGCTGATTTGATAAAAAAAGCAGGGGGAAAAGCATTCCTTGCCCATATTTATGGATATATAGTAGATGACTATGAAAGTTTTCTCGATTCGATAATATCCCTAAATGTATTGGACGGAATAGAATGTTATCATTCACTTCATTCAATGGATAAAACAAATTACCTTCTTGATTATTGCAGTAAGCACAAGCTTTATGCATCAGGAGGAAGCGACTATCACGGAAAAATCAAACCTGATGTTAAGATTGGAGAAAGCATCAGCGGAGTAAAAATACCCTATGAAATATTAGAACCGTGGCTCCCTAATAATACACAGGCCTGAAAAAACCCGGAAGCATTATTTCTTAGCTTCCGGGCTGTCCCTGTCACTTTTCTGCCTATATTTTAAACTTGGCTATCATCTGATTAAGTTTGGCCGATACTTCTTTTGCATTTGCGATATTCTTGATAACTTCACCGGCATTTTCCACAATGTTGGATGTCTGCTGTGCTATATTGCTTGTCCCGTCAGCGCCTTCATTTGTCGCTGCAGATACTTCATCAAGGGCTTTAACCGTGCTTTGAATCGAGGTCAGCAGCATTTCTGCCGTAACTCTCAGATTTTCTACCAGCCCGTTTACAAATTCAGCATCCTTTTTATATTGATTTGTTGCTTGAAGCATCATTCCATAGTCCTTTACAACATCGCTGTTCATAAAGTCCAGCAAGCTTTTGGAGCTGGATGACAAATCATTAACTGAACTCAATACAGTCTGTGTAATACTTTGAATCTCTGTAACAGTATTCTTGGAGTTTTCTGCAAGCTTTCTTATTTCATCAGCTACAACTGCAAAGCCTTTCCCTGCTTCTCCGGCTCTTGCTGCTTCAATTGCAGCATTTAAGGCAAGAAGGTTTGTCTGTGAAGTTATTTCCAGAATAGAATCAGCTAATGCGCTGATCTGTTCAGCAGCCTTTGATCTTTCCAATGCTTCCTCCAGGTTTAACTTCACTTCTTCAAATATTCTGTAAGCACTTTCTTGGGAAGCGGTAAAGCTTTTATTCAATTCATTGGCAGTATTGCTGATCTTTTCTGCTTCCGATGACCCTTCTTTGGCCTTTTCAGCAATATTCTCCGAGGCTCTTTCAATTTCATTGGAAGCTGCATTCATTTCCTGAACCGATGCAGCGGTTTCTTCCATTCCCGCCGATAACTCTTCTGTTGTAGCAGATATACCGTCAATTTCTTCCCCCAGGTGTGACATGCTTTGATTAGTCAAGTCAACGATTTTGTTTAAGGTTGATGCGTTATTGCTTACTTCTTTGATTATATTAACTAATTCTTTTCGCACCTCTGATACGGCATTAATAATTAATCCGAATTCATCTTTCTCCTTCAGGAACGTATCATATCCTTCCAAATTTCCCAAATCAAGATCAGCAGTCTTTTTTATCAGCTCCAGAGTTTTTCTGGTTCTTTTATTAATGCCTGTTATTATAATAATTCCAAGCAGCAGCGAAATTACGATTGCCGAAACTGTTATTATTATAACATCTCTCTGTGTTTGCAAGACAGTTTTATTACTCTGAGCAACAATTTCAGTCCCATATACCTCTAATATCTCTTCTATCTGGTTCATACTTTCTCTTGCCGAATTAAATGCACTTAAATACTTCTCCTCATCCGAAATTACATTGATACTTGAATTAAACAACCCATACCATGTATTATAGTCCCTGTTAAAAGCCTCAATAAGCTCAAAGACTGTTTGATTTGAAACCTGGTGCCTGAATTCTTCATATACACTCTTTTCCTTAAGAAGAATTCCATATGCTTCATGTACACGGTCTATAACCTGCTTTGCATTCTCATTGTATGATTCTCTATATTTTTGCAATTCCTCCTGATTTGTTGATTGCTGCATGTTCATCTGGTCTGTAAGGGCTTGATAGAAATCCCTGTCGGCATTTAGCATTAAAGCATTGCATTGATTTATTTCATTGTAAAGTTTTTTCACCAATACTTCTGAAATGCTTCCGATATTGGTAACCGAAATGTAAGCAGTAATTACTATTGCAATAACAGGTATTGTGAGTAATAGTGACATTTTTTTGCTCAATTTAATATTGTTAAACTTAGCCATTTCTGTTACACCTTCCTTCGTATCCATTTTTTTGATATAATTCGACGTTCTTTTTACCATTCCTTTATTTTTTCAGAAAAATCGGAATTATAGGTTCAAATAGTAAGTACCGTCCGCAATCATTGCCTCATGTCTTTGTAATCAATTCCTTTGCCTTGACAAACACTTATTATGTCTTCTATCAGCTTATCATGATCCACTATATGGCTTAGTTTATATGACTTGGAATTCTTCTCACCGGATTCTTCCGTATATCTGAACTCTACCCCATAAAAAAAGTCCTTCCATCTTGATTTCTTGTTCTCCACTTCTCCGATCATAATAATATCCACCTTCTGCCATTCCATAACATCATTGGATATATTGAATATCCCTATGGAGTTTATACACTGCTGATTGATTATTATCTTATGATTCATTAAGGTAGTCTGGCTGAATAATATTGCAAAAAACATCGTCACAACACATATGCATAAAAACAAAACCAGACTGATGTCAAACCCCCGCCTGCTTCCTTTCATGTTAATTATAAAGAATATAAAAATAAAAAAGCCTGCATTAAATCCTCCCTATTCCATTATATCAAACATCCTTCCATAATAAACAAGTGCATTACAGAAACAATAAGAGCCAGGCTTGAAATGATTCAATCCTGGCCCCTTCACTTGTGAATATAATCTTCTCAATTATATTATACCATATATTTTTTATCGGCATCAGTCTTATAATTTATATTTTTTGTGTGTATTATATAGGTTGAATCATTCTGCATGTTTAGAACAGAAGGGGGAATACGATATTGGAAAACAATCAGTTTGAATGGGATTTTGAGAACAGGCATCTGGAGCAGACCATATCTGCCGTACAAGAACAATTATCTTCTCTCAGGCTGAGCAGTCAGGAAAAGAAAGCGTCCATCATTTCTTCAAAGAAGGAAATGCGCGAAAGCACTGTCCATTCTATATCAAACCTCTGGTCTTTGGATAACTTCTATGATCTTATAGAGTTAAACCAATACGCAAACCCGCTGTCAGACAGGATATCCGAATATGAAACGGAAGCAAACAGGATATTGGTATTGGAGAGAATGATTAATTCACCATACTTTGCCCGTATTGATTTTAAATTTGACGGCGAAGATACCTTTGAAAAAGTATATATCGGGATGTCTTCCCTCATGGATGACAAGTCTCACGAAATGCATGTCTATGACTGGAGATCTCCTATAGCAAGCGTGTTTTACCGTTTCGGAACAGGGAAAGCATTCTATGAGGCACCTGCCGGAAAGGTAACAGGAGAGGTTAACTTAAAAAGGCAATATGAAATCAAAAAGGGGAAGCTGGAATATTTTTTTGACGCGGATATCCAGATTATTGATGAATTTTTAAGAAAACTGCTGTCCCAAAATGCCTCCCCTAAAATGAAAACCATAGTGGAGACAATACAAAAAGACCAGGATGTCATTATACGGGATATGGAAGCGGATTTAATGATGGTGCAGGGGGCTGCGGGAAGCGGCAAAACCTCCGTAGCGCTGCACAGAGCTGCTTACCTTATGTATCAGGGGCTTGCAGCCAGGCTGGCTTCCAATAATATAATGATTATTTCGCCAAACACTCTGTTTGAGCAATATATTTCGAATGTGCTGCCTGAGCTTGGTGAAAGGAATGTCAATTCAGTCCTGTTCGAAGAAATACTTCATTCAATTTTGCAGAATGAACAAATACAAAGCAGGAATCAGCTTTTGGAATTGATACTCTCATCCGGTGACAGGAATTATGGGGCTTTGGCAAAAAACAGTATGACGTTCAAGGGTTCCATCCAATTTGTAGAAATACTGAAACGCTTTATTCAGGATATGCCTAAAATATGGATGGATTTTCACGACATCTATTATAACGGAAAATGCATTGCAGCCCGGCAGATATTGAAATCTAAAGCACTGAATAAAAATTACGGCTCCCGCCTTGGCCTGCGGTTAAAGAAATTGGAGCAGTCTATTCTTGAAACCGTACATGAGCAGCGAAAAAACCGCATGGCAAAACTGAAAGACTTTGTAAGCAATAACATCTCTCATTCATATGAAATAGAAGAAGCGGCCCGTATGTTATCCATTAATGAAAGCACCGCTCTAATGAAGAAAATACGGAAATTCGCCGTATTAAACTGCCTGGAACTCTATAAAAAGCTGTTTCATGATAAAAGCTATTTTTACAGCTTGGCAAAAGGAATAGAACTGCCCGGCTGCATTGAGGATATAATAGACTATACCTGTGACAGCCTTGATAAGGATTGCCTGCGGTATGATGACGCCCTTGCCCTTGCTTTTCTTCATTTAAATGTTCAAGATCACAGCAATGCGGACTACGAAGATATAAAGCAGATTGTAATTGATGAGGCTCAGGATTATTACCCCATGCATTTTGAAATATTGAACCTGCTGTTTCCAAAATCCGGATATACTGTTTTGGGAGATATAAATCAAACCATTGAGAAGCAGGAAGATTTATCACTCTATGACCAATTTGCAAGGATATTGAACAAAAGAATTTCAACTTTTGTTTCTTTGGATAAAAGCTTTCGCTGTACCAGTGAAATATTGGAGTTCAGTTCGAGATTTCTTGATAGGAGCTTTAAAATCAACAGCTTCAATCGAAAGGGAGATAAGCCGGAAATATATACGGCTAAAGATTTATCGGCTCTTGATGATATGATTGTAAGTGAGATTTTATTTTGCAGAAAGAAAAATTATGAGTCCATAGGCTTGATCTGCAAGACTGAAAAAGATGCTGCTTCCCTATACCAGCGCCTGAAGGACAGGGTTGATATCCGGCAGGTAAAAAGTGATGGAAAAACAAACTTGAAGGGGGTATTCACCATACCTATATACTTGTCAAAAGGGCTGGAGTTTGATGCTGTATTAGTATGTGACGCCGATGAAGAACATTTCAGCACAGCAGATGATAAAAAGCTGCTATATATCGCATGTACCAGGGCACTCCACAGGCTAAGCCTGTTTTGCACCGGAGCGGCCAGCCCCCTTTTGCATCAGGATTTCAATTAGGTTTTTTGCACATATGCAAAAAACCTAACACTTTCTTGATATTACTGCCTGTGTACCCTGAACATGAACCTTGCGAATTTGGAATAATTTACATAAAAAATTATCCCGGTAATAATTCCCTTCCTACGAATAAATATAATGAAATATTATATTTATTCATAGGTGAAAACATGAGTATCAGTGAATTCAAGAGCAAGGTTAATCTTATTATTGCTTTTGTCAATAAAGTAAATGCTGCGGCTGTCCCTCATGACATTAAAAAGCTTCTGGTGAAGGCTTATGCAAGTACTCTAAGCATCAATCTTTCTGACAGGATGGCAGAAAATATTATTGATGCCGCAAAATCTTATCCATTGCTTTTCCTTTTGCCAACTCATCGATCAGCTTATCCAAATAGCGAATTTCCCGCATAGTCGGTTCTTGGATGTCTTCCACCCGGACACCGCAGACCACACCTTTGATCAAAGCTCTCGAAGAATTCAACCGTGGAGCTTCCGCAAAGAAGGTCTCAAAGTCTGTCTGTTTTTCCAGCTGTGCTTCCAATTCTTCCTGGCTATATCCTGTCAACCATCGGATGATTTCATCGACTTCTGCTTTTGTTCGCCCTTTTTTCTCCGCCTTCGCAACATAATAGGGATAGACCCTTGCAACACTCATTGTATAGATATGATTCTTAGCCATGATACATCCTCGCTTACATGTTTTTCTTTATTGTATCATGAACAATAGCCGGGTTCAAACGCAGTCATTTCAACGTAACCTCTTACAAAGGAAACCACTCCCTGCCCCCGGTGCCCGGAACGAAAATTTGCATAGATGTGATAAGTTATTTATAATAATTTCGAATTAATATATAGAAGCGCTTCAGACTTGTGAGTTAAAGAAGGTGAACATCATAGAATTAGATGAACAGATTGTCAGAGGGATCATAAACAAGGACAAAAATGCACTTGCACTGCTGGTCGACACATATGGCAGCCTTATCAAATCAATTGTTGGCTATCATTTATCATCCCTTGAGCTCTACCAGGAAGAGTGCATCAATGATGTTTTATTATCAATTTGGCAGAACATGAAAAAGTTCGATAAAAGTAAGAATTCCTTGAAAAATTGGATAGGTGCAATCTGTAAATACAAATGTATTGATTATAAGCGTAAATACTGCAGGGAGATTTGCTTTGCAGAACTGGACGAAAATATTCCTGATGATAAATATGAATTTGAAAGCATTCTGAACAGCGAAATTGACAGCCTGCTTGAAGGATTAGATCCAAGGGATAGAGAGCTGTTTTACAGGCACTACATACTGGGAGAAAACATAGAGCACATTGCAGCACAGATATCAAAAGCACCTTCGATCCTATATAACAGATTGTCAAGAGGAAGAAGAAAGTTGAGACAAATTCTTCAAAGGAGTGGTTATTAATGAAAAATGAGTTTGACTATTTAAATAATGTCAAGGTTGATTTCTCAGGGTATGAATTAGTAGATTTAACGGATTTGGAACGTATGAAAATGAAAAGTGCTATAGTTAAGGACAGAAATAGATTTTTAAAAAGAGCGGTGAGCGTAGCTGCATGTTTGGCAATTATAGTTACACTCAATCAATCCGTATCTGCTCAAAGTATAATCAATGATATCGTTAAAAGTATTTCAACCGGTTTCAATAACTTTATCCAAGTCGATGATGCAAATATCGGCCTAAACATAGGGAATGAAGATGACAGCAGCTTATCTGTCAAAATCTCGAACAAACAGAAGGAAGACCCTATAGCAGCAGGCAGCAATAATGAGAAGCTGATCATCACTGCTGAAAAAGAAATTAATGATCACTTGAATTTTGAGGCCAAGCTGCCTTCATACCTGCCGGACGGTTATGCCTTTTATGGTGCAGAGCTTTTCAAAAACGGCAATGGTGCTGTTTCAGGAGACTACTTAACGATTCATTACAAAAATCATACAGACGGTAAATTGTTTGTTGTGTTGGAAAGGATATTAAACAGCGATACTGCCTATACTCTGGCTACTGACGGACCGATTGAGGAAGTAAATGTAAATGGCTGCAAAGCGGTGCTTCAAGATAATAGAACCCTAAGCTGGGAGACCGGTAATATTTCTGTAACCATTGCAGGCAGAGAAGCTCTTGCCGGAAATGAACTATTTAAAGTAGCTGAGTCAGTAAAATAAGGACTCAGTGACAGTCTCAGCTTATCTGATAAGCTTCAAATAAGGGTACAAAAAAGCCCATAAGTGTTGATATACAATGCTTATGGGCTGTTTCATCCTTTATTCTCTTCTTTCCCATGCCACAATTTACTGCCCTTACCTGTATTTGCCGAGTTTAATGCCGGTTAATATGCCTGCGAGGAAATTTTCCTTCTTCAGCTCCACTGCTTTATACATGCATAATTCGTGGCAGCACATACACTCAATACAAACCCTATAGTCAATTTGTTTTGTATCCCTATCAATCGCTTTCATAGGGCAGCTTTCTACACATACATTACAATTCCTGCACTTTTTCCTGTTAACCTTTGGAGCAGTCTTAAAGAAATCGATAACCTTAATAAGTACTTTATTGTTTCGCTTTTTACCGCTTTTATAGCGCTTTGGCAGTTTAAATTCATCTAATTTGGGAATAGTTTTATAATCACCATCTATTATTATATCCTCCAGGTTGCTTTCCCCTATCTTCCTCTCCTTAGCAGCATTCAGTATTGCTACCTCTCCTACTTCCACACCCAGCATCTTAAGTGCTGCAGTATCCAATGCCAAAGGATCCGTACTCATCAGGATTTTATTCGCCGGATAAACATCTCCTGCTGTCGGCCCTTCACCCTGCATAGCAATAACACCATCCATAATATGAAGTTTAAATTTTGCATTCTGATGAATATCTGCCAGTATTTCACCAAAGCTCTCCGGATTGGGAGCCATTCTATGATATCTTGCTTTTCGCAAGCCGGGAATGCATCCGAATACATTTTTAACGGCCCCTGTATAGATACATGATGAGTGTGTTTTAAATTTTGGTAAGTTTATAACAACATCAGCATCGAAAATAGGTTTTGCAAGATACATCTTTTCCTCATGCATACTGTTGGGAGATACTTCAATAACACCCTCACTGTCAAAATTCTTAATAACAGCCCCTTCTTCCATTGCTGCTTTCTCGTAGCCTGCTGCCCTGAAGCTTTTTGCGGTAGGTGCTATGCCGCCGATGGCTCCTCCCGAACTATCTCCAATCCACACCTCGCATCCCCGCTGCTTTAAAATCCTTGCCACTGCACGGACGAATTCAGAATGAGTTACAGCAGCTGAATCAGATGATTTTGGGCCTATAAGATTTACCTTCAGTAAAACCTTATCCCCCGGGTGTACAAATAAATCCCATCCTCCCAATCTTTCTATCCCGTCGTTAATTTTTATCATCAAACCGTTTAATTCATATTCCCTGCACTCTTGAATAACTACTTTAGCCATCTTAATCCCGCTCCTTTACTTAGTAAATTATGCTTTAATTTACATCTTTCTTTAGTTTTCCTCCAAAAATATTGACTGCCAAACCCAGCATTACCAAAATAGCTCCAATAATCTGCCACAGGGAAAATGTCTCTTTTAATAACAGGACAGCACTGCTCATACCTATTATCGGAACAAGTAAAGAAAAAGGAGCAACTATAGCTGCAGGATAATGCGAAAGTAATCTTCCCCACAGCCCATAGCCGCATAACGATGCAAAATATGCCAGGTAAACTATTGAACCTAATGTTACCCAATTTAGAGACTCCCAGGCTGTCTTCCATACAGCGGGCCCTTCAAAGAGCAGTGAGAGAAGACCAAGCGGCAGGATAGCAACCGCACTTGCCCATACTACTAATGATAACATGGAAAAGGGCGGTGTGTCTTTTGATGCACGCCGTATAATTACATTTCCCATCCCCCAGCTGGATGATGCACATAAAGTTAACCAAAACCCGGCTGCGGTCATACTGCCGCTCTGCTGTGAACCTACGACAACCATACCTCCTGCAGCTATTATAAGGCCTAATATATTATTCCATTTCCATCTTTCTCCCAGAATCAAAGCTGCAAAAACTAAAGTAAAAAATGCCTGGGATTGATGTACTAATGATGAAAGTCCCGCAGGCATACCTAATTTAATTCCCACAAAAAGAAAAGCAAACTGACCAACATTCATGGTCAACCCCAAAGCAATGAGCTGTCGCCAGCCTACAGGCGGCTTGGGTAAAAAAAAGATAGCAGGTATACAAACAATAATAAGGCGAATTGTAATTAATAACAATGGCGGCATATCGGCCAATCCAAGTTTAATGGCAGTAAAGTTTAATCCCCATAAAACTGCTATAATTAACCCTATCCCTATGTCACGTTTGCTCAATAGTACACCTCCCTGCGTTATAGTTTTCCGTAAATCAGACTGTCATAGTACCTTCCGTCTATAAAATAGTGATCTTTTAATCGTCCTTCCAGCAGAAAACCGTTCTTCTCCAATATCCGGGCAGAGCCGATATTAGCATCGACCACACGGGCGTGAATCTTGTGAAGAGCAAGGATTTCAAATGCAAAGTTACTCATTAAAGCAACACTTTCTGTGCCATACCCCTTCCCCCAATGTTTGCTATGAAAAACATAACCGATTTCCGCATGATTAGCTTCCCGATCAAAATTAAAAATCATCACCGTACCTATGATTTCCTGGGTTGACTTAAGAGCAACAGATGCATATAAATGTGTTCCTGCCGACTCGCGTTTCAGCATTTCTTCAATGTGGCTGCGGGTCTCCTCCAATGATTTCATCAATGGCCAGCCAATAAACCGTTTAACGTTCTCATCTGAGGCATAGCTGTGTATCGCCTCGGCATCAATTGCATTCAGTGGTTTAAAATAGATATTCCTGCCTTCTAAACTATGAAAAATGCTTGCACTCATGCTATTCCTCCCAAAAAACCAAATTCCCAACTACCATTCATACCTAATTATACACGATTTGGAGGAATAAGTACTAGGCACCGAACTAAAGAACTTAGATCTTGAAGTAATCAAAATATGTTCTAAAGTTCGGTGCCTGGCACCAATTTATTTAATCGGTATTTGTATCTCAGTCAGATAATTTTCTTCCTTTTCCTCATTCCATGGTCCTCTATGACATACCTGCCGTGTAATACCTGCCATCTCATAACCGTTATTCTCCAGCCATTCTGCCAGACTCCTGAATGCAGGGTCAATATTCTTATAAGAACCCGGTACCATAAGGGAAGCCATATTGGGAACAGCCTCAACTGCTCTGAATGTAAATCCCTCCCTGTCTTCCCCCAGCTTTTCAATACAGGCGGCAACCTCTACATCCACGTCACTTACCTTGTATTCACCGTCGTGATACATTGTAAAGTAGAGGCCTGTGCCGTTTATTCTGTTTCGATCCATAAACTCTCCCAATCTGGCCCAAAGCTCACCTTCCCTATCATAGGCAGGTATGACATCGCGCAAAGAAACCACTTTACAAGAGGGTACGCTTTTTATCACTACATCATAACCCATTTTTATAATCTCCTTTCCAATAGAACCTATCAGCTGTTCTATATCTGTTATTCTCTTAATGTCATTGGAGATCTCCTCTTCTATCTGCTGTTTTTTCAACTCAAGCCGGGCAAGCAGTGCTGCATCATCCGACTCATTTAAGACAGCTGCTATTTCAGAAATATTAAATCCCAGATCTCTTAATTTGATAATCCTGTTCAAATAGGATATCTGGCTTGCCGTATAGAAGCGGTATCCCGTGAACCGGTCAACCTCTGCCGGTTTCAGCAACCCAAGCTCATCATAGTATCTCAGCATTCTTACAGATACTTTTGCAAGTCTGGAGAAGTCCCCAATTTTAAACATAATACCACCTACAATCATCTATAATCCGGATTATGATATAATAATAGACCCTCACACAGTGTAAGAGTCAATACAAAATTTAAAATAATTTTATTGGGATAACACTTATGAATTTTGGGGTCCCACCGCAGGCTTTATTTATAAATATCATAATATTCATCGCCCCAATACTTTTTTATGAATTCATCCCTGCCGGAAATCCTTCTATCCTCCTTGTACTCTTTAGAGCTCTTTTTATAAAAATCCTGATGGTATTCTTCCGCTTCATAAAACACAGCAGCCGGAATTATCGGAGTGACTATGGGGCCAGGGAACCGTCCGGACTCATCCATGGCTTTCCTTGATGCTTCAGCTATTTGCCTCTGCTCTTCAGTTGTATAGAAAATAGCTGTCCTATAGGATTCGCCCCTATCCTGGAACTGTCCCCCGTCGTCTGTAGGGTCAACCTGTCTCCAATATGCCTGGAGAAGCTTTTCATAACTAATTATCTCAGGGTCATAAACAATCTTAACAACTTCATAGTGTCCGGAGGTTTGTGATTTCACATCCTTATATGTGGGGTTTTCCTTGTGTCCTCCCGAGTATCCCGATTTTACTTCAATTACTCCCTCTAAAACATCAAAGGGAGAAACCATGCACCAGAAACACCCGCCTGCAAATATGGCAGTTTCAAGTTTTTTGTCAGTGCTTTTTATATATGCCGTAGCCATATATTCATTTCCTTTTGGCGCCGTATAATTATCCCTTGTAAACTCTATGGCTTTTCCCTGATGCAATGCCGCAATCCATAGATGATACATTGCAATGCCTATATCTATTCTGTTGAACTTGCTGTACAGTGCTTTGTTCAAAATGTTAGGCAGCCTGCGGCTTATTATCATACAATCCTTACTGCCGGAAAAATACCACGGCTGTGTGTTTGAAGCAGACGGCGCCAGCCTTACGGCTTCAAGCAGTTCCTCAGCACCGTTTACAGAAGATATTTCAGACAGTTGCTTGCGCTTGAACTCTGCTGCACTTTGCCTGTGAAGGGGTCCATCTGCATACCCAAATGCCATGGCAATTACAAACTCCAAACCATTCCTTGAGGCAGACTCCTTCTGAGGCAGTCCCAGGCCCAGCCAACAGGCCCCTATTCCATTTGCAGACAGGTACAGGTCCACCTGCTGCAGCATAAAGCCTGCATTTTGCAGATAACCATTCTTTTTTTCGGAATATATCGCAATATAATGCGGTGATCTTATAGGCAGCAGTAACTTAATATCCTTCTCCGACAATATGGCTATTTCCGTTTTGATATCCTCATACAAAGGCATAAGCCTTTCCATAAAGTTCTGCAAGTCCACAAGCTTGGAGCTTTCCAGCGGTTCCTTCCTATACTTTCGTATGGACTTTCTCCTAAATATGGTGTTGTAAAAATCAGGGTTATTCATAGTTCTCTCCTTTATGCTCATATACATACAACCTGGTATTATTGATATAGCTTACCGCATCTCTATCAGCCCCATAGCAAAGGACGAATCCTGAATAAAGATACCCTATTAGTATTATATACATATTTCTTTACACCCGGAAGACCTAAAGTGGCTGTCGTCTATCCTAATCAATCTTGGCTCTCATGTATGCGCACATCTCCCGTAAAGCTTCTTTCGCTTCCGGTACAACGGTATCCTGCATATGAAATATATGCCACATCTTCTGCCACGTCTTTAATCTTACATCCACGCCTGCCTGCCTTGCCGCTTCTTCAAATCTGACAGCATCGCTGACGAAAACATCATATTCCGCCCCATGAATAAGAATTGGCGGCAGTCCCGCCAAATCACCATATAATGGAGAAATATCAGGTGAGAGGGGATTATTTGATCCGACATATACCTTAGCTACTCCTAACGGGTCTTTTAGCCGGAACGGATCATTTTTTGCTTTCGTCAGGAAGGATTCTCCTTTACCCGCGAAATCAAGAGCCGGAGTAATCATGCTGATAGCTGAGGGCATCTCGGCACCGCTTTTCTTCAGCGCCAACAGCGCCGAGAGCAGTAATCCGCAGCCGGATGAGTCCCCTGCTGCCACTATATTACCGGCTGAGTATCCTTCCAGCAGCATCCCCTTATAAACTGCCATCGCATCTTCCAACGCAGCCGGAAAAGGATTTTCCGGGGCAAGGCGGTAATTCGGCATAAACACTTTTACTCCACATTTTTTTGCCATCCGCGCCGCAAATTCGCGGTTTGGATGATAAATACCAAGACAAAAACCTCCGCCATGGAAGTATAGTATTGCTTTATTATTTAGGCCTTCGGCTGGTATCATTACCTTACAGCCCACTCCGTTTATTGCTGCAAACTCTTCCGATACGCCGGAAGGTATTCCTTGCGGTTTAACCTTTTTCAAGCTCTCTCTTATCTCCGCTATGGGCTTATTCCATAAATTTGCCCTACTTAACAGAAATCTGATGCATGCACTTTGTACACTTGCCATAAAAACACATCCTCTAAATAATAAGATTGGGGTTTTTCCGCCCTCAATTTTATTATAAGAGCCGGTTTATTCGCTTTCATGACATTTCTTGCTGATTATACCGGTCTTTTGACAGGGATCAGGATTTGAACAGAATCATTTCGCGGATAGCTGTTTTCATATATATTCAGCATACCTACACCATTTGGATTAAGCTCCGCCTCTTTTACCATAATCCATCTATAAAGATCATCGATGAACGCTTCCCGTATATTAAACATATCTCCCTGATAATTAAAACTCACATACCAGCCATGAGGTACAATACGTTCCTGCAGATATGATGCTTTCGATGCATCGGCCGGCTTCCTTCCGCAAAAAACAGTATATTCGCCGTCATCTTCCCCACTGCAGCTTACAACTGTATAAAATGTGTCCTGTATAAGATTTGTGTCTGCTGACGAGTCCATAATAAATCCTTCTGTCTTTGCTCTCAGGTTCTTTTCAAAATCACTGGCATATATATTTGTTGATACCAGAATGCCTTTCAACATAAGATCTTCAAGCAGGATTGTATCTCCTTTTAATGCGAGCACCCCTCGGTAGTTTACAATATCCCTTTCAACTATATTTACCTTCTGAATACCCTTGAGCAGCGGTCGGTCATCACGAAAACAAGCAGGCGAAAGCCCGAACTGTTTCTTAAATGCACGGCTGAAAACCTCGGGATACTCAAATCCCAAATCCAGAGCAATATCAATAATGGGCTGCGTCGTTGAATTAAGCTGCTCCATGGCTTTGGTAAGCTTTCTGCCGAGGATGTATTGTTTAAGTGTTATTCCCGTTACGGTCTTGAACATTCTATTAAAGTGGAAGTCCGATATATTAAACTTACTGGATAGTTCTGCTAGCGTAAGCCTTTCGCTGATGCTGTCCTCTATGTATTCAACCGTTTTATTGATGACACTTACATAGTAGTTCAAATATACCTCACCGCCCTCTGAAATCAATAAGAATCTATATTTAATAAACTTTGATACCTGCCTTTACTTATGATACGGTTCCCCCTTGATAATTTTAAATCCCCTGTATACCTGCTCCAGCAGCATCACCCGCATAAGCTGGTGGGGGAAGGTCATCGGGGAGAAGGAAAGTTTGAAGTCAGCCCGCTTCAGCACTTCTTCACTGAGGCCCAGAGAGCCGCCTATTACGAAGGTTATATTGCTTCTGCCCTTTATGCCCAAGTCGTTGATGAAATCGGCCAGCCCCTCTGAGGGCATCTGCTTCCCCTGTATGGCAAGAGCTATCATATAGGTATCTTCCTTTACGTATTTCAATATGCCTTGTCCCTCTTTTTGCATGACTGTCAGCTCCTGGGCAGGGCTCAGGTTCTCTGGAGCTTTTTCGTCCGGCACTTCTATGATTTCTAGCTTGCAGTATTTTGAAAGCCGTGTTGAGTATTCCTCCACGGCTTCCTTTAAATATCTTTCTTTAAGCTTTCCGACTGTGATTATCGATATATTCATTATCTGTATTCCTCCGGCATTTCTGCCAGCTTTATATCTGCATTGTATTCTGTATTGCCCCTCAAGTACCTGACACTTATGGTATCCCCCGGATTCAAGCCGTAAAGCACGCTCTTGAACTTAATAAGGGTGTTCACCTCGGTACCGTTGATATGGGTTATCACATCTCCTGCCTGAAGTCCTGCAGATGCTGCAGGGGCACCCTTCATAATATTGTATATGTATATTCCCTTTTGTATCTCTATATTTATTGCATAATAGCCCAGCATCTCGCTGTCCAATGGAGTAATACCCATATATGTAGGTATGAACTCACCGGTATCTATAAGCTTTCGGATTATCGGCTTTGTAATATTTATCGGGATTGCAAATCCCAAGCCCTCTGCAGATGCTTTTACCGTGTTTATGCCTATTACCTGTCCTCTGCCGTTGATCAAGGGGCCGCCGCTGTTCCCCGGGTTAATGGCGGCATCGGTCTGTATCAGGTCCTCCATTACAGAGCCCTGTTCCACCATAATGCTTCTGTTAAGCCCGGATACTATACCCTGAGTAACTGTCCTTTCAAAACGCATGCCCAGAGGATTTCCGATTGCTATGCTTATCTCTCCTACAATAAGGCTGTCAGAGTCCCCAAGCTCTGCTGCAGGCAAACCGATAGCTTCAACCTTCACCACCGCCAGATCCAGGAGACTGTCCTGCCAGAGCACCGTTCCGTCCAGCTCTTTTCCGTCCTTAAAAAACACTGTCAGTTCCTCAGGATGCTCACCCACAACATGGGCATTTGTAAGTATGTATCCTTTTGGGTCAATTATTACACCCGATCCTACTCCTTCATAAGACCTCTTGCCGAAAAACAAATCCCTCTCTACTGTTACCGTACTTATCCTGACTACTGCAGGGGTTACCTTCTGAGCCACTGCTGCGGCTACATTCATCTCAGGGGATGGTTGTATAACCAGCTGCTGTCCTGAAGGTGCAATGCCATCCTGCTGCGCCGACAGCATTCTGTCATACAAATATGACGGTACTATTGCAGCAACAATGAGCCCTCCTATTACGGCACCTACCAGCGCAGTTGCCAGAAATAAAAGTCCAGAGGGCTTTTTGTTTCTTACGGGCTCATTCCTATAAGCAGTCGGAGCTGAAGTATTATTCTCTTCTACAGTTTTATTGCCCTGAATTTCCGGATATGAATTTTCATCGAAATTATCCATAATATCGTCCTCCACAGCCAAATTTATTTTACGCGGGTAGATCTTCTGATATTAATATATCCATCCAATGGGCTAATAATCTCAATCAATATTATAAAATCGGCTTATTCCGTTCCTTGGAGCAAGATCCAGCTTAATATCCGCATCAACATTTATATTGTTCTGCTTCAATATTCCTTTTACCGTTTCATAGGCAAGCTCAGGAAAGTTGTTTTCCTGGCTCAGATGCCCAAGAAGCACTTCGCGCACTCCGGTCTGCAGAAGCTCATATACGGCATTTCCCGCCGCTTCGTTGGAAAGGTGCCCGTGCTCGCTCATTATCCTTCTCTTTAAAAAAAAGGGATATCTTCCCGTCATAAGCATCTCTATGTCATGGTTGGATTCCAGCAAGACCATGTCAGAGCCTCTGATATTCTCCTTTACCGTATCGCTGAAATATCCAAGGTCTGTAGCTATGCTTACCTTATTTTTCCCTTCATAAAAGCTGAAGCCTACAGGGTCAGCCGCATCATGGGGAATGCTGAATGACTTGATTCCTATTCCCGCAATCTCCAGCTCTTCTCCTGTCTTGAAAGATCTTATGTTTTCCGGCTTGACCGCTCCTATCAAAGCTCCCATGCTGTTCCAGGTGTTTATATTGGCATATATCGGTATTCCAAGCTTTCTTGATATGATACCGACACTTTTGATATGATCTGAATGCTCATGGGTAACCACGACAGCTTTTATTGTGCTTGAGCAAACACCTATGCTATGTAGGTTTTTCAGTGTTTCCTTGCCGCTTATGCCGCAGTCCACCAGTAATCCGCTGCGGTCATTCCCCACAAAAATACAATTCCCGCTGCTCCCGCTTGAAAGGGAGCAAAGTCTTATCCCCATCTCTTCCTCCATTGCCGATTACAACTGCTAGCATTTCACCCTTGTAATGTCAGCTCCTACATTTTTTAATTTTCCTACCATGTTTTCGTAGCCTCTGTCAATATGCTTCAGATTATCTATTTCCGTCTCCCCTTCAGCGGTCAATCCTGCTATTACCATTGCCGCTCCCGCTCTCAGATCTGTTGCATGTACCGGAGATCCCGAAAGCTTGTTTATCCCTTCAATAATTGCTACTCGCCCCTCTACCTTGATATTGGCGCCCATCCGCTTCAGCTCATCCACATGCTTGAACCTGCCCTCCCATATACTCTCGGTAATGATTCCGGTACCCTCGGATATGGAAAGCAGTACACTCATGGGCTGCTGCAGATCGGTAGGAAAGCCCGGATACGGTATGGTCTTGATATTAACTGCTTTTGGCCTTGCCACAGTCCTGACCCTTATGGAGTCTCCGTTCTCATCTACTTCGATGCCCATTTCCCTGAGCTTTGCAGATACCGATTCAAGATGTGTCGGAATGACATTCTTCACAAGCAAATCCCCCTGGGTAGCAGCTGCTGCAATCATGTAAGTGCCCGCTTCCATCATATCGGGTATTATCATATGCTCACAGCTTCCAAGATGCTCTACTCCCTTTATCTTTATGACATCAGTCCCTGCTCCCTTGATATTGGCGCCCATTGCATTCAATAGATTGGCAATATCCACTATGTATGGCTCCTTTGCTGCATTCTCTATTGTGGTTACTCCTTTTGCCTTACATGCAGCCAGCATTATGTTTATGGTAGCACCTACGCTTACTACGTCCAGATATATAGGTGCGCCGACAAGCTCTGCAGCTTTTGCCTTAATAATCCCATGCTCGACCTTGATTTTCGCTCCCAGAGCTTCAAAGCCTTTTATATGTTGATCAATAGGCCTTATTCCAATATCACAGCCTCCGGGAAAAGGTACTTCGGCTTTCTTGAACTT
>DAOLPD010000026.1:0-11231 GCA_035417425.1 Bacillota bacterium
ATATAGCCAACTATGCGGTTGAGGCGGCAAAATACATGTCAAAGCTGGGTATAGTCAAAGGTGATACGAAGGGATATTTTATGCCCAAGGCCACAACAACTGCACAGGAAGCAGCCGGTTACGGAATGGCCACCAGGGAGGCTGCAATACTGATGAGCGTAAGGACTTATGGGCAGATGGATACCATAAAAGCCGCACCAGTGGTAACCCCTGCCCCGGCGGCTGCACAGCCAATCCAAACGGTAAAGCCGACGGAACCCTCACAGCCGGTAACGGAAAGCGGTTCTATAGTGGGGAAATGGGGCAAGGGAAAGGCTGGCGCCACGTATAACGCCCTCACGCGTTCCTTCGACTTCGGGGTTTATGGCACAGAGCAGGAATATCAATTCAACAGCGACGGTACTTTTACGGAATTGATAAAAACCGGTTCGGGGAGCGTTATATCAATAGCCGGGGATTATACCGTAAGCGGCGGCATGCTCACTTTAACATATAAGAGCAGCAAAGAAAGCTCGGATTTCGGAAATACATGGGTCGAGGGCAAAACTCGCCAGCCTGCTTCTCACCACTATGAAATCGGCGAGGATGGTGAAAACAGCTATCTGATGATTGGTTTAGAAGGTGCCACGCCGCCTTTGGACCCCGAGACTAACGCCGCAAGATACTGGCTTAGGCAGTAAAATGTGGTTAGCACTCTGCAATTATTTGAAACGCTCGGGTAGGTTTTTGCATGTGTGCAAAAACCCCCATTGAAATCTTGTTATAAGGGAGGGATTGAATGAAAGCGTATAAATATTTGTTTTGTTTTGCCATGACAATTATAATGCTCATTACTCCGGTATTCGCCGTGAATAATCCGCTGCTGTCAGCCACGGCGGTTCCCCAGGCATCTGCGCCAATCAAGCTGGCAATCCCGGCTTTGGCGAAGCCGAATCAGGCAAAGGTGCTTGCTTTAGCAGAGAAATACTATAATATGGGGATTTCAAAAGCAACACCTCATGAAAAGCTTTATATTCCGACAATTATTAACTGGAAGCCGGATTTTAAGGGCAAAGCCCAGAATTCTGCAAAGGCATCCCAGTACTTGACTTCCTCGGCATATATGACCGCTTTTACCGAACTGAAAGGCATATATCTGCCCCTTAATGCCGCCCTTTTTGCCCTTGACACCGGCAATGCAGCGATAGCGGGGAATCTGGCATCGGCTATAGCTGCGTATTCGGAGGATACTTTGAAGATGCCCCTGGGAACTGCGTTGGGCATTAATAAGGAATCAAAGGCTTATGCCGATGATGCGGCGGCTGTCTATGAGTATGCACTGGGCCTCAAGCTGTCAAAGCCTACAATTGATGTAAGCGCTTTGCCCCTGCTCCTGAACTACGGTTACTTAAGCATCGACAGAGGCATGCTTGATTCAGCCAAGGTGGTGTTTGAAGCGGCATATAACCTCGTACCGGGGCATATGCCCGCCATTGAAGGAATGGCTGCTTACTGGCTTGCCAAAGGGGATAACGCCAAGGCAAAGGAGCTGCTGGAAGGTGCAAATCTGTCTGTCATGGTCAGGAACCTGAAGAAAATGAAAGACAATGTAGACGAGCAGAAGGTTCCCCTGGTTAAGCACGGGGATTCCCATGAAGCCGCTCAAAACAAGCTGAGGACTATGGATAAGCTTGAAACGGTGCTGGCTTCGGATTTTTATGAACAACTGGACCCCTCCGGAGCGCAGGCGGCAAGAGATCTTGTAAATAGGCTGCAAAGCAGCATCCATTATACAGCGCCTGATTACAACTATTTATCCCAGTATTCCACACTTAAGAATTTCCGCTCCCAGGGCGGGACTTCCGCCTATGAAGCCTTTTGTGAAGAACTGAATGCATTGGAGGAGAGGGTCAATTCCAAAAAAGAAGATGAGGTGGATATAGACGCATTAGAGCAAATGCTGGGACAGCTGGAGAGCAATCCCGACATGGATCCGGCACAGATTGCCGCTATGTTTGCTCAATCAGACTTTACATCCAAAACCGCCCCTGAGCTGCTTATATTATCCCTGGAACCGGATAATTATGTAAACCCGACCGATGTAATCGCCCAGCAGTTTAATGTACTGCAGTTAAAGAATAAATGGGGGAGTTATACTACCTATCTTGCAATGCAGTTTGGTGAGTTGAACGAAACTATAGCAAATGCGGGTATGGATATATATAAAAAGATGCAGCCTCTGGATGACAGGATGCGTGCAGAATTGATAGAACTGAGTGAGGAGCACGATAAATCCCATAAGAAATCAGGCAAATGTGATATATGTACTATCAAAAGGCATAATATTCATTCAAACTATGATCGCCAGCTGAATAATCTGGCAGAAATTGCGTGGATGGATATTACCAATTTTGTAAGCGCCCGGTATGTGCAGCGCATAAAGCCTAACCTGGAGGCCATGTACGTGGAATGCATGAAAAATGTACTGCTTATATCAGACCCGGCAATAAGGGCAAAGGTGGAAGAAAACCTCAAAGCTGATATTGAGGAATTCATCCTTATTGCATTCCAGCATGTGAAGGATGCATATTCAATCAATATAGGAAGGTATCCCTACGAATGCGATTGCAGCGAAGAGGAAATAGAGGCTGCATACAGACGCCAGCAAAAGGAAATGGATGCAGCGGAGAACCAGAGAATTGCCATGCACATGAAGGCCAAAAAGGCTTTCGAAGCAGGAGAGATTCCTGAAAACAGCCCGCTATATCAGAGTCTTGATAAGTACTCAGCAAATTATAACCTGTTGTTCACGAAGATAAAGATGCATCCCTTAAAGACAGAGGTAGCTATAGATGTAAAAATTCCCGGCACTGAGACGAGTATTAGCGGAAAGATGACAGAAAACCACATCCGCAATACTACCGACTACAGCGGAGACATAACCGTGGGGATAGGCAGTGCAGATACCGCGGGGGGTGCGATTGGAGCTTCGGCATCAGTTTCCCTTAAGGGTGAAATGACTGTAGACGGAAAGGGCAATGTGGTAAGCACCGATGTTGCCGGCTCTGCCCAAGGGAAAGTAAATTTGGTTGGATTGGAGGGCAGCGCTACCATAGAGGCATCGACACAGCGAGGCTGTAAATTAAGCGGAGAGGTTGCCAAGATCCAAAGCGATTTCGTTAAAGTGAAAACACCTGAGGAATTGGAGGCATTTACGCCTGATAAGCCTGAACCGGTCAAGAAGGTGCTCTGGCAGGGTGAGTATCAGGTCAAATAATTGAAAATATATAAGACAGGGGGACGTTTCTCTTGTCCCGCAAGCGGGACAAGAGAAACGTCCCCCTGTCTTATGGTCCTATAGCTTAATTAGCCTGTACTTCCTGAATCTTTATCTTGGTCTCTTCGATTTCCGCATACTTTGCTTTTATCTCTTCTCCGATGCGTGTTACTTCTTCAGCGGGGAATTCAGTGTCTGTGGCAAATGCATTGTAGACCAGCTCGCCCATATTGAATTTCAGCTTCTTAATATCTCCCTCAACCTGTGAAATATGAAGCTTCAGCTTGCTTACTTCCACCATGTCCTGTGATTTATCGCCTACTACCTTTGCCGTACTAACGACTTTTTCCGAAAGATTCTTTAAAAAACTCATATTTCATCCTCCTTTTATTGTGGAGTTTATTTTACTGATTAATTCGCTATTTAACAGGAATATCCTGCTAATTAACAATAATTATTCATATATTTATCATGATATGCTAAGAATTTATTTTATGTTACTGTTCTGCTGAACTTGTTTTTCCAGCCAGCCTTCAATTATTTCGGTTAACAGGATTCTCTTATCCTGAAAGGAATGATCGGAATCAATCATTTTATATTCAAAGCTTTCACTATTATACTTGAGCATTTTATTCACCAGGGGATAGTAGTGAAGCTCCGGAATGGAGAGGTTGTCCCTTTTGGCAGCTATTAATAAAAGCTTGTGCTTTGCCAGCTTTTCCGCGTTGTTGACAAAGCTCCACTTATCACCGTTTGCCATTGCCTCATTTATCAGCTCCTCAACTGAAGTGCCCTTAAGGGGGACAATACACTCCTTGAACATCTCCTGCAAAAATCTCAGAGCTTTATCATCTCCTTCGGAGCTTTCTCCCAAAGCACCAAAGTCAAATGGGGCTATTGCAACATATGCTTTGAGATCCATATCATCAGCGGCAGTCAGCAACGTGGCAAAGCCTCCCATACTGTGTCCCGCAAGCACTATATTCTCTCTGTCAATCCGGTATTTTCGGGCGGTTTCCTCTGATTTTACGAACTTTATTGCCGCTTTTACGTCATCCAGCACGTTTTGAAATGAGAAGCATCCTTCGCTGCCCCAGGAACCCCTGTAATGAAAAACCAGGGTATTCCAGCCTGCCCGCCTGAAGGCATGGGCCATATCGAGATTCCTCTCGGTACCCGGGAAGCCGTGAAGAAGAATCATGGCAGGATGAGGCCCCCTGCCTGCTGCTGTGTACAAAACGCCATAAAGGTTCTTGCCGCTGCTGTTAATAACAACAGCCATACTGTCAGGAGGAAATCCCGGCTCTTCAATAACAGGATCATCATATAATTTTTTAAACTGCATAAAGTACCTCCCTTTATTTCATCAAAGTCATATTGTTCCATATACCTGAATTATAGCATAAAGTGGAATATTTTCTAAAGCATTGATGCTTTTCAAATACGGCCATTTGTTGTATATTGAAGATAATTATTGAGTAAAGCATGAAAGGAAATCTGTAAAGTCAGCAGTGATCGTATATGAACATTATAGGAAAGAGGGATGGAAATGTTAAAGCGTACCCGAATTACAGATCCTGAGATCTATGAAATAGTTGCTGATGAATTGAGACGCCAGGAGCACAATATTGAAATGATTGCTTCTGAAAGTACAGCGCCTTTGGAGGTTATGGAGCTGTCAGGATGCATATTTACGAATAAAACCCTGGAGGGCTATCCGGGAGCACGCTTTCAGGCAGGCTCTCATGAGGCGGACAGGTTGGAGCTTCTGGGGATTGAGCGGGCGAAAAAATTATACGGGGCGGAACATGTGAATTTCCAGGTTTATTCCGGTTCCACGGCAAATTATGGAGTTTATGCGGCAGTTCTCAAGCCCGGAGATAAGGTCCTCAGCATGAGGCTTGACCAGGGGGGGCACCTGACCCATGGAAGTCCTGCGAATTTTCTTTCAAAAGTGTATGAATATGATTTTTACGGTGTAAACCCCGAAACAGAAATGATAGATTATGATGAACTGGAAAAAAAGGCGGAAGAAATAAAGCCCAGGCTGATTATAGCAGGGGGAAGCTCATACCCGAGACTGATCGATTACGAAAGAATAAGCAAAATTGCAAAAGCCGTGGGTGCATATTTTATGGTTGACATGGCACATGTAAGCGGATTGGTGGCAGCAAAAGTCATACCCAGTCCGGTGCCTCATGCCGACTTTGTTACGTCATCGACTACAAAGACCTTTTGCGGACCCAGAAGCGGATTCATTCTCTGCAAGAAGGAATATGCAAAGCTGATTGACAAAGGGGTCTTCCCGGGATCATTAGGTTCAATGCATTTAACAACAATGGCGGCAAAAGCATGGTCGATGAAGTATGCAGCGTCTGCAGAATTCCGCAGTATTATGAAGCAGATACTTGTGAATGCAAAGACCCTGGCAGAGGAGCTGTCCCGTCTCGGGTTCCGGATTGTCAGCGGTACAACGGACAATCATATTGTAATGGTAGATCTGAGATCAAAGGGAATAAGCGGAAAGCTGTTCCAGGATGCTCTTGATGAGGTAGGAATAACAGTCAATAAGAACCAGATACCCTTCGATCCTGCGTCGCCTCTTGTTACCAGTGGTGTAAGAATCGGGGTTACTTCAATAACCCAGCGGGGATTGAAAGAAGCTGAAGTCAAAGAGATTGCAGAAATAATGAACCAAGTGGCAGCCGCACCGGAAGGCGAAGCAAATTTGGAGGCTTGCAGAGAAAGGGCTGAAGCATTGATTGCCAGATTCCCGTTGTATCCTGCTGGCAGCTTTGAGGATTATAATGTATAATGGTTATAGGAAAGGGGGGCGATTAGCTCAGTTGGGAGAGCGCTGCGTTCGCAACGCAGAGGTCGGGGGTTCGAACCCCCTATCGTCCACCATTTTAATAATCAAAGATTTGATATTGGAAGTATAAATAAACTGTGCAGGAGGTGGCAAAATGAAAAAGAATGTTTTAGGAAAAACCGGAATTGAAGTTACTGAATTATGCTTTGGAGCACTGCCTATGGGACCCATTCAAAAGAACCTTCCGGTTGAGGAATCTGCTGAAATTGTTGCATATGCCCTGGAAAGCGGGATAACATTTGTGGATACAGCACAGATGTATAGAACATATGCGCCGATAAAATCAGCTATTAAAAAGACGGGAATCAGACCGGTAATAGCAACAAAGTCGGCAGCCGCATCTTATGAAGAAATGGAAAAAGCCATACAAGAAGCACTGGACGGAATGGGTATAGATTATATTGACATTTTTCACCTTCATGCAGCAAAAGTCAATCCAGATGTTTTTGACATACGTAAAGGTGCTCTGCAGTGCCTGCTGGACTATAAAAGCAGAGGGATAATTAAGGCAGTGGGGATATCGACGCACAATGTAAAAGTGGTAGAAGCCGCAGCAAAGAGACAGGATATTGATATTGTTTTTCCGCTGATTAATAAAGCCGGCCGGGGAATACTGGAAGGGACAGAGGAAGATATGAGAAATGCCATATCCCTGTGCTGGCAAAACGGAAAGGGTATATACCTGATGAAAGTATTGGGGGGCGGTACTTTAATAGACGAATACAAAGACTGCATGGAATATGCCAGAAGGTTGGATTACTGCCATTCTATAGCCGTTGGAATGGTAAGCAAGGAAGAGGTCATGTACAATGTAAAATATTTTAACGGGGAAAAAGATTTAGATGACATTATGAGAATCAGGGATAAGAAAAGCATACAAGTTTTACAGCCGGTATGCATCAGCTGCGGCAAGTGTATGGAAGTATGCCATAGTGATGCCCCCAGCTTCAATCATGCCGGCAAGGCATACATTGATCAGTCAAAATGCATACAATGCGGATATTGCATTCCGTCCTGCCCGGCCTTTGCTATCAGGATGGTATAATAAGAAAGGAGAGGATATATAATGGATAAAAACTTAAAATTCGTAGTTGATGAGCGCATTAAAAGAACTGTGGAGAATTTGGAAAAGCACAATATTTCGGCTTACAGAGCAGAGGATGAAGAAGAAGCATTGAAAAAGATAGGTGAGCTTATACCGGAAGGAAGCACGATAGGTATCGGCGGTTCCATGACTCTTTTTGAAATTGGTGCTATTGACTTTATCAGAAAAGGTAATTATAAGGTTTTGGACAGGTATAAGGAAGGGCTTACGCCGGCGGAAATGAAGGAGATCTTCAGACAGGGATTTTTCGCTGACGCTTTTTTGACAAGCAGCAATGCTGTTACCGAAAACGGAGAGCTTTATAATGTAGACGGGACCGGCAACAGGGTCGCTTCAATGCTGTATGGGCCTGACCGGGTTATTGTTATTGTAGGAATCAATAAACTTGTCAAAGATATTGAAGAAGCGGTTTTAAGAGTTGAAGAAACAGCAGCTCCTGCCAACACCAAGAGACTTAATAAAGGCACTCCATGTACTGTAACAGGACATTGCATGGACTGCAATTCAGAGGGAAGAATCTGCAATGAATATACTATAATCAGAAGACAGGGCATAAAGGGAAGGATGCATGTAATTATTGTGAATAAAGAACTCGGGTATTAAAATATATATTGTGTTTTGGCCTTCCTGACATAAAAACGGCAGGGAGGCTTTTTATATTATGAGGTAATAGAGGGAGAAAATGCTGTTAGTTTTACGGAAAACAAAACCGTAATGTCCATGAATATTATTTGAAGATAAAGGAAAAACAAATAAAATGTAGAAATATATCATCGGGCTATTATTTACCAATTGTTTGGAGGTACAAGATGGCACTTATAAATTGTCCTGAATGCGGCAAACAAATATCAAATAAGAGCATTGCTTGCCCCCATTGCGGATTACCATCTTCTTATTATATAATCTCCGATAGTATAAGATCCGAAGAAAAAGAAAACCTTATAAATCAATTAGAGAATAATAGTATAAACATGTATGAGGTGTCTGAAGAAGTTCCGTTACAAGCTTTTGATTATAATGAGTTTAAAAATGCACTAATATCATTTGATAAAGACTACAATCAAATCATTAACACAGATAAATACATCTCAGCAAAGGAATCAAATCATTTTTACAGCCTATACAAAAAGTATTTTGATTCAATAGCAAATCCTTTGACTATGCAATACATAAAGACTAATGCATCAACTCTTAAAATCGATGATATTCAAGCCGAGCGTTTTTTTTCAAAGATGCAGCACTTTTCAAAAAGTGTTGAAACTCATAATGAAAATTATATTAGTAGAAAATTGATAGAGTATGAAGACTATTTTGACAATTTGTTATCAGATATTGATCCAAATATTAGGCTTGATGATGAGCAACGGCGTGCGGTCTTAACGGATGACAATCATTGCTTGCTTGTGGCCGGCGCAGGTGCGGGGAAAACTACCACGATGGCGGCCAAAGTTAAGTTTCTGGTAGAAAAGCAGGGGATCAGACCAGAGGATATCATAGTTATTTCATATACAAATAAAGCAATAGATGAACTAAAAGACCGGATTAATAAAAAGCTTAAGATAGCAGCAAAGATATGTACTTTTCATTCTTTTGCTTATGAAATTATCAAACGTTCAACCCCAGAGCCTCCGGAAGTTAATATGTATGCATATAAAATTGTTTTTGAGATGCTGGAAAAGTCAGTCTTTAACAATAAACAACTGATGAGAAATCTTATATTGTTCTTAGGATATTATTTTGATTTGCCGGAAGACATATTAAAATTTGACAGTTTGAATGCATATCATGCATACAAAGCAGCAATGGATTATGAGACACTAAAAAGCGGACTTGGAGAGTATATTAAAAGGGTTCAGAATCAGAGGAGCAAATATGTAAAAACACTTACAGGAGAGTATTTGCGTTCTGTTCAGGAAGTACAGATTGCAAATTTTCTATATTTAAACAGTATCGATTATGAATACGAAAAAATATATCCATTTGCAATTCCGGGCTCAAAGAAAAAATACACACCGGATTTCTTTATAAAACAGGGAGAAAATGAATGCTATATCGAGCACTTCGGAATTACTGAAAGTTTATTTAGCAATAGGTTTACTCCGGAACAGCTGAAAAAGTATAAAAAGGGTATAGCCGATAAAAGAGAACTGCACAGAAATTTTAAGACAAATTTGATAGAAACATGGTCATATTACAATGATAAACGTTCACTGCTGGATCATTTGAAAGAAGAACTTCAGAGAAAAGGATTTATATTAAAGCCAAGAGACTTAGATATAATATATAAAAAAATCGTTGAAACAGGTAAGGACAAGTATGTATATAAACTTATCTGGTTTTTACTTGAATTTATTCAGCAATTTAAAACTTCAGGATATGATGCAGATGGATTTTCGGTACTTAGAGAAAAGACAGACAATGTGAGGACGCTTCTATTCCTGGATATTGCCGAACAGGTATATAATTACTATCAGGAAATATTAATGAGTAATAATCAGATTGATTTTGCAGACATGATAAATGATGCAAACTTTTATCTGCTGGAGATGGAAAAGTGCGGTATAGACTTATCTTACAAATATATCATTATTGATGAGTTTCAGGACATAGCCAAACAACGATTTAATTTGACCAAACGCCTTTCGGATATTACAAAAGCTAAGGTAGTAGCAGTAGGAGATGACTGGCAGTCTATTTTTGCTTTTGCAGGCTCTGATATTACTCTATTTACTAAGTTCAGAGAAATGATGGGCAGCGGTACAGAGCTTCAGATTACTCATACCTATAGAAATTCTCAGGAATTGATTGATATTGTGGGCAACTTTATTCAAAAGAATTCAATGCAGATAAAAAAGCAGCTTATATCACCTAAACACCTTGATAATCCGATTGTGCTGGAAGAATATGATGATTCATTTAATGTACAGAAAAACCTTGCCGGAGCTATTGTCAAGGCAATTGGGAAAATACTGGCAGAGTTTGGTACGAAGTCCTCAATACTTATGATAGGCAGATATGGCTTTGACTTTTATACGCTATTAAGAACGGGAGAATTTGAAGAAATATCAAATAATAAACTTAAATGCAATAAATACCCTGAAGCAGATATTACCTGTATGACTGCTCATAGTTCAAAGGGATTAGGCTTTGACAATGTAATATTAGTCAATATGAAGGAAAACAAATTTGGATTTCCATGTCAGATTGAGGATGATCCGATTATTAAGCTGGTAACCTATGAAGATACCAGCATGCCCTTTGCAGAGGAAAGACGGCTTTTCTATGTTGCGTTAACACGGACAAAAAACAGGGTTTATATTGCAGCCCCGCTTCACAGACCTTCAAGATTTCTTGTTGAACTAATAAAAGATTATAACCTTGAGCATTCCGAAGAGATGAATATGAATGTTGTCGAAATGTTCAAGCTAAGATGCCCTAATTGTAATTACCCAATAAAATATGAGTTTAATAAAAACTATGGATTACCGTTATATATATGTACTAATGATCCGGAAGTGTGTGATTTTATGACAAATGATAGAGTTGTAAGAAAGGATATTTTTAAATGTCCAGAATGCAAAGATGGATATATGATTGTAAAGAAGAGCAAGAATAGTGAAGATAGATTTTATGGTTGCACCAATTATAGTGATAATAAAGACGGTTGCAATACTGTTATGGCATTTAATGATATAAAATGATATGGAATACTAAAAATAAATATATAGGGGGGTATTATGGAGAAGAAGTTACATGAAGGGGACAGGCAAAGGGTAAAAACAAGATACTTGGCAGAAGAACTGGATGCATTTGAGGATCATTTTGAAACAATACATGAATAGCCTAAAATATGGATAAAACAGCTATATCTATTTGCTTCTAAAATATGTTATAATATCCAAAAGGGAGTGAAGACCTTGGAAGAAAAAATGCTTGCATTAATGGAAAAATTGTATAAGGAATTTAAGAGTCTGGACGGGAAGGTCGGAAGCCTGGAT
>DAOLPD010000026.1:11331-23425 GCA_035417425.1 Bacillota bacterium
GCGAAGGTCGGAAGCCTGGATGCGAAGGTCGGAAGCCTGGATGCGAAGGTCGGAAGCCTGGATGCGAAGGTCGGAAACTTGCAAAAAGATGTTTTGCGTATTGAAAACAAGCTTGATACCGATTCTAAGGCCTTGTTCGACGGATATAGCCAGACTTATGAAAAGCTTGGCGTGATTGAAACCAAGGTTGATGCAATCAGCTCAAAGGTTGAAAAACAAGATGTAGAAATCAGAGTGATTAAGGGTGCAAAGTAGGATGCTATAAAAAATCCGTGTAAAGTTTGGGCCTTCCTGTTTTTAATAACAGGAAGGTTTTTGTTAATGTATTGTCAAGGAAAAGCCTGGAGGCGGCGGGTATGATTGCGGCAAGCAAGGGGTTTCAGGCTGTTTTGCTTGGGAAAGAGGAGCTGTCACTGAGAACAGGGAATCCTCCGGGGGAACTTGTATAAAGTCATATGAGTTATCCGGATTATTCGGCAAAGTGGTTTAGCATGATAATTAATATATCTTGATGTAACAGCAAAATATCTTGAGATGAGGGAGTATTTATGCAAATCACAGTTCTGGTTGACAACAATACGATAATTGACCGGTATCTGCTGGGGGAACCCGGTGTGTCCTTTTTTATCCGTGCGGACGGGAAAAACATTCTGTTCGACACGGGTTACTCGGACATTTTTATCACCAATGCCAGGAAGCTGGGAATCAGCCTGTATGATGTGGATTATACGGCTATATCCCATGGGCATAACGATCATACCTGGGGGCTTGAGCCAATGATAAGGATGTATTCGGAGGCAATGATTGAAAAAATCGGATTCAGGAAGCCTGTTCTTATTGCTCATCCACAGGCTTTTGAAAGTAAGTACAATGATAATGAAGTAATAGGTTCTGTCATTACCGAGAAGGCACTGGGAGATTTTTTTGATATGAATTTGAAAAGGGAGCCCTTCTGGATTACAGAAAGGCTGGTATTCCTGGGTGAAATAGAAAGGACAAACAGCTTTGAGAATAAGAAGTCTATAGGAAAGCGAAGGGTTCAAGGCATTGATGAACCGGATTTCCTGAGGGATGATACCGCCCTGGCTTATAAATCGGAGAGCGGGCTGGTTATTATTACCGGATGCTCCCATTCAGGCATATGCAATATTATAGAGTATGCAAAAAAAGTCTGCAATGACGACAGGATTGCGGATGTTATAGGGGGGCTTCACCTATTGAACCCTGAAGAAGAGGCCCTGGAGCTGACAAAAAAATATTTTAAGCAGGCAGGTGTAAAAAATCTTCATGCCTGCCATTGCACAGACTTGAAATCCAAGCTGGCATTATCGGAGGTTGCGGAACTTGGAGAAGTGGGAGTCGGATTGGTATTGGAATATAAATAATTGCGTCGTAAGACGCATTTTTTTATTTGCGTGCAATTTTATACAAAGGAATCAATTATTTGGAAGTAATTTTATGGTTTTGGTGATATCATTTGTCATGTAATATTGCTGAATTTTTTCCATTTTATTAGGAGGGATTGCATGATGAAGGCATCTAAAAAGATATGCAGCAGGTTAATTGTTGTATTGCTTATTTCTGTTATGATACTGCAGCCTGTGGAAGTCAGCGCCTTTAAGGCAGGTGCCCATGCTGTGCTGACTGTGGATGTGGCTGGGGCACTCCCTGAAACCAGCATCATAAGGAGAGCGATGGAAAAGTACCCCAATATTGCGGCCTGGGGTGCAACCGGCCCTGATATACCTGCAAATACTGCCGCTATTATATTTGACAGAGCCCCTTGGTTCGAGAGGTACCACTATGAGAAAGTAGGCAGTTTTGTTGCAGAACAGCTTCGCCTGGCCCTTGAGTCGGGTGACGAAAAGAAGATAGCCTGGGCTGCCGGCTGGGTCACTCATGCGGTGGGCGATTTATACTGCCATGGGGTTTATGTTAATCCTGACCCTGAAGTCAATGGAGTATATATGAATAGTTCAGATGATGCAAAGGAAATGCACGGCAAGCTGGAGGCTTATGCAGACAAGCTGCTTTATCAGGATAAGGGGAAGGCTCATGAGCAATACAGCCCTGCTAACATGCAGAGGACTTTTCTGAGCTTTGATGCTGGCGGTGTGATAGACCTTGCCCGGCAGGCTTCCTTTAACACTTACGGCATAAGTGCTTCCAAAGAGGATTATGAAGCTTGGATGGACTTTTTTAAGGATATTTATTTGGATACGGGTATAGCAGGGGGAAGCAACTGGGTTTACAGCTATTCCTATGATGAGGTCAAAGATTTGCTGAGCAAGGGCAAGGTTGCCGCCGGCAAGCCCTTTGGGGGCATGACAAGGATGCAAAGGCTGGACAGGGCTTATTCCGAGTCCATAGCATTATCCTCCAAGCTGCTGCAGGATGCAGAAAGAGGGTTGTATCACGGTTTTTCGGATAAATGGAATCTGGATGCATATCATGAGGATGGGCGGTCAATAGGCACTCTTACTGTTCAGATCAGGACTTCCGATACGGACGGTGCCGGTACGGATGATGATATTTACTTTGGTATGATATTGGAAGATGGAACCCAATGGAAAAGCAAGGCGCTGGATAAAGAGTGGTATAACGATTTTGAGAGGGGAGACAATGACTATTACTACTTATATGTAGATTCCCACGATTTTCCTATAGCAAATATTAAGAAGGTGTTCTTGACAAAGGAGAGCGACGGAATACTGGGCGGTGCCTGGAAGTGCGCAAGTTTGCGGGCTACAGTGAACGGGAAAGCAATATATGACGGAGAAATCAACACCTGGCTGGAAGACGGCAGTCTGACCTGGACAGGAGATACTACAAACATAGTTCCAAACCGTATATATGTATATTTGTCAGGCAGTGCAGATGCATATACGGATAAAATTGAAGGAACCGCTTCGATGGGAAATGACCCTTATATAGGAGAGGTTACAATCATTATAAAAAGAAAAAACAGCGGCAACGAAAACCATAAGGTAATGACTGGCAGCCGGGGCAGGTTTTCATACAGCGTACCCCTGGGGCCGGAGGACTATGTATCACTCAATGTGTACAGGCCTCATGAGAGTGTAGCCCTGTGGACATATGAAGGAAGCAGTCAATTGGGATATGCCAGGGTGCCATTTGAAAGGATAACCCTCAATGGGGATGCGTTCAATGATGTGATAAAGGGAGAGGTCTCAGGAAGTTACACAGGACCTTTGGATATAGTTATTGAGAGGGATTCAGCAGAAAATGTGCTGTCTGCAAATGTGTCCCAGGGGATGTTTTCACTGCCCGCGGATCTTATTGGAGGGGATAGGATATATCCCAGGTTGTCTTTTGAGGGAACGGATTTTCCCAGGGAACGAATAGTTTACAATCCTGCCTTAAGCACTCTGAATATAAATTACACCAATAACGGAAATGATATCGACGGTACTATTACCAATTCCATAAGTAAAAGCGCAAAAGCTTACACCGGCGATGTTACGTTGTCTACCAAGCTGAACGGCAGGGTTTTGGTTCAAAAGGCAGTTCAGGCGGATGAACCGGATACAGGCGGCACACAGATAAGGACTGCCGGCAGAAGAGCGCAGATAAGCTCAAGGAGCACTTACAGTTTTAAGAATGTATCGGAGGATTTGAAACTGGGCTATTCAATAGCCATAGAACATGACGGAATAGTAAAGGGCTTGAGCTATGACCCCCTTGAAGGTGTGAAGCAGGAGGCTAATATGCCGAAACAGAACGCTGTGATTTCCATACAGGAAAAAGTTATAGATCCGGTATCAAACCCCGTGACCAGTATAAAAAGCCCTATAGAAAACATAAAGAATCCGGCTGCAAATATTGGTTTGAATCCAGGAGCCGTAAACAGCGGCAGTATGATGCTGGCTCCGGTGCAGGGAAATGCGGCGCAGTCTCAAACAGCAGCCTCCTCCTTTGCCGGTTTATGGATGACAGAATACGGCTCAATGATTATAACCGAAGAGCAAGGTGTGATAAAGGGGGTATACGGTAATGCGGAATTCACCCTGGAGGGCAGAATAATCGGCAATGTCTTCAAGGGCACTTTTGTTGAGGGTAATATGACGGGTGAATTTGAGTTTACATTGAACCCCGGCGGTAAAGGCTTTTCAGGGAAAAGGAGGCTTAACGGCGAAACCTCATGGAATAGCTGGAATGGCATGTAGAAGCGGATGAGTTAAGCAGTTCTCCGGAATATAGTTTCAGGAGAACTGCTTTTTCATTTACAATGCTTAATAAAAATCTGGTTGGTTTTGATAAAAAAGGAAGTACTTTTCCAACATTATTCGTATATACTGATGGATTGCCTAATGAACAGAAGGTGAACAGGTGTCGATTATAATTAAATTTACTCTCAGAAATATAAAAGAAAAGAAGCTTAGGACCTTTCTGATCCTTCTTTCCATTATAATGTCTTCAGCCTTATTTTTTGCATCAACAGCTGTTTCAACAACTGTTGAGATGATGATTATGGAACAGGTGCGAAAATATTTCGGCAGCGCAGATATTATAGTAACCGCAGGGGAACAGGCAAAGTCATGGGCTATTTCACCAAACCTGCTGGATAACCGCCCCGAAGGGTTGAAATATGCTGTCGGTATGGTACAGGGGGGCGGAGAATATAAGGCAAAGGGTGAGACTGTACGGATAGGGATACAAGGTATTGACCTGGAAGACCTGGACAAAATGAATCCAATTATACTGGAGCAGCAGTATGAACTTATACCTTTTAAAGGCAATAAGGCTATCATCGGAAAGGGAATGGCGGAAGAATATGGATTAAAGCCCGGCGATCCAATGGGAATTTATATGAATGGGTTTAAAAAGTGGTTTATAGTATCGGGAATTTCACAACCCGTTGGCCCTTTTTTAGAGGATGGTGAAAGCAGATATATTGTTGTGCCGAGGGAAACAATGGCAGGGCTGTACGGCAACAAGGGAAAGGTATCTGAAATATACGTAGGTCTTGAAGATTCCTCTGACCAGGATATGATGGTGGAGGAGCTTTCAAAGGCTTATCCTGGGTACAGGGTGGAGCCGACCATATCAAAGGCAATGTTAAAAAGTGAAACTCAGCAAGTATCGGCAATGTTTTTAGTAATAGTTGTATTTGTAATGATTTTAAGTGCATTTATTATTTATACATCTTTCAAAGTTATTATGGCTGAACGGCTTCCCGTAATAGGGACATTCCGCAGTATCGGTGCAACTAAAAAAATGACCAACCGTGTTTTAATGGCTGAAAGCATGGTATACGGAATTATAGGAGGTATACTGGGAGATATCTTGGGAATAAGCATTTTAAAGCTCATGGTCATGCAGATAACACCTATGTGGGAGTCAGATATTGACTTCAAGGCTTACTTTACCATCGGACAATTAATTATGGGATTCTGTGTCGGATTGGTTTTGTCACTGATAAGCTCCTTTTTGCCTGTCAGAAAGGTTTCCAAGATTGCGATAAGGGATATTGTTTTGAACTCCATAGAGAAAAAAGTCAAAAAGAAGCGATGGAAAACTGTATCGGGAGTTTTATTTTTGACAATAGCCGTTGTGGTACCGAGGGCTGCTCCTGATAATACCGGAATAGCTGCGGGTGTTATATGCATGTTCTTACTGGTGCCTGCCGTTGTGATGCTTGTGCCGCATATAACAAATGGTTTTCTTAGGCTGTTTCGGTTCATATATGCCGGGGTCTTCGGAAGTGAAGGAATATTGGCTGCCCAGAACCTGCGGGATAATAAAAATAGCCTGAACAATATTATCCTGCTGGGCATGTCCATTTCAGTGCTTTTGATGATCTATACCCTGAGCCAAAGCATAATCAATGATACGGTAAATTACTACAAGGAGGTTAAATATGATATATCCTTCTGGTCCTGGCCTGCGGATCGTTCCACAGAGAACAAGCTGCTTTCCGTGGACGGAGTCCTGGATACATATGGAGAATATTTTAAATACGGAGAAACTCAAGTCATGGGTAAAAATACTGAAATAAGATCCATGCTTGGAGTTAATAAAAACAAAACCCTTGATTATTTGGTCCTGGATATTGAGGGTGACGCTGAAAAGCTGGTTAAAGAACTGGATGAAGGAAGAAACATTATTATTACAAATATATTTAAAGATGAATATGGAATTAAAAAAGGTGATTACTTAAAGCTGAAAGCAGAAAAGGGCATATTTGAGTATAAGGTCATAGGCTTTATCGAATCAAACCGTTCCGAAGGCAAATTTGCACTTATCGGGGAGAGATTCTTAAAATCCGATATGTCGGTTAAAGAGTACAGTGAAATATATATAAAAACAAATAAGGATCCGGAAGAGGTAGCAAAAGGCATTCAGGAAAAATTCAAAAATAGAAATCCCTGGGTCAGGTCCGTTGAGCAAAGTATGAAAGAAAACATGGAAGCAAACAGCAAAATATTGGGGATATTTAACGGCTTTGGAATTATGGCATTGGTTATTTGTGTTTTCGGGGTTTTTAACAATCTGATAATAAGCTTTATTGACCGTAAGCGCTCGCTGGCCATTATGCGCTCTGTCGGAATGAATAAAAGGCAGACTATAAAAATGATTTTTGTCGAGGCTTTTACCGGAGGCTTGATAGGCGGCTTGACCGGGATTATAATCGGCTTGCTTCTTGTAGCGAATGTAGAAAAGGTTATAGAAGCTTTGGGAGGCTCAATTAAGGATTTTATACAAATTTCATGGATTTCTTTGGCTGCCTGCGTGATAGTGGGGATTGCCATCACCATAGCCGCGTCTTTAGGGCCTGCCTTCAGATCTTCCAAGCTGAATATAATAGATGCCATTAAATATGAATAGGAGCGGAAGGGTATGGGAATGATGAAAAAAATATTAATAGCTCTTTTGGTAACATTAATAATCCTATTTGCGGCAGGCTGCGGCAAAAAAGATGCGTCGCCTGCATTGGCTGATCAGGAGCAGGAACAGGCCAATACTCCGGTTCAGCAAACGGTTCAAGCTTTTGGAGTAGTCAAAACAAAGCAGACCAAAGGCATAATGTTAGATTTGCCCGCTTCCATTGAAAAAGTGCATGTACAAGAGGGGCAGAGGGTGAAAAAAGGCGATGTGCTGATTACACTGAGCTTAAAAGAAATTGAAGAGCAGATTAAAGAGAAGGAAGATTCCCTGAAAATCGCTGAGCTGGAATTGCAAAAGCTTAAAGAAGACATAGGCGACAGGCGCAATGAGAATATTGAAAACGAGCCTGAAATAATACAGGCGAAAAATAATTTGGAAAAAGCTCGGATAGAATATAAAAAGCTTGAAAAGGATTTAGAGAATAAAGGGGTATTACTCAAAGAAGGGGCAATACCGCAAAAGGAGTTTGAGGATTCCAAAGCAGTACTGGAGCAAAAGCAGAAGGAAATTGAGAATGAAAAAATAAACCTTGAGAACTTGAAAAGAAAGCTGAGGGCTGCTTATAACATAAGTGTATTGGACATGAAAATAAAAGAGCAGAATATTATCTCACTTAAATCACAGCTGCAGACATTGAAGGATAAGATTGCTGAAAGCGGTATTAAAGGAAATGAAATAATATGTGATATTCCTAACGGAGTTATCGAAAAAATCAATAATGCAGCCGGTGACCGTCTAAACGCCGAAAAGCAGATTATGAGCATTTTGGATTTGGATACTTTGATAGTATGGGCGAATGTGGCAGAAGATTTTATAAAGGATATAAAAGTGGGGAGTAAAGCCATTATCAGTCCTTTGGCTAATCCGGACAAAGAATATGAAGGAACGGTTTCCAGGATATCAAATATGGCTGTGCAGGAAAACGGAGAGACAGTGGTGCCTGTGGAAATAACCCTTACGGAGGCTGATGAGTCTTTACTGCCCAACTTTAATATAAATATAAGGATAATAGTACAATAGATTATGTAAATAAAATGGAACGGAGGCCGTTCCATTTTTCGGTTTATTCGTTTATTTTACCGCTATTTTGCATTTTTCTCCATCCCACAAGGTTTCTTCGACATTAAACTCTTTTGCTGGATCGATTCCTTTTATCATTCCTTCCATAGGATTGAGGCAGTAGATGCGGCACGGACTGTCGGTACCCATTCTTTTAGCCAGTGCACACAGCTTGCAGACTTTTGATTCTGCTGTGAAACCCTCTTCCCTGTCAAGGATTTCCCATGAAGCGCAGTTGAAAATCTCCGACAGCTTCAGGAACACTTCCTCAGGCTTTTGTATGCCAAAACGCTCTGCCTGCTGTTTACCTAATGCAAACTGTTCTTTTTTCTTTTGTTCGGTTACCTTTTCAAGTATGCCCTCGTTCTTCAAGCATCTTACCGAATCGACCAAAGCTCCTGCATAAGCAAGCTCCAAAATTTGTACTCTTTTTTCTGTATCCATTTATGACCCTCCCGTTTTTTTATACCTGTTAAAGGCTTTTCATTAATATTAGAGAAGGTCAGGGAGAAATTGTGACATATTCTTAAATACTGATCCAATAATTCTTTTGAGGCAGTATGCTTTGAGACTCCTTATAGAGATTGACTCTGGATACAAAGCGTCTCAGTTTCTGATATTCCTGCGGCAGCATTATATCTTCAACCAGATTCTTCATGCGGCATTTACAGCTGCCTGAAGGATTGAACAGAACACATTCGTTGTTCAGAAAGTTCCTGAGTTTTTTTCTGCTGCGGGATACCGTTTTCCTTATTGCTGCAGGCTCCTGTTCCATAATCACGGCAATCTCTTCGTAGGAAAGCTGTGCAACATCCCTGAACAAATATGCCAGACGGCTTTCACGGTCAAGACAATGAAGTATGCCTGTCAGGCACTTGTCACACATTTCTTTTATCCACAGAGATTTGTCATAATCAATGTCATAAGGTACCTCAAGGGAATCCCCATGAAAATAGTCGCGCAGGAATTTTGTAGAATAAATCTTGTCCTTTTGGCAGAAATGCATTACTGAGTGATAAGTTACAGTGTATATCCATGTAGACAGTTTGGCCTCTCCTTTAAATGAAGGCAGGCCTTTTATAATCTCCGCCCATGCTTCCTGGGCGGCATCCTTTGCGTCTTCCGCATTCTGAATCATCCGCCGGCAGATGGAGGAGACCAGGGGGCCATACTTTTCTGCAATTGTACTTGTATCTAATACAGAAGTATTGCTGTCCATACCTGTGCACCTCTATTATACAATCTACTTCTTTCCATACTTATGCTGTACGAATTCCTTGAATTTCTCAATTTCCTCAATAGCCTCCGGAGATAAGTCCTCATCCGCAATATATCTGTTCCCGGAGGAGTTTACCAGGAACTGCTCCTTGCACTTGCTGAGTGTCTTGTCCGCTGTATCCTTAATGTCACTTCTGCACAGCAAATAGTCCAGGGACACATCGAAAAAATCCGCTAATGCTATTAATGTACCTTTATCCGGAAATCTTATATTGGTTTCATACTTTGATATTGTCGAATAAGAAACATTCAGTTTATCCGCCAGTAAATGCCTTGTCAGATTTTTTTCTTCTCTCAGATCTCTTAATCTTTCACCGAATTCCATGTAAATGCACCTCAGAATATTGCAATAAATTTTTTGCGTATTTTTATAGTATGATGTTAACACAATTTGTCCAATCCGGGCTAAAAATGGACAAATAGGGGTAAAAAATGTTGACAGTGGACGCATAGTCCAGTAAGATAAAATTATTGTTGGACTATATGTCTACTAATATTCAAGGGGGGTGTTTGCTTGGATTATGGACAGAATTCTATGATAACCAATGCTTGCGGGATTGCAAGAAAATTATTCACAGTTAATGAAAGGGGCATTTTTATTAAGAATAGGGACAAAAAGTCCAATGGACATGTTGTGAAAAAATGCCTGAGATGTGACATATCAAGCTGCTTTGATATGGGTAACATTTGCTGTAAGGAATGCAGCATAAAGAACTGCCGCTATAAATGCAATTTTTTTGATAAAGAGGTATGTGAGCATAAGTATATTGAATAATGAGTATGGGGATAACCTTTAAAATACTGCTGAAACGGGAGCATACTGCGCATATATTAATAATCATGGATATAATGCATCTGATATTGTATAATATTTTCATTAATTCAAAACAATGGAAGGTTATCGGTATGGAAAAAGGGAGAAGACTCTTTAACATTATTAAGGCCGTGTTACTTACCTTATTGTTCTGTACTGCCTTATATTTTGAAAATGCGCAGCGGCAGAGGCTATATGTGCTTGTATTCATATTTGCGCTGTACCTGGCGGTTGGCTTTGGAAGAGGTTTGATTAAGCGTTACAACAATTTGTACTGTCTCTCCTTTATCCTCGATATAGCATTGGTATATATTCTTGAATACAATTCAAGGCTCTTGATAAACTACTTTTTCCATTCCTTCTATATAGCCGTACTGTTGGAGTCATCCCTGCTGCTGGGCCTCAGAAGGGGTATGATGATCGGGGCTGCAACAGTCGTGGTATCTCTAATAAAATATATATATTTGATTTACTATAATTTCAACCTTTCAAACGTATCCCAGCTGGTCTTTTTCCTTATGGTCAATTTGCTTATATTGGTTGTTTCGGGTTTTGCACAGCACAACAAGGAAGAAAGGGAGCGAAAGGATATACTCTACAGGGAGCTTCTGGACGCACATAAAAAGCTGAAACAGTATACCGACGAAGTGAACCGGCTTTCGGTAGTTGATGAAAGGAACCGTATAGCAAGGGACATACATGATACCCTGGGACATAATATGACTGCCCTTATCATGCAGCTGCAGATGGCTGAGCATCTTTTGAAGGAAGACCCCAAAAGGTCGGAAGAGCTGCTGGTAAGCTCGGTAAAAACCGCAAAGGAAAGCATGGCAGGTATCAGAGAGGTGGTTGAGACTCTGAGGGGAACCGGTACTGCCCTTGCACCGGTTGAGTCCATAAGGAAGCTCGTAAGTGAGTTTTCCGCAAAAACCGGTGTGGAGATTGAGCTTGAAATTTCCGGCGAGTCTAACCTTCAGGATTCGGCGGCGAACATAGCGGTTTACCATATTGTTCAGGAAGCAATGACTAACTCTGTAAGGCATGGCAAAGCAGCAAAGATATCGGTCCGGCTTGATTATTCCGATGAATCCATAACATTTTACATAGCTGATAACGGCGCAGGAGCGGAGACTGTGAAAGAAGGCTACGGGTTGAAGGGAATCAGGGAACGGGTGGAGGCTTTCAACGGAAAGCTTGAAATAGGAAGCAGCGACGGGTTTTATTTAAAGGGTATCGTATACTTGGAGGTTAAGAAATGATTAAGGTGCTGTTGGTTGATGATCAGGACATCCTGGTGGAAGGCCTCAAGCTTATACTTGGAAGAGAAGAGGATATTCAGATAGTCGGGACGGCCAATAACGGCAGAAAGGCTTACGAAGCATGCAGGAGCCACCGCCCCGATGTGGTGCTTATGGATATCAAGATGCCGGAAGTAAGCGGTGTGGAAGCCACCGGCATGATAAAAAAGGACTTTCCGGAGGTAAAGATAATAGTGCTTACTACCTTCAATGACGATGAGTACATTTATGATGCTCTCAAAAGCGGTGCTTCAGGTTATATGCTTAAGGATGCCTCACCGTCGGAGATTGCCGGGGCAGTGCGTACGGTATATAATGGCGGCGCCCTTATACAGTCGTCAGTGGCGGTAAAGGTGCTGGACAAATTCTCAGAGCTTGCCCGGGGAGACAGGTCCAAGCACAAGGATTCCAGAGCAGAGCTTCTGACAGATCGTGAAAAAGAGATATGCAGGCTGATAGCAGAGGGGAAGAATAACAAAGAAATTGCTGATGAGCTATACTTAAGCGAAGGCACAGTGAAGAACCACATCACAAGAGTGCTTATTAAACTGGATCTGCGGGACAGGACACAACTGGCGGTATTTACGATAAAGAACGATATTTAGGCGTAAATGCCGCCTCTTCTTGTGCATAAGAAGAATTATGCGATATATCTGAAGTTTGTAGTCATCCTACAGAGCTCTAGCCTTGTATATCAGCGAGCACTTATTGGCTTTGGGCAACAGAATCGAGAGAA
>DAOLPD010000027.1:0-23351 GCA_035417425.1 Bacillota bacterium
GCATTGCAGTAGGCCTGTCAAAATCATAATCCGTGTGCGTCGATATACTATACTGCCTCTTGCGGAGGGTTATGCAAACTTCAAATATGTCGCATTGTTCATAATTTGTGAAATAATTTTAAAAAAAAATTCACTTTTAGTTGATTGAATTGTCAGAATATATTAAATAGAATATAATTGTAGGCATCTCAATGTATCATGACAGTTTCAGGGATTTTTCTGCGTCAATTTTATCGTAGGTCAGTGAGGAATGTATTATGATAGACAAGGACTTGTTTGTAAAAAAGATTGAGGAAAGTGTATCAAAGGTTATCGTCGGCAAGAAGGATATCCTGGAAAAACTATTGGTAGTTTTGTTTGCGGGAGGCCATGTGCTTATTGAAGATGCTCCCGGAGTAGGCAAGACTACTATGGTTCATGCGCTTGCAAGATCAACCGGCTGCAGCTTTAAGAGGATACAGTTCACTCCCGACCTGCTGCCGTCAGATATAACAGGTGTTACGGTCTACAACATAAAGCAAGGCGAATTTGAGTTCAAGCATGGGCCGATAACATCAAATATTATTTTGGCGGATGAAATAAACAGAGGCTCTCCAAAAACACAGTCAAGTCTCCTTGAGGCTATGCAGGAGCGGCAGATAACAGTTGACGGAAATACATGGAAGCTGCCGGAGCCCTTCATGGTGCTCGCAACTCAGAATCCCATAGAATACGAAGGCACATTTCCGCTGCCTGAAGCACAGATAGACAGGTTTTCAATCAGGATATCCATGGGGTATCCCACTTATAACGAAGAAAAAAGCATTCTGAACAAAGACAGGTCGGATAAAGCGCTGGAGAACATACAACCTGTTATCAGCGTGGAGGAAGTACTGGAAATGAGAAGGCAGGTTGAAAAAGTGCATGTGGATGATTCCGTACAGGATTATATTGTAAAGCTGGTTAGGGGTACAAGGGAACACAAGGATGTGTACCTTGGCTGCAGCCCAAGGGGAACACTGGCACTTTTTTGCAACTGCCGCGCACTTGCCTTTATCCGGGGAAGAGAATACGTACTGCCTGATGATGTAAAGGAGCTTGCATTCTGCACTCTTGCCCATAGGATCATTTTGAAATCCGAAGCTGCAATACAGGGTAAGGATCAATGCTCAGTACTTGCAGAAATCTTAAGAAATATTAAAGTACCGGTGGCGAACATTAATGGCTGAGATGAATAAAAAAGCCCTTGCATTGATTCTGCTCATTTTTGCTGCAGCACTTTTTGCAGGAGGCGTATTCATGTATGGAATCTTCCTGACAGCTTTATTTCTTACAATAATATCCTATGCATCCGGCAGGTACGTATATAATAACCTTGTAAATCTCACCTGGGAAATAAGCAGTAATGCGGTAAGGGGGGACAGGGTAAGCCTTAAGACCGATTGGTATAATGCAGGCATTATACCAATTCCTTATTTGAAGGTCATAGCCAGCCTTCCCAAAAGGCTAGCCGGTGAAGAGCAAAAACAGAGGGTTTATTCCATAATGCCCGAAATGATAACCACCATGTCCAGAGATTTTGAATGCAGGCATAAGGGAGTATATAAAATAGGGGTAATTGAAACTATATTTGAAGATACTCTGGGCATTTTCAAGTGGAAAAAGGTTTTTTATGACGACAGATATCTTGTTGTATATCCCAGGGTGCATTTATTGAAGCATCTTGACATCCCAATGAGACAGCAATATGGTACTTCAGCTGTCAAGCATGCCGCTTACGAGGACTGCACCGGCACTAAGGATATAAGGAAATACATAATCGGAGACAGCTTCAAAAAAATACACTGGAAGGTAACCGCACACAGAGGAGATTTTTATGTAAGAAATGTTGAACTCAATGCTTCTGCGGACTTAATCGTATTTCTTGATTTGTACGATTATGGATTTGATGAGGAGATAGCTTATGATATTGAAGAAAAAGGAGCGGAATGTGCTGTATCAATTATCAGATATGCTTTAGCAAATTCAATGTCCGTGAATTTCACGGCAAAGGGAGAAGAATTGGTGAGCCTTTCGGCGAAAAGAGCCGACAGGTTTAATTTATTCCTTGATGCCGTAAGCAAGCTTTCATCAAAAGGGGATATACCCATTGGGGATCTGGTCAGAAAAGAAGCAAGAAAGCTGGACTGGGAAGCTACTGCAGTAGTGATAACCCCTTGCATCGAAAAGAACGCTTCCGCATTTCTTTCATTAAAAGCTTCAGGGGTAGAGCTTGTTATAGTATATCTGTGCAGAGACGGCGCTGATGACGGAAAGAACGCTGAAATACTTAAGAACAGCGGCCTGAATGTGTTTGTGGTCGGTTTGGAGGATGATATAAATCAGGTACTGGGAGGGCATTATGAATAACAGGAATATAAAAGAAACATTGTTCTATTACAGCCTGATATTTATGATGGTTTTCAGCTTCAACATGGTGCTTAAGGATTATGTCGGGATAGATATGCCTTTGATTGAAGTGTTCCTGATTTCTCTGTCTGCATCAGCTTCAGCATCGATGCTGGTTTTGTTTCCGGCAGCTGTTTCGGCAGCTTTGATTCCCGCAGCAGGATTTCTGATTTTTTATTACTATAAGGAGCCTGCATCAGTGAAGCTTTATATAAAAGAGGCACTGGAGTTTAAAACATGGCTCCTGGGGTATCTGGCGGGTTACAATTACTTTGAAAGGGCATATTCCTTGCTGTTTATCATAGTCATTACCCTTCTGGCCGCATTGATTATTTCAGCTGCTGTATATAGGGGAAGAGGAGCTCTTCCGCTTATTCTTACGGGTACTGCAGCAATGGCCTATTTTTGGTTTGTCTATGTCGAATCCGCGAGGTTTTATCTTGCATTTTTTCTGTTTGCATCCATAATGCTTTATTCATATCGGACATTTAAGAAGAGGCTCCGGGAATGGATAGAGGCAGACTGTATTATCGAGTACAAGGCAGGGCGTAACTGGATGATTTGTTCCGGAGTTGTAGTTGCGGCGGCTTTATTGCTTTCTGCAGCTCTGCCCTTGAAAGCAGGCCCTGTAAGGTGGACGTGGCTTAATGATAAAGCTGTGAGCCTGTTCCCGGTTATTACGGAATGGAGGAATGATGCGCCGGAATCATACAGCTTCAGCTCCGCAGGATATTCAGGCATAAAACTGGGCGGGGAAATACTCAGGGATGATTCAGTGGTTATGCTTGTAAGGACACGGGGGGAAGAAACGTTTTATCTCAGGGGAACCGTTATGGACAGATATTATGAGAACAGCTGGAATAAGTCGGGAAAAAGGTATAAAGAGTACAAACCGGGCCATTTAATGCCTCTTCCTTACGGAGAAGCTATAAAGGTTTATACAAGGGATCTGGAGATATCACACAGGAAGCTTCTGACTTCTACCATATTTGCCCCTTATTCATTATACCGGATACAGCACGGCGGAAAGAGGATATATATGGATGAAGATTCGGAGGTTTATGCTTCCGGAATTGCTGCAGCAGATACGGCATACAAAGTGACAAGCATAATCCCTTACATTGATGTAGCGGAGCTAAGAAAGTTCGGGGCAGAGACTCTGGAAGAAGATGACTTGAGGCGCTATACTGCCTTGCCGGGAAATATTTCCGAAAGGGTAAAGACATTATCCCAAAGAATCACAAATGCTGATATCAGCAATTACGACAAGGCAAAAGCCATAGAAAAATATCTGCGCCAAAATTATGTGTATTCTCTCAAACCTCCGCAGCTGCCTTCAGACAGAGAATTCACTGACTATTTTCTTTTTGAAGGAAAAGAAGGCTACTGCACATACTTTGCAACCTCTATGGCGGTACTGCTGAGGACATTAAAAATACCCTGCAGGTATGTGGAAGGATTTATTGCAAGCTATGAGGGAACTGAAGAAAGAGAGGTAAGGGGTACCGATGCCCACGCCTGGGTGGAGGTGTTTTTTGACGGATATGGCTGGGTAACCTTTGAGCCTACCCCGCAGTATCCGGTGGTTGAAATACTTAAGCCCGGGAGTGTAAAGAATGAGTCAGCCGGGGGTGTTGCCAATGACACAGCTACAGCGGAAAGTGAAAGAGTCGGTACGCCAAGATACTTTGGGCAGCCTGAGGATGGGGAAAGAGTCGGAAACGGTACAATCAGCGGGGATGTAAAAAAATCACATAATTATGCAAAAATAATATTATTGATCGCTTTGTCAGCTCTGACCGCAAGAGTTATATTTTTGTATGTGAAGCAGATAACAGCAGAAATTGGCCTTGGACACAGCAGCGGGAGAAAGTTCGCGGCAGATTATATAAAAGATGTTAATGGATATTTGAGACATGCGGGACTTGAGATGAAGACAGAAGAGACACTCAGGGAATTTATGAACAGAGTCGGATTAAGCTTCAGTGAAAACCTTGACCATATTTCAAAGGTTATAACAATATTGGAAAAAACCAGATATGGCGGTTATGAGCCTTGTACGAATGAGAGAAGCATTCTCAAGGCTTTCAGGAAAGAAGTAAAGTGCTTTGCAATAAAAAAAGCAGGCATTTTTCGCTATTTTATAAGCATGTATGTTCTCGGAGACAGAAAAACCGAAGTACAAAAATTTCATGTTGAATTCAAAAAAGTTACGTGATATAATAATTCCATTAGCGTGAGTGGCGGAACTGGCAGACGCACTAGATTCAGGTTCTAGCGGTCGCAAGGCTGTGCGGGTTCAAATCCCGCCTCGCGCACCATAATATGATTATCAGGAACTGTAGCAGAAGCTATGGTTCTTTTTATTTGTACATTTTGAAGTTTTAGGATTATAGATGTATAATAAAAATGTATACAATTATTTTTCAGGAGGTTGTTAACAAAATGGGGTCCGTGAGGGTAATGTCAGATAGCACATGCGATCTGTCTCCAGAGCTTACTGAAAAGCATGGCATTTCGATTGTGCCGCTTTATGTTATTTTCAACGGGGATTCATACAGGGATGGAATAGATATAAAAACAGATGAGCTGTATAAAATAGTAGAAAGGCTGAATATACTTCCCAGAACATCTGCTCCTTCCCCTTCGGATTTTTGTAAGGCATTTAGTAATTATATCGAAAAGGGAGAGGACATTATATACATAGGACTTTCCTCAGAGCTTTCGGCGACTGTCCAGAATGCTCGAATTGCAGCACAGGAATTTCCTGAGGGAAGAATAGAAGTCATAGATTCAAGGAACCTTTCCACCGGGATAGGGTTATTGGTTATGAAAGCAGTTGATTTTGCTGAAAAAGGCCTTGGGGTATCTGAAATTGCAGAGAATATAAGGGGTTTGGTTCCGCAGGTCAGGACAAGGTTTGTCATAAATACCCTTGATTACCTTTACAAGGGCGGAAGATGTACTGCGCTGGAAAGCTTTATCGGAGGGCTTTTAAACATCAGGCCCATTATAGCGGTTGAAGAGGGCAGGATGATTCTCGAAGAAAAAATAAGAGGCAAAAAAGAAAAGGCCTTAAAAAGCATGCTGGAGAATACCTTGGCAGATAGGGATATTATAGATACCCGGAGGGTTTTTGTCACCCATTCATTGGCGGAAGAAGAGGCTGTGTATCTTAAAAGCGTACTTGAACAAAGGCTGGAAGGTACCGAAATAATAACTGCCAGCGCGGGATGTGTGATTTCGAGCCACTGTGGCCGGGGAACCACTGGCATACTCTATATGAGGAGCAGAGAAGTATAAATACTTAAGAGTAAACATGGAGGAGAATAATGAATAGGGACAGTTTGAAATACAAAATGCTTGTAACAGATATGGATTATACGCTTCTCAACAAGGAAAAGAAAGTATCCGACAGAAACAGGGAAGCGTTGAGAAGGGCAAGGGAGAAGGGTGTGCATGCGGTAGTTGCAACAGGAAGGATCTATACTTCCGCCAGAATATATGCAAAATTATTGGGATTGAGTACACCGATTATCGCCAGTAACGGTGCGATAATAAAAGATGCCTCAAAGACTGTTTTCAGGGATATTTTGAGTCAGGATACCGTAAGAGAGATGCTGAGATTATGTCACAAGTACGGAGCCTATTGCCACTTTTTTACAGAAAATACGATATACTCAGAAAAGCTGATAAATGTATCATTACGTTATACAGAGTGGAATAAGTACGTCGGAGAAGAAGACCAGGTAAAAATAAGAATTGTTGATGACGGAGAGGAAATTGTTGAGGCGGCTAAAACCGAAGTGTTAAAAGCTGTTGTATTCGATGAAGATGATGAGAAGATACAAAAGCTGAGGGATGGCATTATGGAAACCGGAATAGTATCTGTAAGCCAATCAATGAAACACAATCTGGAAGTGATGAATAAAGGAGTTAACAAAGGCAATGCCGTCAGGATACTCGCACAGATGTACGGAATAAACCGGGAAGAGATTATTGCGATCGGAGATAATGAAAATGATATCAGCATGATTGAATATGCCGGTCTCGGAATAGCAATGGGGAATGCGGAAGAACTCCTGAAGAGGGCTGCTGATCATGTTACAGGGGATTATCAGGAGGATGGAGTGGCGGAGGCCATAGAAAAGTTCATATTGTGATTCAAATTTTCAAAATATTTGTTTTACTATAGCCCAACATTATGTTAACATAATGTTGGGAGTAAGCAAATATTTTGAAAGGGAAGAAACAGCATGAAAAAGCTTTTTTTCTTTATCGCTGCAATATTGGCGGCGGGATATATGAATTTCATCAGTATGAGCATTCCTGCTGTTTTGGAGAAAAAGAGCATTGAGTATCGGAATGACGGCAGTGCTGCTAATGTTATGCCGGAAATAAGAGTGATGACGTATAATATTCACAGAGGGATTAATAAAGATAATAAGCTGGACTTGAACGGAATATCAGAGGCAATAAGGGGTTCGGGAGCAGAGATAATTGCTCTTCAGGAGGTGGAAAGGTTCTCAGTGAGAACCGGATTCCGGGACCAGATCAAATATATTGCAGACAAGCTTTCAATGAAATATGCTTATGGGAAAAGCATTAATATACTGAACGGCCAATACGGAAATGCGATACTGAGTAAATTTCCCATAGAAGAGTATGAAGTAAGCAAATTGCCGTCCAACGGGGAGAGAAGGACAATTCTAAGGGCGGTGATCAATGTATACGGAAACAGGATACACTTTTACAGCACTCATCTTGGGCTTGATCAGGAAGAAAGAGATATTCAGCTTGAAGAGATTGTAGGGTTGATTAAAGACGGCAGGAACTCCATAGTTTCAGGGGATTTTAATTCAAAAGCGGACAAGCTTGGGATGCTTACCGAAAGATACACGGACTGTGCAGGCTGTGGAAATAACGACAATAGGTCGACCTTTGAAGGGGAAGGGCTGAATGAGCGTATAGACTACATATTTGTTTCAAGGGATTTCAGGGTAAAGTCATATGAGGTGCTTAAATCGGATGCATCGGACCACTATCCTGTAATCAGCACATTAGAGCTGATAGATTGACGCAAGTCAATTTTTTTTTTGCAGATAATAAGTATGCGGCAAAGGCTGTGTATATTTCAAGGAAAGGATTTGATATTATGCCATTTAATCCGAAACGGGTTTTATTTGAACAGGATGCTTTGAAATACCCTTTAGGGCGGAAACTATTCGATGATTTTAAAGGCAAGGATGTTCAGACAGGTATGTTGAAGTCCCATAACAGAGTAACAGATATTCCGGGCAAGACACCGGTACAGGCATATTCGGAAGGCAAGAACACACTTGTAGTCGGTGTCAGAAGGACCTTGAATTTTGAAAGCTGTAAGCCTTCTGCCCATTACCAGCTTCCTCTTGCAACAGGTTGTATGGGTATGTGCATGTATTGCTATCTGAACACACAGTTGGGTAAGAAGCCTTATATGCGGGTATATGTGAACGTGGAGGAAATACTCGCAAAAGCTTCGGAGTATATTAAACAAAGGGAGCCGGAGGTTACGTATTTTGAGGGGGCGGCCACCTCTGACCCCGTACCCGTTGAGCCATATACGGGCATATTGAGGCAGACCATAGATTTTTTCGGAAGTCAGGAGCTGGGAAGGTTCAGGTTTGTAACTAAATTCACAGATGTGGAAGGAATACTTGAGGCTGTGCATAACGGGCATACCACTGTAAGGTTCAGTCTTAACGCTGAAAATGTGATTAAGAAATACGAGCATAGAACGCCGGGAGCGGAGGAAAGGGTGTCAGCGGCGAAAAAAATTGCCGAGCATGACTATCCTTTAGGGTTTATAATAGCTCCCGTCTTGCTTTATGAGGGATGGAAGAAGGATTACGGAGAGCTGCTCCAAATGCTGAAATACAAGTTTAGTACGTACATAAACAGGAGCATATGCTTCGAAGTAATTTCACACAGGTTTACTTCCAGAGCAAAGAAAAACATAAGCGAAATATTTCCCGGTAATGACCTGCCGATGAATGAGGAAGAAAGACGCTTCAAATATGGCCAATTCGGCTATGGAAAATATGTATATGATAAAGAGCCGCTTTCGGATATGGAGAGCTTTTTCAGGGAAAGAATCGCAGAGATTTTTCCAAACGGCAGGATTGATTATATCATATGATTGTATTAAAATTACAAATTTATGATATAATTGAAATGTATACATGTATGTACAAATTATGGTACATGCAAATAATTATTGTGGGGGTATGATTATGAACAGGTCTTTCAAAAGAATAAGCTGGCTGCTTACTATTGTGATGATTCTTGCTATGCTTCTTCCTATGGGCGGCGTATGGGCGGATGAGAGTGTAAACATAACAATAATACATACCAACGACACACACTCCAGGTTGCTTTCAAGCAGCAGTGAAATCGGTTTTGCAAAGATTGCATCCAAGGTTAAGGAGATAAGAGGCTCTAATGAGAATGTCCTGGTACTTGATGCAGGAGATACATTCCATGGGCAGACTATTTCCACAATTGTCAAGGGTGAAAGTGTTGCCGAAGTCATGAATATAATGAAGTACGATGCCATGGTCCCGGGAAACCATGACTTCAATTACGGGCAGGAAAGGCTTCTTGAACTTAGCAAAATAACAAACTTCCCTATAATTGCTGCTAATATTATCAAGGCGGACGGCAGCGCTTTTCTGTCCCCTTATATTATTAAGGAGCTTAAGGGGGTTAAGGTAGGCATATTCGGCCTGGCCACTCCGGAAACTACATACAAGACAAACCCGAATAATGTAAAAGGCTTGACTTTTGAAGACCCGACAGCCGCGGCAGGAAGAATGGTTAAGGAACTGGAAGGAAAAGCTGATATTATTATCGCTCTTGCACATCTTGGATTGGATGAGTCCTCTGAATATACAAGCAAGCTTGTAGCTGAAAAGGTTGCCGGTATTGACCTTATTATTGACGGGCACAGCCATACGGTTCTGCCGGAAGGCCTGAAGGTCGGCGATACGCTCATAGTACAGACCGGTGAATATGACAAAAATTTCGGTATTGTTGAATTGGTCTGTGAGAACGGCAAGGTAACAGCTGCGAAGTCTTCACTTATTGCAATAGAGGAAACGGAGCAATTGACTGAAGATGCTGAAGTACTTCAGGCTATCGAAGGGATTAAGGCAGAGCAGAGCGTGATAACATCAGAGGTAATAGGCAGGACAGAAATCGAACTTGATGGCGTAAGGGATAATGTCAGGACGAGAGAAACAAACCTTGGCAATCTCATAACTGAAGCAATACTGAAAGCAACAGGCGCGGATGCGGTAATCACAAATGGCGGCGGGATCAGAGCCTCAATAGATGTGGGAGACATAACCAAGGGGGAAGTAATCACTGTGCTGCCCTTCGGAAACTATGTAGTAGTAAAGAAAATTAAGGGATCTGATATCGTTGCAGCCCTTGAGCATGGCGTATCGCAGTATCCTGCTCCTAACGGAGGATTCCCTCATGTTGCAGGGATAAGATTTGCATTTGATCCGGCGGCTGCTGCAGGAAGCAGGATAACAAAAGCGGAAATAGGAGGTAAGGCTCTGGATCCCAATGCGGAATACCTGCTTGCAACCAATGACTTTATGGCAGTCGGAGGAGATAATTATACAATGTTTGCACCGGGCCCTGTTATAACAGAACTGCCCGGTTTGGATGAGATTGTAATGGAATACATAGCCAATTACGGTACAGCCAATATCAAGGTTGACGGAAGGGTGCTGGCGGAGGAAAAGAAAGCCCAGGCGGCTGTTGAGTACGAGGTGAAGCTTGGAGATGTTCTTTGGAAAATAGCTGAGAAATTCGGATTGACATATGAAAAACTGGCTGAGTACAACAAGTTGAAAGATGCGAACAGGATTTATCCCGGTCAGAGGCTGTTGATTCCTGAGTTCTAAGCATAATATGAAACTGCCGGTTTGATTTCCGGCAGTTTCTTTCCTTTTTTGACCTTTAATTATTGGCAATGAAGAAATAATAAGGTATTATATATTATATAGCCAAGTAGCCAAGTTGAACATATTTGGAGGACGCAGATTTGAACGTAGAATATATTAATCCTTTTATCAGTGTATCAGTCAATCTAATGAAAATGGTATGCAATGAAACAGCTTCACGGGGGAAGGTATTTATAAAAAACTCGACCTTTGCTTCTGATAATGTTGTAATAATCATAGGTGTAGCAGGAGAAATAAAGGGGCAGGTTTTTTTCAGCATGAATAATATTACGGCATGCAACATTGCTTCAACCATGATGTTCGGAACCGAAGTCAAGGAATTGGATGATATGGCTAAGAGTGCAATTGCCGAACTTGGAAATATGATTATGGGTAATGTATCAACAGAGTTTTTTAACAATGGAATAAAGATTGACATTACGCCTCCGACGGTATTGGTGGGAAAGGATATGGCCCTTTCAACAAGGGGATTGAAGACCATATGCATACCCCTGCTGTTGGAGAAACTGGGGAAAATCGAAATAGATGTTGCATTAACGGAGTATTAATTACTTACGGGAGTTGTTAGCTTGAGTTTGAATATTGTATTGGTAGAGCCTGAGATTCCTCAGAATACTGGGAATATTGCAAGGACCTGTGCAGCCACGGGAAGCCGGCTTCATCTTGTCAGGCCACTGGGATTTTCGGTGGACGATAAGCATCTGAAAAGAGCAGGGTTGGACTATTGGAGCATGGTGGATATTTATTATTATGATTCATTCGCAGAGCTTAAGAGCCTATATCCTGATGGATCGTTCTTTTATTCAACAACAAAAGCAAAGAAAACGTATACAGAAGCAGTATATAAGGAAAACTGTTTTTTAGTCTTCGGCAAAGAAACTGCAGGCTTGCCGAAGCTTCTTCTTGAAGAGAATAAGGAATTCTGCATAAGAGTACCTATGATAAATGATGCCCGCTCACTGAATCTTGCAAACTCGGTAGCAATTGTTGCTTATGAGGCATTAAGGCAGATAGGGTTTCCGGGTATGCATTAATTTTTCTGCATGGAGGAATATTTATGGGTATAAAGATTATAACAGATTCAATATGTGATGTTCCAAAGGATTATGCTGACAGATACGGTATAAGGGTGATGCCCTTGAAGGTGAATTTTGGCAATACCTCATATATCGATGGTATAGATTTGACACTGGAAGAGTTTTTGAAAAAGCTGGAAGAGGCAGAGGTTCTGCCTACAACATCGCAAGTAACACCGGGAGATTTTCTCAAGGCCTACAGGGAGGAAACAGCCCTGGGAAATAAGGTAATTTCCATTCACGCCTCTTCACAACTCAGCGGTACACATAATTCGGCGGTAATAGCAAAGGAACAGATGGACGGGTCAGATATACATGTCATAGATACAATGGGTGTCAGCCTTGGTGCCGGATTGCTGGCGATCAAAGCTGCCAGGCTGGCTGAGGAAGGCATGGAAGCGGAAGAGATAGTGAAGCAAATTGAAGAAAGCAAACAAAGGATGAAGTACATATTCATACTGGATACCTTAAAGTATCTCCAAAAGGGCGGAAGGCTTTCGGTTCCTGCTTCGGTGATAGGCTCGATATTGAGCATAAAACCGATTCTTACAGTAGTAAACGGGAAACTGGAGCTGTTAGAAAAGTCAAGGGGAATGAAAAAGGCAATATTAACCGTGATGAATAAGATAAAAGACAATGGCTGGTCCTTAGACGGCAGGACAGTGGGAATAAATCATATCACGAACCTTGAAAGCAGGGATTTTCTGGAGGAACAGCTTAAAAAGGAGTTTAATATCAAAGAGTTTATAAAAGGAGAGGCCGGATCAGTGATAGCCACACACGGAGGCCCCGGTGCCATAGCAGTACAATTTGAAGTATAGGAGCGGGTATGATGAAATCTAAAGTGTATTTTGCAGGAGTATATTCCAAGACAGGGCAGGAGAGCTTGCTTGTCAAGCTGCAAAAGCTCTTTGACAGAGCCGGATTCGGAGATATGATTTCACAGAATGATATCGTAGCGGTAAAGATTCATTTTGGAGAAAAAGGAAATACAGCATATATCAGGCCTACTTATGCGAGGCAAATAGTTGATAAGATCAAAGAAAAAGGGGGAAAACCCTTCCTGACTGATTCCAATACATTGTATAACGGTTCAAGGGCAAACGGAGTGGATCACTATGAGACAGCAATATACAACGGCTTTGCTTATGCAGTTGTCAATGCCCCAATTATAATTGCAGACGGAATATTAAGCAAAAATTCCGTTGATGTTGAGATAAATAAAAAGCATTTTGACAGGGTAAAGGTTTCCAAGGAAATTGAAAGCGCATCTAAGATGATAGTGATGTCACATTTTAAAGGACATGAGAATGCAGGATTCGGCGGGGCAATCAAGAACCTGGCAATGGGTTGCGCCCCTGCAGCCGGGAAACAGCAGCAGCACTCAGTGGTCAGGCCGAAAGTATCACGGAAATGCGTTGGATGCGAAAACTGTCTGAAGTATTGTCCGGTAGCTGCAATTACAAAAGAAGGAGAGCATGCATTGATCGGGGAAACATGTATCGGCTGCGGCGAATGCATTTCCATATGTCCGATAAGGGCGATATATCCCCAATGGGATACGGAAATACCCGTATTCATTGAGAGGATGACAGAATATGCCTATGGGGCAGTAAAAAATAAAAACGGAAATGTAGGATATATTAATGTACTGATGGATATTACTCCGCTGTGTGATTGCTACGGCTTCAGCGGGGCACACATAGTACCTGATATAGGGATACTTGCCTCCAAGGACCCTGTCGCAATTGATGCCGCATCTTATGACCTTGTGAACGAACAGACAGGAAACGTCAACAGCAGCTTGAAATGCAATCATGGAAAAGGAGAAGACAAGTTCAGGGGGTTATATGGAAATATTGACGGAACAAGACAGTTATCTTACGGGGAGGAAATCGGGTTAGGCAGCAGGGAATATGAACTGATAAAAATTTGACAAGAGAGTAAAATTCTTATATACTATGAATATAATAAAAACAAATATAAGCCATATAGATTATTTCTATATTTTATAAAGAATAGAGGAAAAATGAATACTGCGAGTGATGGTTTTCGGGAGAGACCAGTTTTGGCGCCGAAGGGGCAAATCATAAAAAGATGCTTTACGATGAAGCTCTCAGGCAAAAGGACCGATTACCGGACGCAACTCTGGGAAGCGTAAGCACCGAAGGGTCAACTTGATAAGTGAGATCTTTGCTCATCTATCAAAGAATATCTCAGGTATTGTACAGAGGTAGAGGCATAATCTCTACTTCTTTTTGTTTTTTATAGAATGGATATCCGTAGTTTTAGTATTTGCTTGGAGGGATGGGACTGGATAGAAATATTATCGTTCTGACAAACAACAGCCTGGTAAGGGATGGGTATGGTAAGGACCTGGATATAATATTTATTGATGGGGAATATATTGATGTATTGAAGTCGGCCAGGGATATGGTGCACAAAGGAGCAAAGCTTATTACCCATCCGTTGATGGGGAGCGTCAAGCCGAATGAAACTCCGTTCAGAAGCATTATTGTTGCACAAGGGGATTCTCTGGACATCGAGTCTCTTACAGTCATGGAGAGCAGTATAGCTTCAGCGGAGAAATTTCAGAGGGATGTCAAAGCACCGTTATGGAATGACAGCATACTTAATGATTTTAGATTTGTGGACTTGAAGCTGTTTGAAAGCGCATTCGACAGTATTACAAAGTAAAGGGAGGAGTATAAATGAGCAAGGTATATGATGTTGTTATAATAGGCGGAGGACCTGCAGGTCTTGCTGCGGGTTTGTACGCATCAAGAGCCAGGATGAGTGCAATGATAATTGAAAAGGCTAAATGGGGCGGACAGGCAGGTACCACGGAAGAACTTGAGAATTATCCGGGTTCAATTGAAATGCCGACAGGGCCCAAGCTTATGGAAAGAATGAAAAACCAGGCGGAAGCCTTCGGAACCGAGCTTGTGAAGGACGAAGTATTAAGTATTGATGCATCAGAAAAGATAAAGAAAATAAAACTGGGAAGCGGCAAAGAAATAAGCACAAAAACAATTATAATTGCAACAGGCGCTCAGCCGATGATGCTGGGGATTCCCGGAGAGGCAGAGCTTAGGGGAAAAGGTGTATCCTACTGTGCAACATGTGATGCCGATTTCTTCGCCGAATTGGAAGTTGTGGTTGTCGGAGGCGGAGATGCGGCGGTTGAGGAAGCCATATACCTTACTAAGTTTGCGGAAAAGGTCACAATAGTACATAGAAGAGATCAGTTCAGGGCTGCAAAGTCCATAGCAGAGAAGGCAATGAAAAACGAAAAGATTGATATAATGTGGGATACGGTACCTGAGGAGATTTATGGCGACGGGATAGTAGAGGGTATCAAGCTCAGGAATGTGAAAACTAACGAAGTTACGGATTTCAGGACTGACGGTGTATTTATGTTCGTAGGCACCAAACCGATATCTGATTTTGCCAAGGGCGTTGTAGAAATGGATGCAAAGGGATATATAAAGGCAGATGAAGAAATGAGAACATCAGTTGAGGGAATATACGCAGCAGGAGACGTAAGGATAAAATCACTGAGACAGGTTATTACAGCAGCTGCAGATGGCGCAATAGCCGCGGTCAACGCAGAAAAATACATTGAAAAGAATTTTGAAAATTAAAGGAGGTGAAAATATGATTGAGCTAGACAAGGATAATTTTGATTCAGAAGTACTTCAAGCAACAGGTCCTGTGCTGGTTGATTTTTGGGGTGAAAAATGTGAACCCTGCAAGGCATTAATGCCGGAGGTGCACGCTCTGGCTGAAAAATACGGAGATAAAATGAAAATGTGCAAGCTGAATACTACTCAGAACAGAAGACTGGCAATCGGGCAGAAGGTACTTGGACTTCCAACTTTTATCGTATACAAAAACGGGGAAAAGGTTAAAGAAATCAGCGGAGCAGAAAACTGCACCCCGGAAGCCGTCGAAAACCTTATAAAAGAAAATCTTTAAGAAAAAATATAATTAACTGTGTTTTTACACTATCTAAATTATTAGGGAGGTGAACGTTTTGCGTTTAGAGTTGGGTAATATATTCATTAAGGATGTACAATTCGGTGATGCTACCAAGGTTGAAAAGGGAACTCTATATGTCAACAAGGCAGAACTTTTGGAGGCGGTCAGCGGTGACCCCAGACTGACAAAGATTGAAATCGATATCGCAAAACCAGGTGAAGAAACAAGAATAATGCCTGTAAAAGACGTAATTGAGCCCAGAGTAAAGGTAGAAGGCCCCGGCGGAATATTCCCCGGCATGATCAGCAAGGTAGATGTTGTCGGCTCTGGCAAAACAAACGTATTAAAGGGTGCTGCAGTTGTTACTGCAGGCAAGATTGTGGGATTCCAGGAAGGCATCATAGATATGAGCGGTCCCGGAGCAGAGTATACACCATTCTCAAAGACTCAGAACATTGTTATTGTCTGCACACCGGTGGATAAACTCCAGCAGCATGAGCATGAGCAGGCAGTAAGAATGGTAGGCTACAAGGCAGCGGCTTATCTCGGAGAAGCAGGCAGGAATGTAACCCCTGATGAAGTAAAGGTATATGAAACTCCGACTTTAATGGAAGGAATGAAACAATATCCGAATCTTCCAAGAGTGGCATATGTATATATGCTTCAGACACAGGGCCTGCTCCATGACACCTATGTATACGGAGTGGATGCAAAGAAGATTGTTCCTACATTCATATATCCTACAGAAGCTATGGATGGGGCAATAGTCAGCGGAAACTGCGTATCGGCATGCGACAAGAATCCGACATACAATCATTTGAACAACCCGATTATTGAGGATCTTTATGAAAGGCATGGCAAGGATTTCAATTTTGTAGGAGTAATAATTACAAATGAAAATGTTACTCTTGCCGATAAGGAAAGGTCCTCCAACTGGACTGCAAAGCTTGCAGAATACTTGAATCTTGATGCAGTCATAATATCAGAAGAAGGTTTCGGAAATCCTGATACCGACCTAATGATGAACTGCAAGAAGATAACTGCAAAGGGAATCAAGACTGTTCTTGTTACAGACGAATATGCAGGCAGGGACGGCGCTTCACAATCCCTTGCAGATGCAGACAAAGCAGCAGATGCAGTGGTTACAGCAGGTAATGCAAATGAAATAATTTCACTGCCGCCAATGAAGAAGGTTATCGGTTACCTTGCGCCGGCAGATACAATTGCAGGCGGATTCGCAGGAAGCCTTAAGGAAGACGGAAGCATTACAGCTGAGCTTCAGGTAATAACCGGATCTACAAGTGAAATAGGCTTTGGCAATCTAAGTGCGGTAGAATATTAATTTTGAAAGGATGAATTAGATGTTACAGGATAAGAAGGTTATCATCATCGGCGACAGAGATGGTATTCCTGCTCCTGCAATAGAAGAGTGCGTTAAGACAGCAGGCGCTGAAATAGTATTTGCAGCTACAGAATGCTTTGTCTGAACGGCTGCAGGAGCAATGGACCTGGAGAATCAGAAGAGAGTTTTGGATTTATCGGAAAAATACGGCAAGGAGAATGTTGTCGTAATACTTGGTACTTCCGAAGCTGAATCTGCAGGGCTTACTGCTGAAACAGTTACAGCAGGAGATCCTACTTTCGCAGGTCCTTTGGCAGGAGTCTCGTTGGGGCTCGCAGTATACCACATGTTTGAACTGAAGGATCAGGTTGATGCAAGCGTATATGACGAACAGTGCGGTATGATGGAAATGGTTCTTGATGTTGACGCAATCAACAAAGAAGTAAGCTCAATAAGAGAACAGTACAGTCAGTATTAAGGCTATTTAAAGGTATTGGGATTTATCTCTAATAGCAAATCTAGAGAGGAGGGAAACTTCTAAATGATTAGAGTTGTACATTATATAAATCAATTCTACGGTGGCATTGGCGGTGAAGAAAAGGCTGATGTCAAACCGGAAATAAGAGATGGCGTAGTTGGTCCCGGAATGGCTCTAAAGGCAGCGTTGGGAAATGAAGCCGACATAGTAGCAACGGTAATATGCGGGGATTCATATTTTAATGAGAATATGGAGGAAGCTTCCGCAGCAATTCTGGAAATGGTTAAGAAGTATAATCCGGATTTATTCATTGCCGGCCCTGCTTTTAATGCAGGAAGATACGGAGTAGCTTGCGGATCAATCTGTAAAGCAGTCAAGGAAAAACTGAATATTCCCGTGATTACCGGTATGTATGTTGAGAATCCGGGTGTTGATATGTTCAAGAAGGACCTCTATATAGTTGAGACAGCAAATGCTGCAACAGGAATGAGACAGGCAATTCCCGCAATTGCTAAGCTTGCACTGAAGCTTGCCAAGAATGAGAGTATCGGTGCGCCTCAAGAAGAAGGCTATATCCCAAGGGGCGTCAGGAAAAACGTATTCAAATCGGAAAGAGGATCCAAGAGGGCTGTAGACATGCTGGTTGCAAAGCTCAAAGGAGAGAAGTTCGAGACAGAGTATCCAATGCCTGATTTTGATAGAGTTGCTCCAAATCCACCGGTGCTTGACATGAAAAAAGCCAAAATAGCTTTGGTAACTTCAGGCGGTATTGTACCCAAGGGCAATCCGGACAGGATAGAATCTTCAAGTGCTTCAAAATATGGGAAGTATGATTTGACAGGCGTAAGTGACCTGACTGCAGAAACCTATGAAACAGCTCATGGCGGCTACGATCCGACATACGCCAATATAGATGCCGACAGGGTGCTCCCTGTGGATGTACTTAGGGATCTGGAAAAGGAAGGCGTTATAGGAGAGCTTCATAAATACTACTATGCAACTGTAGGCAACGGGACATCAGTTGCCAATGCAAAGAAATTTGCTGCAACCTTTGCACAGGAGCTTGTTAAGGATGGAGTACAGGCCGTTATACTTACATCTACCTGAGGTACCTGTACGCGTTGCGGTGCAACGATGGTAAAAGAAATTGAAAGGGTTGGAATACCGGTAGTGCATATATGTACCGTTGTTCCGATTTCATTAACCGTAGGGGCTAACAGAATAGTTCCTGCAATCGCAATACCACATCCTCTGGGGAATCCGGCCCTGAGCAAGGAAGATGAGAAAGCATTAAGAAGGTCAATTGTGCTGAGAGCTCTTAAAGCACTTGAGACAGAAATACACGGACAGACGGTATTTGAAAAGTAGTAATAAGGGTGGTGCATACCACCCTTATTTTAACTTAATAATTATGGAGGTGTAAAAGAATGGCTGCACCAGTAGTCAAAGGAGCGGCTTATGTTCTTGTCCATACGCCGGATATGATAATGCATTACGGCACCACATGCGCACTTGAACATGAAGCCAATCCGGAATCGGAATTCTTAAAGAAATTTCCTGAGTATGTGAGAAGTTATGAGGAAGCGGTGAAATATGCTCCCAATCAGGTATATATAGGGAATATGCTTCCCGATGACCTTAATTCAATAGCAAAACCTTGGTATAAGAATCTTATCCAGGATGCCGATGCAGAGGGCAAGATGGGTGAGATTGTTGATCAGGGCGAATTATATGCAGCAATAAAGATCAGCGATGCTTTTGATCTTGTTGCATTGGAAAAGGATTTCCTTGAAGACATAAAGGCGAAGCTGGCAAAGAAGCCTATGTATACTGAAGCTGAGCTGGCAAAGCTTAAAGAAGGCTTTGAGCAGTCTGAGATTGAAAGCAGAGTCAAAGAAGGAGCCGAACCCCTTTATATGGGCAAGAAGCTGGTCGGCTGCGTAAAGGCTGCTCATGATAAGGATAAGAACCTGACAGCACATATAATGACAGAAAACCTTGTAGTTAAAGCTTCGGGTGTAATAGCACTGAAAAACCTTATTTACAGGAATAATATTCCTGCCGATTCCATCGAATATGTCATAGAATGCTCGGAGGAAGCTTGCGGAGATATGAACCAGAGAGGCGGCGGCAATTTTGCCAAAGCGATATGTGAAATAGCTGGTGCTACCGGTGCCACCGGTTCAGATACAAGGGGCTTCTGTGCGGCACCAACCCACGCACTTATTAATGCAGCCGCAATGGTGAAATCAGGAGTATACAAGAGCGTTGCAATAGTTGCAGGGGGTGCAACCGCAAAGCTGGGCATGAATTCCAGAGACCATGTGAATAAAGGTGTCCCGGTGCTTGAGGATTGTCTGGGAGGCTTTGCAATACTAATTACGGAAAATGATGGAGTCAGCCCTGTACTTAGGACTGACATAGTCGGCAGACATACAGTAGGTACCGGCTCGTCGCCTCAGGCCGTAATGGAATCCTTGATAACAAAGCCTTTGGATAAAGTCGGAATGAAGATAACTGATGTAGACAAGTACTCCGTAGAAATGCAGAACCCGGAAATAACAGAAGCAGCAGGAGCGGGTGACGTTCCTCTGGCAAACTATAAAATGATAGCAGCTTTAGGTGCAAAGAGGGGAGACATTGATAAGACGGCAATGCCATCATTCATCAAAGAACATGGGATGCCGGGGTTTGCACCTACACAGGGTCATATTCCTTCGGGAGTGCCGTTTGTCGGGGCTGCAAGGGAAATGATCATGTCAGGCGCCATTGAGAGGGCAATGATAGTAGGAAAAGGAAGCCTTTTCCTTGGCAGAATGACTAACCAATTTGACGGTGTATCCATCATAATGGAGAAAAATACAGGCAGGGAAGAATCAGCAGGTGCTGTTTCCAAAGAAGAAGTGAAGGAAATGGTGGCAGAAGCAATGAAAGATTTCGCATCCTTCTTACTGAATGGAAAGCAGGGGTGATTTTAATGTCTGAAAATCAAGTCAAGTCAATGATCGGGGAAGTATTTAACGAGATTGCCGACGCCATTATGACCGGGGAATTCGGGAAAAAGGTAAAAGTAGGCCTCACTACTCTCGGCAGTGAGCATGGTACTCAGGAGCTCGTAAAGGGAGCAGAGGCTGCCGCAAAGAAGTACAGTGACTTTGAAGTTGTGCTGATTGGCCCCAAGGTTGATACAGAGCTTAGGATAGTTGAAACAGACAATGAAGAAGAGATGCATAAGAAGATGGATGAGCTTTTGGACAATGGAGAGCTGGATGCTGCCCTTACTATGCATTACAGCTTTCCAATAGGCGTTTCCACAGTGGGCAGGGTTATTACCCCGGGTCTTGGCAGGGAGCTTATACTTGCCACTACTACAGGCACTTCATCAACTCACAGGGTTGAGGGGATGGTCAAAAATGCCCTTCATGGAATAATTGCTGCAAAAGCTTTGGGCATTAAGAATCCAACAGTAGGAATACTTAACGTGGATGGTGCCAGACAGGTTGAAAGAGCTCTCAAGGAACTCAGAAGCAACGGATATGACATTAATTTTTCAGAATCCGTAAGAGCTGACGGGGGTGTGGTCATGAGAGGCAATGACCTGCTGTCGGCCGCAGCAGATGTCATGGTAATGGACACACTGACCGGCAACCTTATGATGAAGATATTTTCTGCATTCACAACCGGCGGCAGCTATGAGTCATTGGGATACGGTTATGGGCCCGGTGTAGGAGATAATTACGGCAGGATAATAGGCATATTATCCAGAGCTTCAGGAGCACCGGTAGTATGCGAAGCGCTGAGATATATGGCAAGCTGCGCTAAGGGCGGGCTTACCAGGATAGCCAGGGAAGAATATGAGAAAGCCAGAAAGGCCGGACTTGACAGCATATTAAAGGGACTGACAGCTGATAGTGCTAAAGCCGCACCGAAGCCGGAAGTAAAAGAGCTTGAGAAGAAACCGGTGACAAAATCAGTAGCTGGAATAGATATTCTTGAGCTTGAAAATGCTGTGGCCTCTCTTGCCGAAGAGGGAATATACTCAGAAAGCGGAATGGGCTGCACAGGGCCGATAGTACTTGTAGCTGAGGAAGATTACAGCAAAGCCATTGATGTGCTTTTGAAAAACAGGCATATTACTGAAAGGCCTTTAGACTGCAATTGTTAATTGAGGACAAGGAAAAGACGCGGGGATGTGAGACACGGGGAGACACGGGGACGTCAGACTGTGTGACAATTCACCAAATGCATAAAAGATATCTATAAGAAAATCCTTTTCAAAAAGGGTGGGGCTGATGACAAAGTCACCAGCCTTTTACATTATCTGGATATTGTAGAATCAAAAAGGATTTTTCATTTTTATGTCGAATATAGCTAAGAAAGTATTTTTATGAAGGAGCTGTATTTAGATGGCATACATTAAAGGCGAAGATAGATACCAAATAACCATGTTTCCTGAAAGCATTGATGAATACATTGCTGAAGACAATCCCGTCCGCCTAATTGAAGCCTATGTCGAAGGATTAGACCTGAAAAGCTTCGGATTTATTGGAACCGATCCATCAGCAGTAGGACATCCAAGTTATGACCCTAAAGATAAATTAAAGCTTTACCTATACGGTTATCTAAATAGAATACGCTCATCCAGAAGGCTGGAAGATGAGGCTGCAAGAAACATTGAAGTAATATGGCTTCTTAAAAAGTTAAAGCCTGACTTTAAAACAATAGCTGATTTTAGAAAGGATAACAAAAAAGCTCTAAAAGCTGTATTCAGAGACTTTAACAGGCTCTGTGACGAATGGGGGCTATTCGGGAAGGAACTAGTAGCCATAGATGGCTCAAAGTTTAAGGCATGCAACTCAAAGAAAAACAACTATAGTATGAAAAAGCTTGATCGGCATTTAAAATACATTGATGAAAAAATAGATAAATATATGAAAGAACTAGATGAGAAGGACATTGCCGAATCATCAGACAGAAAACCTTCCTTAAAAGAGATCAATGAAAGAATCGAAGAGCTTAAAAATCGAAAATTAAAATATGAAGACTATAAAAAAGAGCTTGAAGAAAAAGGTGAGAGTGAAATATCAACTACGGATCCGGATGCACGTTTAATGAGCAATAACAGCAATAATGTAGATGTAAGCTATAACGTGCAAACCACAGCGGATGAAAAACATAAGCTAATAGCAGACTTCAAAGTAACACAAAATCCAAATGACTTAGGAGAACTGGACAACATGGCTTTAAGAGCTAAGAAATTATTTGGGGGTAAGGAATTTGAAGTAGTAGCAGACAAAGGCTATTACAAGGCAGAAGATCTTAAAAAGTGCGTCGATAAAGGAATAATACCCTATGTAGCAAAACAAACATATTCCAATGGAACTGGGGATATAGATTTTTATGCAGATAAGTTTAAATACGATAAGGAAAGAGATATTTATATATGTCCAGCAGGTAAAGAATTATACAATCGAAAAACCAGAAAAAGTAAAGGTAAAGTAACAGGATTTGATTATAACAACTACGAAGCTTGTAAAGATTGCAAATATAAAACCCGCTGTACAACTAGTAAGAAAGGTCGCAGCATAACACGGCATGTAGACCAAGACTTTTTAGATACTATCAATATACAAACAGAGCAAAACAATGAAAGATATAGGCTTCGCCAAGCGGTGGTTGAGCATCCCTTTGGAACTATCAAAAGGGGTTGGGGAGCCTATTACTTCTTGACTAAAAGAAAAGTCTCAGTAACAGCTGAGACAGCGTTAGTATTCCTAGCCTATAACTTCAAAAGAGTAATGAATATTTTGGGAGTTAAAGAAATGCTAAAAAGGTTGGAAGAAAGAAAGAAACTGGCACTTGTATAAGGTGCCAGTTTCTTAAATCATTATATTAATCAGTGTGACAGTTCCAAGGACTGACTGTTATAGGTTATCTCACAAATGTTGCCACACAGTCTGACGTCCCCGTGTCCTCCGTGCTGGATTTACCTCACGTAAATCCCACGGATTTTACTGCGTATCTTCTCTCGA